>JACQUK010000071.1 GCA_016210325.1 Chloroflexota bacterium
CAATCTGGGATGGGGCCCACCCCTCCAGGTTGCTTCGTCCTCCGGCAAGCCGGAGTCCTCGCAACGACAAATTGTAAGCGTATTTCGGAAACGGGACACTAGCCTGAGAGGACAGAGGTCCCACCGCCAACAACAAAAAAGCAGGGAGCGGAAGGTGGCGCCCGCTCCCTGCTTTACGCTAGGGGAGGGTAAAGTCTTAGGAAGCCGCGGCTGGCTGCGGTGCCGGTCCAAGGTCATGGATGCGAAGGCCAACGGCTGGGTCCGCAGAGAAGTCCCGCTTCAGGCCCTGGACCTGGACCCGGTCGCCCACCGCGATGGCTGTCTGGCCTTCCTGCTTGAACGTCGTCTTGGTGGCATCGGTCAGAGAGAACGTGACCTCGTCGCCACGAGGGGTTGTCAGGGTGAGGGATGTGTCTGTCACCGCCATCACCTCGCCGCGGGCCGCCACCCGGTGGAAGCCGACGGGTGCGATGACTACCCGGCGGGCTGATACAACGCCGTTCTCCCTGGGCCCCAGGACTGCCACGATGTCGCCCACCTCGATATCGGCGAGGGTGGCTTCCTGCTGGAAGGGATCGAAGAGCTTGGTGTCTTCGGATACGTTGACGGTCACCGCCTGGCCGTCGCGGGTGATGCCCGCAAAGGAGTCCTGGGCTACGGAAGTTACCTTGACCATAGCTCCGAGCTGGCGGGCGTGGTCGGCGCGGTTGCCATGACCCCGGGCCTCCGGACCATGCCCGCGGCCCATGCCGCGCACATCCCCAGGGGCGTCCATCATGCCTTGGCCGTCCATCATGCCTTGGCCGTCCATCATGCCTTGGCCGTCCATCATACCTTGGCCACCCGTCATGCCTTGGCCACCCGTCATGCCCTGGCCACCCGTCATGCCTTGGCCACCCGTCATGCCTTGGCCACCCGTCATGCCTTGGCCACCCATCATACCTTGGCCACCCGTCATCCCCATACCGCCGGCGCCCATGGCTCCCATGCGCTGGCCCATGACGCCCCCATTGCCGCCGCCGTGGGCGAGGGCCGGCACCGCCACCAGGGCCAAGACAGTCACCAGCGCCGCCAGCAAGCCAATGTACCACCAGCTCCTGCGTCCCATGCTCATTCCCTCCTAGTCGTCGGCATCTGCATTCACCCTCCCCATGAAAAGAAAACGTCTGGCGGCGTGAAAAGTTAGGCCGAAACAGCCTGGGGAACGCTAGGTTCTGTTGACATTCCCCGCTCACCCTGAGGCTCTCGAAGGAGAGCGGACCCGACCAGGCTCCCGCTCATGGTTCGACTGGCTCACCACGAGCGGGAGAAACGGCAGGATGTCAACAGAACCTACCCCAGCCGCAGGATGCGCTGGGCATTGTCGCGGAGGAGGGCGCTCCGCTCATCATCCCGTAGGGGGAGCCGCGCGATGCGGGCCACCTCGGGCACGGGGTCGCGCCAGGGCCAGTCGCTGCCGTAGACCACCCGGTCTATTCCCAGGTCGCGGAACAGCGCCACCAGCTCGTCATCCGAGAGGTCGCCTGGGCCTGGGGAGCCAGGTACCAGGCCACAGCAGTCGAAGGCCGCCTGGGGAAACTCCCTGGCCAGCGCCACCGCCTCCTGGAAGTAGGGTCGGCCTCCAGCGTGCGCCAGGACCAACTGTAGGCGGGGGAACTCCCGCAGCACCTCGGCTGCTAGACCCGGGCGCACCTCCGGCACATCCCCGCCCTGGAAGGGGCCTGTATGCGGATAGACGGCCATCCCAAGCTCCTGGGCGGCGCGGTAGGCAGGCCACAGCCTGCGGTCATTGAGGGGAAGCCGCTGCACAAAGGTGTGGAGCTTGACGCCCCGTGCGCCCTGGGCGTGGCAACGCTCTACCTCCTGCGCCATGCCCTCTGGACCCAGCACGGGGTCAATGCCGATGTAGGCAATCAGGCCCAGGTGTTCCCGGGCCACCTGACACGTCCAGTCGTTGCGCCGTTGCACCCGGCCCACCATGGCCCCTCGGGCCTCTTCTTCCACCTCCCGGCGCTGCGACGGAGTGAGGTCTGGGGCCAGCCGCGCTCTGGCGGCGGCTAGCATGTCGGCCACCGGGGTGAAGTTGAGCATGACAGCGTGGGCCGCCCCGCTGCGGTGCATCAGGGCCAGCAGCTCCTCTACCACGCCGGTGTAGCCCGGCACCCTGGGCGCACCGCCCATGGCCTGCACGCCCTGCGCGGAGGAGCGGTGCGTGTGCACGTGGGTATCAATGTAGGAATAGGCAAGCGCCACACACACCCCCTTGAGTGCTTAGTCCGAGAAACAAGTCCTTGTTGGCAGAGGGCTCCTACACCGCAACCTTATGGTCATTGACCAATTACAACGACATCGGCGTCGCTGTCACTGCTGACACCTCATCCCCCCGACCCCCTTCTCCAGCAGGAGAAGGGGGTGAAAAGACGCTGGGGGACACCCCCAGACCCCCGGCAAGGGACCTGGGTCCCCTGGCACCCTCCTAAGGGGAATGTCACGGTATTTTGTCAATCACCATAAGGCTGCGGCATGATGCCACCCCGTTTACGGGGCGGTCGAACAGCACCACTGAAAACAGCAACATAGTAGTCAGACTAGGCACTAGTCGGTCCCACTATCAACGGCAGAGAACCCCGCTCGCTTTTCAACACGCCCAGGGCGAGTGCATTCCATCAACGGGAACCGGTCGTTGCTAGACCTTGTACCGCTGGAGCAGTTGGCGGGCGATGACGGTCCGCAGGATCTCGTTGGTGCCCTCGCCAATGATCATCAGGGGGGCGTCCCGGTAGTACCGCTCCAGGGGCAGGTCCTTGATGTAGCCGTAGCCGCCGTGGATGCGCATGGCATCCATGGCGATCTGGGCGCAGACCTCGCTGGCGTAGAGCTTCGCCATGCCGGTCTCCATGTCCACCCGCTCACCAGAGTCCTTTTTGCGGGCAGCATCGTAGGTCAGCAGGCGGGCCGCCTGGAGCTTGGTGTACATATCTGCCAGCATCAACTGGACGGCCTGGTGCTCGCCGATGGGGCGGCCAAAGGTCTTGCGCTGCTGGGCATACTTGACGGCCCGCTCGAAGGCAGCGGTCGCCACGCCTACTGCCCTGGCCGCGATGTTGATTCGCCCCGCTTCCAGGGCACTCATCACCTGGCGGAAGCCCTGGCCTTCGACGCCGCCCACCAGGTTGTCGGCCGGACAGCGGTAGTCCTGGAAAATGAGCTCCACGGTGTCAACGCCACGGTAGCCCAACTTGTCCAACTCCCGCCCCACGGAGAAACCCGCCCCCTTCTCGGCAATAAAGCAGCTTATGCCCCGGTGAGGAGGCGTGGCGTTGGGATTGGTCTTGGCCAGGAGGGCAACGGCGTGCCCGTTCATGCCGTTGGTGATGAACATCTTGGTCCCGTTGACCACGTACTCCTCGCCATCGCGCCGGGCAACCGTGGTCATGGCCTGGTTATCGGTGCCGGCGTTGGGCTCCGTGAGGCCCAGGCCGCAGCGCATCTCCCCTCGGGCCATCCGGGGCAAGAAGCGGCGCTTCTGCTCCTCGGTGCCGTAGTTCCTCACGATGTAGGTCATGATGTGGTGGGTGCCCAGGGGGCCTGTCACCGCCATCCACCCCTTGGCAACCTCCTCGAAGACCATGGCGAAGGTGGTGTAGTCCAGGTCCAGCCCACCATACTCCTCCGGCACGTTCATGCCGAAGAGACCCATAGCCGCCATCTGGTCTATGAGCTCCTGGGGGTAGATATTGTCCCTCTCGTACTTCATGGAGAGGGGCTCCACCTCTTTCTGGACCCAGTCCCGCACCGTAGTCAGGATCTGGCTACGGGCCTCGCCCTTGGCGACGTCGTCCCTGGGCATATTGCTGACCTCCGGCGTGATATGGCCTGCTGCCCCCTCTGGGCATCACCAACGTGGCTGTAGAGAGTCAGGGCTTGGGATAGGGAATGGCCCCCGGCGGCCGGTTCCAGACCTCCAGGAGCGTCCCCAGGAAGCTCTTGGGGTGAATCCACCCCGTGGCCCGCCGGCTCTGCTCGATGGGCGGGATAGCGCCGAGCTGCTGCATCCCAGCGGCCTTGGCCTTCTCGATAAACTGGTGGACGTTGGGGGCGTAGGGGCAGATGTGGTGATAGGCAGCGCCCAGCGGCGCCCGCTGCTCCACAAACTTGCCACTGCCGTATTCGGTGCCGATGGGGATACTTATCTCAATAACCGTGCCACCAACCGGGAACTCGACCAGCTCCACCGGGTCGTAGGGACCAAGGCCTCGCTTGGTAGTGTCCCGGTTCATGCTCTTGTCCCAGGGGATGCCAAAAACATCCTCCCACAGGTGGCGGACCTGCTCCTTGTCCCGCGCTGCGATGCCGATGTGGGCCATGCCGGTCACCGTGCCATCGCCGCGATAGTGGGGGTGGACGTAGTAGCCTTCGTCTGGCACCACGCTGATGAGCAGCCCCAGCGTAGTCTTGGGGTCCAAGACGACGCTGCCAACACCGTCCCAGCCCTGGCGGTCCGGCAGTAGGGCGACCCCCTGCTGCCGCAGCCGACGTACATCACGGGCAAAGTCCGAGGTGGCCAGAGCGATGTGGTGCATGCCCCCCACACCGCGGCGCTCCTCCAGGAACTTGCCCAGCTCGCCCGAGGCGTCCTTTGGCTTCAGGGCCTCGATGAACATCTCGCCGATGGGGAAGTCCAGGGCCGTCGCATCCCCTGGGACAGTCCCGCGGCCACCCGGCAGAGGGCTTCGGTGCTCGTCCACCGCCAGCCCCAGGCCCCCGGTGTAGACACGCCGCGCCTCCTCCAGGTCACCCACCACCATCCCCACGTGGTGCACCCTCGTGAAGGTCATAGCACCCTCCTCAACCTAGTGTTGGGTAGGCTCCCCTTACTTGGTCTTGGGGCCCAACTGCACCTGGGTCTGGGTCCTGACTGGGAGGCCGTACACCTTGATGAACCCCTCCGCCGCCCGGTGATCGAACTGGTCTCCGGCCCCGTAGGTGGCCAGTGCCATCTGATAGAGGGCATGGGGTGACTTGCGGCCCGCCACCACGCAGGCGCCCCTGTGGAGACGCACCCGCACCGCGCCGCTGACGAAGCGCTGGGTGCTCTGCACAAAGGCGTTGAGGTCTTCCCTCAAAGCGGTAAACCAGAGGCCATTGTAGACCAGGTCGGCGTACTGCTGGGCCAGCAAGTCCTTGAGGCGGACCTGCTCCTTGCTGAGCGTCAACGTCTCCAGCGCGCGGTGGGCCGCGTGGAGCACCGTGGCCGCCGGCGCCTCGTACACCTCCCGGGACTTGATGCCCACCAGGCGGTTCTCCACATGGTCAACGCGCCCCACGCCGCATTCCCCCGCGACGCGGTTCAGGTGGAGGACAAGGGCGACCCCCTCCATCTCCTCGCCGTTCAGGGCTATAGGGACACCGTTGCGGAACTCAATCTCCAGGTAGATGGGCTTCTCGGGCGTCTTGTCCACCGGGCGGGTCCAGGCGAAAGCCGCTTCAGGGGGTTCGCCCCAGGGGTCCTCCAGGTCCTCGCCCTCAATGGAGCGTCCCCAGAGGTTCTCGTCCACCGAATAGGTCCGGCCCGCGGACTCAGGGACCGGGATCCCCCGGGCCCGGGCGTACTCCTTCTCCTCGTCCCTGCTCATCCCCCACAGGCGGGCCGGCGCAATCACTTCGAGTTGCGGCGCCAAGGCGATGGTGCTGACGTCGAACCGCACCTGGTCGTTGCCCTTGCCCGTGCAGCCGTGGGCCACGGCGTAGGCCCCCTCCGCCAGGGCCACGCGCACCTGGTGCCGTGCGATAAGGGGGCGCGCCAGGGCCGTGGCCAGGGGGTATACCCCCTCATAGATGGCCCCAGCCTGGAGGGCCGGCCACACGAACTCCTGCGCAAACTCTTGCTTGGCATCCACCACCATGGCCTTGGCCGCGCCGCTCTTGAGGGCCTTCTGGCGCACGGCGCTCAAGTCGCGCTCCTGCCCCACGTCCAATGTAAGGGCGATGACGTCGGCGGTGTAGCGCTCCCTCAGCCACGGGATAGCGACCGACGTGTCCAGGCCTCCGCTATAGGCAAGCACAATTTTCTTGGTTGGCATGGCGCTCTCCTCAACACAGCTCTGGTCTGGCGGGCATCAACAGCGTACCATCCGCAGCACCCTTGTCCTGGGCCGCGGGCTGGGCTAGCCTTTTGCTTGTAGCACCTTGGTCAGGCCTCGCTCAAAGCGCGCGGCCCCCTCGTCCGCCTCCGCTGCTGTCAGCGTCAGGGGTGGCATGAAGCGGACCGTGTTGGGGCGCACCGCGTTCAGCAGCACCCCTTCCTGGTTGCAGGCCCCAACGACGTCCCCCGCAATATCCTGGTAGAGCTCCACGGCCATCAGCAGACCAACGCCCCGCACCTCGCGCACCGCCGTCTCGTGGCGGGCCTTCACCTGCTCCAGCGCCTGGGACAGGCGCTGGCCCATCCTGCGGGCGTGGTCAGGGACCTTCTGCTCAATGAGCACCCGCGTGGCAGCATAGGCAGCAGCGGTCGCCAGGGGGTTGCCACCGAAGGTCGTGCCGTGGTCACCCGGCTGGAAAACGTCGGCCTTCTGGTTACACAGGAACGCACCGATGGCGACGCCCCCGCCGAGCCCCTTCGCCAGGGCAAGGATGTCAGGCTTCACGCCAAAGTATTGGAAGCCAAACAGGGTGCCCAGGCGCCCCATCCCTGTCTGGACCTCATCGAAGACGAGCAGCACGTTCTTCTGGTCGCACCAGGCCCGCAGCCCTTGCAGGTACTCCCGGGACATGGCGCGGACGCCCCCTTCGCCCTGCACCGGCTCCAGCAGGACTGCGCAGGTCTTGCCATTGCTGGCGCGCTTCACCGCCTCCAGGTCGTTGGCTGGCACCTGCACAAAGCCAGGGGTCAACGGCGTGAAGGGGTCCGAGTAGTGCGGGTTGCCAGTAGCCGTGATGGCAGTCAAGGTGCGGCCATGAAAGGCATTCTGGAGAGTGATGATCTCGTAGGCACCGTTGAGGGCTGATTTGCCGAACTTGCGGGCCAGCTTGATGGCGCCTTCGATGGCCTCGGCACCGCTGTTGCAGAAGAAGACCCTACTCAGACCGCTCTGCTCCACCAGTAGCTTGGCTAGCTTGAGCTGCGGCACGGTGTAGAACTGGTTGGAGGCCACCATCAACGTGGCGGCCTGCTCCTGAATAGCCTTCACCACCTCCGGATGGCAGTGGCCCAGGTTGTTGACTGCCCATCCTGCTACGAAGTCCAGGTACTCTTTGCCATCCTCGTCCCAGACCTTGGTGCCCTGCCCCCGCACAATGACCACTGGCTGGCGGCGGGCACACTGCATGTAGTACTGCTTCTCAACATCAGTCCACTGGCTCACGGGACCCCTCCTCTGCACGGCTTCGGGGATATAGTACACCCTCCCGCTTGCCGGTTCCTCACTGTGGCGGTGCCAACATCAGCGTGTCCGGAGTAGCCCTATCCGACTCTGGTCCCCTGAAGGCGCCCGTCAAAGCACTCCTGTAGGGCGTGGGGCTTGCGCCCATCCACGATCTGGGCAAAGGCCACCCTCGGTAGGGCATAGAGGCACGCCTCTACCTTGGGGATCATGCCTCCTGCCACCACGCCGCTCTGGATCAGGGCACGAGCCTGCTCGGGCAGAAGGCGGGGGATGAGCCGTCGCGAGGTGTCCAGGATCCCATCCACATCGGTCAAGAAAAGAAGGCGCTGGGCACCCTGGGCGCGGGCCTGCGCCCCCGCGGCGGTGACGCCTTTTATTTTGAGCTGGCGGCGGCCCACGTCGGCGCCGACGGGGGCCAGTGCCACCGGGGCAACGACTGGGACGTACCCTAGCTTCAGCATCGCCTGCACCGTCCCGGGGTCCACCGTGGCCACCTCGCCCACCAGGCCAAGCTCCGGGTCCAGCACCCGGCCCTGGAACAGTGCCCCATCGGCCCCGGAGAGCCCCACCGCGGGGGTCCCCAGCGCTTGGAGCGACGCCACGAGCTGCTTGTTGACCAGCCCGGCCAGGACTGCCACCACGACTTCGAGGGTAGCGGCATCCGTCACGCGAAGGCCGCGGACAAAGCGCGGCATGGCCCCGGTGCGCTCCATCCACTGGGAGATGACCTTGCCGCCGCCGTGGACGATGACCGGGAGCACGCCACGACGGCGGAGTGCCGCCACATCCTCCAGGGTGGTATCCCCCGACCCTAGCGTGCTCCCCCCGATTTTAATGACGATGGGCGCCGGCTCACTGGCGTTGTTGCTCACGTCTTGCTCGCTTGGTCCACTCAGGTATTCTGTCACCCTGGCCGCATCTGACGCTAGTCAGTCTGCCCATACAGTAGGCGAAGTGCGTCCAGCCGCAGTCGCTCCCAGAGGCCACCCCGGGGCGGCCTAGGTAGTGTAGGCCGCGTTGAGGGTCACGTAGTTATCCGTCAGGTCACAGCCCCAGGCCGTAGCGGAGTGGTCCCCAAGACCCAGGTCAATTCGGAAGCGGACCTCCGGGCTCTTCAGAAGGCCCACTACCACCGGTCGGCTGAAGGGGACCGGTAACCCCTTGTCCACGATGCAGAGGTCGTTGATGTAGATAGCCACCCTGGACTCCTGGATCTCCCTCTGCGTTTTGCCCATAGCTATCAGGATGCGGCCCCAGTTGGGGTCGCTGCCGAAGACGGCCGCTTTCACCAGCACCGAGGAGGCTACAGCTCGGGCCAACACGCGAGCATCCTCCAGGGTCTTGGCCCGCTCCACGGTCACCTCGATGAACTTGGTGGCACCCTCGCCGTCCAGGGGAATAGCCTTGGCGAGGCTTGTGCACACGTGGAGGAGGGCCTGCCGGAAGAGCTGGGCCTCGGGGGTGTCGGGGCGGACTTCGGGAGCGCCAGCGGCGCCATTGGCCAGGAGATAGACCGAGTCGCTGCAACTCGTGTCCCCGTCAACGCTGATCATGTTGAAGGTGGCAGCCACTGCCTCCTTCAGCCAGGGGCGGAGCATGTCAGGGGACACCGAGGCGTCGGTAGTGATGAAGGAGAGCATGGTGGCCATGTTGGGGTGGATCATGGCGGCGCCCTTGGCGCACCCCCCCAGGTGGACCACGGTGCCGCCTAGAGGGAAGGAGACGGCTGCCTCTTTGGTGCGGGTGTCCGTGGTCAGGATAGCCCTCGCGAAGTCCTTGCCCCCGTCCCGGGTCAACTGGATACGCTGAAGGCCGGCGCGGATCAGGGCCATGGGGAGCTCCTCGCCGATGACGCCGGTGGAGGCCACAAACACATCTTCCTGCTGGATACCCAGCTTCCTGGCAGCCAGGGAGGCCACCTCCGCGGCGTCCTTGACCCCCTGCTCGCCCACGCAGGCGTTGGCACAGCCGCTGTTGGCAGCGATGGCACGGCCCACGCCTCGCGCAATGTGCTGCTGGGACAGCACCACCGAGGCGGACTTGATGGTGTTAGTAGTAAAGGTGGCCACCGCGCTGGCCAGCCGTTCAGAGCAGAGGACACCCAGATCCAGCTTGTCCGCCCCATAGGTCTTGATGCCAGCAAAGGTTGCCCCAGCCAGGAACCCCTTGGCGGTGGTCACACCACCCTGCACCACAGCAATGTCCGTAGCCATGGCCTGCTCCTTGCTCACTGATGTCCTCAGTCCAGGAACAATGTGAAGTATAGCACAAGGGGTCGCTGGCCCCTTAGGACATGACCGTCCTCGATCCGTGAGTCCAGATTCCGGAAGGTCACCTGTCAGGTGACGCCGCTAATCCACGGTGTATCTCGTCGTTGCGAGCCCCGATTTCATCGGGGTTCGCAACGACGCCGCAGACTTTTCACGCACGGATTAAGGCCCGGGGGCCACTCTCCCCCTCACGGACGGGTCAAGTCCGGCCTTCTTCGCCAGCACCGCCAGAGGGCGCAGGCGCCTCCTGGTCAGAGGTGCCCGGTGCCACTGGAGCACCATCGCCCTCCAGGGCCGTGGTCATGGCGGCAATGGCCACCTCCACCTGGTCATCCTCCGGTTTCCGCGTGGTGAGGGCCTGGAGGGCCAGGCTAGGCGCCATCACCCAGCGCACCAGGGGTATGTCGGCGTGGGCACCGCTGAAGCGGATCACCTCGTAGCTGATTCCCGCGATGATGGGGATCAGAGCCAGGCGCACCAAGACGCCGATCCACAGGGGGGGCCGCCCCAAGAGCGCGTGGGACAAGACTGCGATGACCACTACTACCAGGATGAAGGCCGTGCCACAGCGCGGGTGCGCTGTGCTGAACTGCCGTACGTTCTGGGGCTGCAACGGGAGGCCATGTTCGTAGGCGTGAATGGTCATATGCTCGGCACCGTGGTAGGCGAAGACCCGCCGTACCTCCCCAACCCGCCCAATGACCGCGATGTAGCCTAGAACCAGGGCCAGACGTATCAGCCCCTCCAGCAAGTTGCTCAGGACCGCAGAGGGGACCACGGCGTCCAGGGAGCGGGCCGCAAACAGGGGCAAAAGGAAGAACAAGGCCACGGCGAGAGCGAAGGCAACGGCCATAGACCCCCAGACGGCCCCAGAAGGCATGCTACTGGGCGCAGCCGAGGCGTCCTTGGCCTCGTCCGCCGGGGCCGCTGCCACCTGGGCGGAGTAGCTCAGGGCCCGCATCCCCAGCAGTAGCGCCTCCAGCAATACCACCACCCCCCGCACCAGAGGGGCTTGGCGGGCCTTGCTGGAGGAAAACCCAGGCAGCGGCCAGGTGCTCCGCACAACCGCGCCATTGGGGTGCCGCACCGCCAGGCCGATACAGCGGCCCCCACGAATCATGACCCCTTCGATGAGGGCCTGGCCCCCGTAGAAGAACGGCTTCACCTTCGTTCACCTGCTGAGGAGACTGCAACACGCTTCGGGGGTCTCGTCACACGACACAAATAAAAACGGGGTGAGCGTTTTTCTCACCCCTCCGAGAGCCCTGGGCGGCGCCTAGCTGAGGCCGTACTTCCTCTTGAGGCGCTCGACCCGGCCCTCGGTATCTACGATTCGCTGCTCGCCGGTGAAGAACGGATGGCAGTGCGAGCAAACCTCCACCCGCAACTCCTTCTTGGTGGCACCGGTGGTCAGAATGTGGCCACACGAGCAGACAACTCTGGCGTCAGGGTACCAGGTTGGGTGGATCTTAGCTTTCACGCTGGCCTACCTCTGGTTTCGTTGGCTGCTCCTCAGGGGCGGACCGCTCCGGCGCCCCAGCCGGGACCGGTGTCGCAACAGGTGGTGTCGCAACGGGATAGACGCAGACCCGCCGCTTGTCCTTGCGGGCGAACTCGAACCGTACGACGCCATCGGCTGTGGCAAACAGGGTGAAGTCCCTGCCAATGCCTACATTGAGCCCCGGGAGGATGCGAGTGCCCCGCTGCCTCACAATGATGTTGCCGGCCCGCACAACCTGTCCAGCGTAGCGTTTCACGCCGAGCCGCTGGCCATTGCTGTCCCGGCCGTTGCGGACCGAGCCGCCGGCTTTCTTGTGTGCCATACCTGCTTACTCCCCTTGCTTGTCACCAGAGGGCTCCGGCGAGACCACCGGCTCCTGCCCCTGCTCTTGAGCCGGTTGAGCCGGCACCGCTGGCTCTTCCGCCGGCTTCTCCTCGGCCACAGGCTCCTTCAGCTCCGGCGCCTCGGCCCTGGGCGCTGCCTGCACTTCGAACACGCCAGGAACAATGATGCTCTTGACCAACAGCCGCGTGTACCACTGCCGGTGGCCCCGCTTGCGACGGTAGTTCTTCTTTGGACGGTACTTCATGATCACGAGCTTGGGGCCAACGAAAGCGTCCAGCACCTCGGCCACGACTTTTGCCCCCCGCAGTTGCTCATCGCCAGCGTAGAGCTGACCCTCGTGGGCCACCAACCGTACGTCTATCAGGTCTAGCACCCCCCCGACCTGGGTGGGGAGCTTCTCTACGTCAATCACATCGCCCGGACTCAGGCGGTACTGCTTGCCGCCGGTCTCGACTACAGCATACGTCGTCACGGAACAGCCTTTACGATATCCACAAAAATCACCTTCCCATTCTATGACCCCCTCAGAGGGGTGTCAAGCTGACCCGTCGGACTCATGGGCACATCAGGTCCACCTACTCACCCCCATCTGGTCCCCAATGGAGCCAAGATGAACAGGCCGGGGAGGGCCTGCTTGAGCCCTGATGCACTCATGCCAGAATGGTCAAGGCGCCGGGGTGGCCACCAATATCGGAGGCCCGCCACGCTTGCCCGCTGCGTGGCCTCCTGGTCTCGATACCCCCCCTTGCTGAAGCAGACTCCCTTCCCTACACTGACAACCGTGCTCTACAGGCTTGGCCTCTTGGCAGTGCGTTACCGCTGGGCAGTCATTGCCGCTTGGGCGGTCTTGCTGCTCTTGGCCCTGCCTCTGGCACCCAGGGCCTCCTCGGTCCTCAAGGCTGGCTTCGGCCGTGCTGACACCGAGTCCCAGCGCGGCCTCGAGCTTCTCACCAACAGGATGGGCGTGCCGGAGGCGTCTATCACCCTGGTCTTTCAGAGCAGCGAGCTGGCAGCCACCGACCCTCGCTTCATCGAGGCTGAGCAGCAGGCACTAGCCCCGTTGGCCGCCTCTCCCCGTGTGGCCCGCATCGTGACCCACTACAATGCCCAGAACCAACAGATGGTCTCCCCAGACGGCCACACGGCTTACGCCCTGGCCTTGCTGACCGATGACATCAATACCGCCATGGACCACTATCCGGAGCTACGCGCCCTGGTACGCTCCGAGCAGCTCCAGGTGCAGGTCACCGGCGGCATCGCCGTCTTCGCGGACCTTAACGCAGCCAGCGAGCGCGACCTGCGCCGCGCCGAGGTCCTGAGCCTCCCCATTGTGCTGGTAGCCCTGGTGCTGGTGTTCGGCAGCGCCGTGGCCGCTGGGCTGCCCCTGGCCATGGGCGCCCTCAGCGTAGCGCTCACCCTTGCCCTCATTGCGCTGCTGGCACAGTCCGTGGACATGTCCGTCTTCGTGTTGAACATCGCCACGATGCTGGGGCTGGGTGTCGCGGTGGACTACTCGCTGCTGGTGGTGAACCGCTTCCGAGAGGAGCTGCGGCAGCGGGACCGTCGGGAGGCGGTAGCGGTTGCGATGAGCACCGCTGGGCGAGCCCTCCTCTTCTCCGGCGCCACTACCATCCTGGGGCTCTCGGGGCTACTGTTCTTCAAGTTTATGATGCTGCGTTCCCTGGGGATCAGCGGCATTATCGTCATCGGCGTCTCGCTGCTGGTGGCCACCACCCTGCTGCCGGCCATCCTGGCCGTGCTGGGGCCGCGGGTCAACGCCTGGGCTATCATCCCCGCCAGAGAGGCACAGGCGTCCTGGTGGCACCGCATTGCCACCGGGGTCATGCGCCACCCGTTCCTGGTGATGGTCCCGGTCTCCATCGGCCTCGTAGTGCTGGGCCTGCCCTTCCTTCAGGTGAAGATCGGCTCCCCCTGGGTCTCCGTGCTCCCGCCGGACTCCGAGGCCCGCGCAGGCTGGGAGACCCTGACCCGCGCCTTTGGCCCCGCCGAGCTGTCGCCAGTCATGCTTCTAGTGACCTCTGAGAAGGGGACCTTCCACCCTGATACCGTGGGCACACTCTACGACTTCACCCATCGGCTGGCCCAGGACCCCAGAGTGGTGCGAGTGGAGAGCATCGCGACCCTGGCACCCGGTGCGAGCAAGGAGCAATACCAGCAGCTCTACCGTGATCCACAGGCCATTCCGGTCCCGGATCTCAGGAAAGCTGTGGCCGACCTGGCCCGGCCAGATATCACCCTGGTCCGCGTGTTCCCCAGAGGCGCTCCCCTGTCCGACGAGAGTAAGGCGCTGGTGCAGGACATCCGGAGCAGCGCCCCCCGGGACGGCGTCCAGGTCTTCGCGTCCGGGCTAACAGCAGACCTCTTGGACTCCACAAAGGTCATGTACGGTGACTTCCCCTGGGTGGTGGCCTACATCATGGTCACCATCTACTTGGCGTTGCTGGTGCTCTTCCGCTCCGTGGTCCTGCCGTTGAAGGCCGTGGTGATGAACACCCTTAGCATCTTCGCCAGCTACGGCGCCCTGGTGTTCATTTTCCAGCAAGGCCACTTCCAGCGCATCCTGGGCTTCACCGCTGATGGGACCACTGAATCTACTATCCCCATCCTGCTCTTCTGCATCCTTTTTGGCCTCAGCATGGACTACGAGGTCTTCATGCTGGCCCGCATCAAAGAGGTCTACGACGCAACCCGGGACAATACTGGCAGCGTGGCCCTGGGACTCGAGCGGACCGGGCGTATCGTCACCAGCGCCGCCCTCATTCTGGTCATTGTGACCGGCGCCTTCGCCACCGGGGACATCGTCATCGTCAAGGCGCTGGGGTTGGGGATGGCCATCGCCATCTTTCTGGATGCCACGGTTGTCCGCGCGCTGCTGGTGCCAGCCACCATGCGCGTCCTGGGCAACGTGAACTGGTGGGCGCCGGCCTGGCTCCGGGGCCGCGGCGTGGCGGCCCGCGTTGGGCCACCATGACCATCGGGCCCAGGGCACCGCGCGGTTGCCGCCCTCTCTACGTGACTCTATAATCAACATGAAGGTGGTTGCGGAGGGAGAAGCGGTGCGGATCATCCTCTACACGGGCAAGGGCGGAGTTGGGAAGACCTCCGTGGCGGCGGCCACGGCCCTGCGCGCCGCCGAGCAGGGGAAGCGTACCCTGGTGCTCAGCACTGACCCTGCCCACAGTCTGGCAGATTCCTTCGATGTGCCCCTGGGTCCAGACCCCGTCCAGGTATCGAAGGACCTCTGGGGACAGGAGATTGAGGTCCTCAGGGAGATGGAGCGGCACTGGTCCACCGTGCAGGAGTGGCTGGCGGCCCTGATGCAGTGGCAGGGGATGGATGAGGTAGTGGCAGAAGAGCTGGCCGTCCTGCCGGGGATGGAAGAGTTGGTGGGGCTCCTCTACGTGGCCCAGTACTATGACAGCGACGCCTGGGATGTGCTCATCATTGACTGCGCCCCCACCGGGGAGACGCTGCGTCTGCTAAGCTTCCCCGAGATGGCCCGCTGGTACATGAACCACATCTTCCCCATCCAGCGGCGGACCGCCAAGGCCCTGGGGCCATTTGCCAAGGCCATCATCGGCCTCCCTTCACCCAATGGCAAGGTCTTCGCAGCTTTGGAGCAGCTCTACCGCCAGCTTGACCGGGTACACGGCCTCCTGACTCAGCCCGAGGTGGCCTCGGTGCGGCTGGTGGTCAATGCTGAAAAGATGGTGGTCAAGGAGACCCAACGCACCTTCACCTACCTGAACCTCTACGGCTACCACACCGACCTGGTAGTGTGCAACCGCCTGATCCCTCCCGAAGTGGACCACAGCTTCTTCAACAACTGGAGGGCCAGCCAGGCCCAGTACCTGGAGTTCATCCACGAGTGCTTTTCACCCATCCCTGTCTTGACTGCGCCCCTGCTGGACCGGGAGGTGGTGGGGCTGGACCCGCTGAGGGAGTTCAGCATGCACATCTTTGGGGAGCAGGACCCCGTCCAGCTCTTCTACCGGGGGCAGATGCAGCAGGTAGTCCGGGATGGCCCCGACCGTCTGCTCAAGGTGCCTGTTCCCTTTGCCAGCAAGGAGGACGTCAAGCTCGTCCGCAACGGCGAGGAGTTGGCCGTGCAAGTAGGCTGGTACCGCCGAAACCTGCACCTTCCCCGCATGCTGGCAGTCCTGGACATCACCCAGGCAAGCCTTGGTGATGGCACCCTGGTCATCCGGTTCCGAGACGACCGCCCCCAGCGCGTCCGTCGGCCAGCCCGTCAGCGGGACTGATTGCACCAGGGTTACCTTGCTTGTAGGTCCGGAGGGGCCCAGACGAGTCCGCACTTTGGGAGAGATGGAGGAAAACCCGGCACCGCAGTCCCGCGGGGCCCTGCCTTGACGAGGGGTCGTGGCATAAGAGGAGGTTAGTATGATAGCCGAGATGTTCGAAGTCCACTTTGCTCCAGGCGGCGAACTGGTGGTCCGCATCCGCCCCAAGCGCCTGCGCGATGTGCTCCCACAAGAGGCGCGCCAGCACCTGCACACCGCCCGTCGCGAGTTTAGCCTGGCGATGCAGGCCCTGGTAGACAGCGTCCTGGAGGCAACCGAGGGCGACGACGAAGCTACGCCACCCAAGCGCCGCCGCGGCCGGATCGAGGTAAAAGAAGAGAAGGAGCCCGAAAAGCCTGAGGGATGACTGACGGCTTCAGCCGCGCCCTGGTGCTGCTGAGGGCTGCTGTGCGGCCAGGCGGCGCAGGAAGTCCTGGTAGCTGCCGAAGCGGGCCACCAGGCGGATGAACTCGCCTATCGAGGCGGTCCTGCCGCGTAGCTCTCTCAGTTGGCCCGCGATGGGGCTCACCGAGGCCGGGCTGTCGGCGTAGGTCCCATAGAAGGCAAAGTAGGCCTGGTTCAGCTTGCGTATGTAGTAACCATGCTCCACAAAAAAGCGCCTCCGCTCCTCCATGTACGCTTCAGCCTCATCCACCTTGCCCTGGACCAGTAGCTCGTCCACATGGAGCCGAGTCGCCCGCATCTCGCGGTTGAAGCTGAACACCCCCTCCTCTGGCGGCAGAGGCTTTCCCTGAGGGGGCACCACCCCGCCAAGGTCCTGAAAAGCCATGTCCCCCATCTCGCGCCCCGCCATGTCCGCCACCGTCTCGTTGAGCGAGGTGGTGTCGGGGTCCCGCCAGTACCCCAGGCCCAACGGGTGGAAGAAGAGGTACTGGTGCACCCACTCGTGAGTGGCGGTTTGCAGGGAGGTCCGGAGGTCGGTGCCCTGTGAAACAATGGCCGGGTACGCCGCCATGCCACCCAGACCCTCTACCAAAGCGGACATCCCCCGCTGCTGAATGACCTGATCCTCCAGGTGCTCCATCTCAGGGATGGTCAGCGTAGGGTCCAACAGCACCGTGTCCACAAGCTGGATGCGCTGCCTCGGCGATACCAAGAGGATCCTCGGTAGGCGGTCGAAACGGAAGTCCACTGGCGGGAACAGGAAGCTGAAAGGGCCCCACTTCCACCCGAAGCCCTGCTCCAGGAGGACGGTGCTGATGACTGACTCCAGGTACTCCTCCGCACGCCCCCTGAGGCGCTTCTGCTCTGCCCGCAGCCGCCGGACCCTGGCCTGAAGGTCTGTCGCTTCCTGGGAGATGCCGGGGCCGCCCTGGCTGTCCAAAGCCGCGAGCTGGTTCAGCCGCGCCTGGAGGTTTTCCTCCTCCCGGGCCGCGCTCATGAAACGGTCCAGGGCGGCCCGACCCTCCTTCGCCGTCAAGGGGCTGCCGGTCCAGACCGCCTCCAGCCGCCGGACCCACTTGCCAGGGAAGTTGGCGACTACCCACCCCTCAAGAGAGAAGCGGTGCCCGCTGGCCAGGGCCTGGATTGGGTCCAGCGTCACGGCGTCTTGGGGGCCCAGCAACAGCACCAGCAGCAGGAGCCCCAGAACAGCCCTCCTCATCCATCGCATCGAGAGCCCTACGACCTCCTGGTGAAGTAGCCGACGCCCCTAGTTGGCTTGGACACGCTGCCCCCTATGCTAGGATAACGCGGCGCCCCTCAGCATGATAGAACCCGTAACTACTGTTGACACCCGCGAAAGCCCAGTGCTACAGTGAAAATGCTCACAAACGAGCATGAGCGATGGCTTGCAACATTCGAGGAGGCGCGATGCCGCTCAACATCATCGTAACCGCCAAGCAGGTCATAGATCCCGAGACCCCTGCCTCGGCCCTCCGGCTCAACTCCCAGCTCAAGCGCATGGAGACCCCGCCAAACATCCCACCGGTCATCAACGGCTTTGACGAGAACGCCATAGAAGCTGCCCTGCGCATCAAGGATGCCAAGGGCGCTGCCAACGTGAAGGTCACCGTCATCTCCGCCGGCAAGAGCTTCGTGCTGGATGTCATCAAGAAGCCCCTCTCCATGGGCGCCGACGAGCTGGTGCTGGTCCAGGACGACGCCCTGGAGGGGCTGGACGCCTTCGCTACCGCCCAGGTGTTGCTAGCCGCTATCAAGAAGGTGGGCAAGTTCGATCTCGTTGTGTGCGGCCGACAGGCCTCGGACTATGACCAGGCCCAGGTGCCCCTGTTCCTGGCCGAGGGCCTGGGCATCCCCTGCGTGACCATCGCCAAGAAGGTGGAGGTCCCCGAGTCCAAGCTGGTAGTAGAGCGGGTGCTCCCCAACGGGACCGAGGAGGTGGAGGCCACGCTGCCCGCACTGGTCACCGTGTCCAACGAGTTGGGGCAACCCCGTTACCCCACCCTGAGGGGCATCATGATGGCCACGCGCAAACAGCCCACCACCTGGAAACTCGGTGACCTGGGTCTCTCGCCCGCTGCCCTCCAGCCCAAGGTGCCCATCGAGCAGCTTTTTGTGCCCACCAGCCAGCGCCAGTGCGAGTTCATCAACGGCGAGAACGAGGAGGACAAGGGACGCAAGCTGGCGCTGAAGCTGCGGGAGGCGAAGATCATCTAGTCCTAGTGGGCACCACCCCACGTTCTGTCCCAACGACGTAGAGGAGGATTGAAGAAATGGCCGGAGTCCTGGTGGTCGGAGAGCTTGCCAACGGTAGCCTCGCCTCCATTACCGGTGAACTCCTCACCGCGGCACGGAAGCTTGCAGGGCCCTTGGGCGAGCCCATTGGCGCTCTGCTGATGGCAGACCGCGCTGGCAACACCGCCAAAGAAGCGGGCCAGGCAGGCGCCGAGGTGGTCTACGTGGTGGAGGACCCGTTGCTCAAAGAGCCCCCCGTAGAGTTGGTGCTGTCGGCTGTGGAGCAGGTGGTCAAGAAGGTGCAGCCCACGGTGGTCTTGCTGGGCAGGACGCCCCTGGGCCGCGACCTGGGCCCCAGGCTGGCTTTCCGCCTGGGGGTTGGCCTTGTCCAGGACGCCGTAGACCTGGCCTGCGACGCCCAGACCAAGAAAGTCACGGCGAACCGTCCCGTTTACGGCGGCAACGCCGTGGCGAAAGTAGCCCTGAACAGCCGCCCCCATGTCATCACCGTGCGCCCCAAGGTCTTCGAGGCCACTGCCCCCAACCCGGCTCCCAGCCCCAAGGTCGAGGCGGTGCCGGTGAAGCTGGACGCTGCTGCGGCCAAGATCAAGGTGCTCAAGCGGACGCAGCAGGAGGCCGCCGGCGTCAAGCTCGAAGAGGCCAGGATTGTGGTAGGTGGCGGCCGCGGCCTGGGCGGCCCTGAGCCCTTCAAGCAACTGGATGAGCTGGCCAAGCTGTTGGGCGGCGCCGTAGGCGCCAGCCGCGCCGTCTGCGATGCCGGCTGGATGCCCTACGCCTACCAGATTGGCCTGACCGGGAAGAGCATCACCGCAGACACCTACATCGCGATTGCCATCTCCGGGGCCAGCCAGCACCTGACGGGGATCTCCACGGTCAAGAACATCATTGCTGTCAACAAGGACGCGGAGGCCAATATCTTCAAAGAGGCCCGCTTTGGAGTGGTAGGCGACTGGAAGAAGATTCTCCCCGCCTTCATCCAGCAGGTGCAGGAGCTGGTGAAGTAAGCTAGATCCCGGACCTCAAAGCTCAGCGCTATGTTGTTCGATGCCTCCCCAAACAGGGGAGGCATCGTGCTGTGGGGGGAGGATATGGCGACGCTGGTGGTGTTCCTCCACATCGTGGCGGCCATGGTATGGATAGGTGGGATGCTGTTCATCAGCCTGGTGCTGGTGCCACTGGTCCGCCACCTGCCGCCCGGCGCCGGCCCGCAGTTGCTGCGGATTACCGGGAGGCGCTTTCGCCTGGTCGCCTGGCCGGCCATCGGTGTGCTGGTGGCGACCGGCGTGCTGAACGCCTGGCATCACGGCGCCTTCACGCTGCTGGACAACGGACTGTTGTGGCAAACCTCCTGGGGACGGTGGCTCACCGTGAAGGTGGGCCTGGTGGCCCTGGCAGTGGTCATGAGCTTGCTGCACGACTGGGTGCTGGGACCCCACGCTGGCGCCCTGGAGATGGCCGCCCGCCGTGGAAACCCCCAGCAGCCTGACGCCGCGCTGCTGGCCCGGGCCGCCGCCATCCGCAGGGCCACCTCGTGGCTGGCCCGCCTGAACGGCGTCATTGCCCTGACCATTGTGCTGCTGGGGGTCTTTCTGAGCCGCGGCTAAGGGGACCCACCTCTGCCTGCCGCAAGGAGCCTCTACGCCTTGGCCGCCTGCTTGGCCTGCTCCAGGACCTGCTGCGCCTGGTATGGGGGCACCTCTTCGTAGTGGCCAAACTCCAACGAGAAGGTGCCGCGGCCCTGGGTCTTGGCACGCAGGTCCAGCGCGTAGCGCTGCATCTCGGCCAGGGGCACCTGGGCCTCCACTTCAGTCTGGCCGTCCCCTGTTGGGTTCATGCCCAGGATGCGCCCGCGCCTCCCGTTGAGGTCACCAATGATGTCCCCGGCATAGGTGTCAGGCACGGCGGCCTTCAGACGCATGATAGGCTCCAGCAGCGCCGGCTCCCCCTGGAGGACGCCCTTTTTCAGCCCGAAGTGGCCGGCGGTCTCGAAGTCACCACCAGCCGAGTCTACCGGATGGTAGCTGCCATCGTAAAGGACAACCCGCAAGTCCACCACCGGGTAGCCCGCCAGCACCCCTTCTTGGCACGCGCGGCGGACACCCTTCTCCACCGCAGGGATGAACTCCTTGGGGACCACGCCGCCGACCACTTCGGAGGCGAACTCGAGGCCGGAACCGCGGGGCAGCGGCTCCAGGCGAATGACGATATGAGCGAAGTTGCCGTGACCCCCCGACTGCTTCTTGTAGCGGTGCTCCACACTGGTCTGCGAGCGAACGGTCTCCCGGTACGGGATACGAGGAGTCTGGAGCACCAGCGCCACCCCAAACTTGCGTTGTGCCCGCTGTACCATCACATCAACGTGGGCATCCCCCTGGCCTTGCAGCACCGCTTCACCCGTGTCAGCATCGTGGGTGAACTTCAGGGAGGGGTCTTCTTCCACCAAGCGGTGCAAAGCAATGCTCAGCTTGTCCATGTCTGCTTTGGTCTTGGGATACACCGCCATGGAGTAGACCGGTGCGGGGAAGCTGATCCCCTCCAGCCGGACCGGGCGCTCTTTGTTGGTCAGCGTGTGCCCCGTGGCCGTACCCTGGAGCTTGGCCACAGCACCGATATCTCCCGCGGCCAGGCTGGGCACCGCTTCCTGGCTCTTGCCCCGGAGCACAAAGAGCTGGGCGATACGCTCGGTCTGCCCCGTGTTGGCGTCATACGCCTCGGAGTTGGTGCGTATCGTCCCACTGTAGACACGGAACAAGGTGAGTCTCCCCACAAAGGGGTCGGCGGTGGTCTTGAAGACCAGGGCCGCCAGCGGGCCATCCGGGTCAGGGGTCAAGGGTTGCTGGCCGTCGGTCTGAGCCGCAACGATGGCGGTCCTGGCAACCGCAGGGGAAGGGAGCAGGTCTATGATTGTGTCCAACAGCTCCTTGGTGCCCAGGTTTTGCAACCCGGACGCCGCCAGCACGGGGACCACTGTGCCAGCCAGCACGGCCTTCTTCAGGTGCTTGGACAGCTCATCATCGGTGATGGTCTCGCCCTCCAGGTACTTGGTAGCGAGGTCGTCATCGGTCTCGGCCACCGCCTCCACCACGCGCTCCCACGCCTCCTTGACCTGGCCGGCCACCTCGTCGGGGACCGTCTGGGGTCGAGGCAGCAAGTTGACCACGCCCTTGAAGGTCTGGGCTGCGCCGATGGGGAGCTGCACGGGGACGCAGTGCTTGCCCAGCAGATTACGGATCGACTCCACCGCAGCGGAGAAATCGGCGTTCTCCCGGTCCATCTTGTTGACCACAATGACGCAGGGCAGCCCCAGGGCCTTGACCCGCTGCCACATCTGCTCGGTGCCCACCTCCACGCCGGCCTTGGCCGCCACCACCAGCACCGCCGCGTCAGCCACGCGGAGGACCGAGAGCGCCTCCGCGATGAAATCGAAGTAGCCCGGCGTGTCCAGCAGGTTAATCTTGCACTCCCTCCAGGGGCAGGGCAGCACCGCGAGCTGGATGCTACCGCGGCGCTTGGCCTCCTCTGGCTCGTAGTCAGAGACGGTGTTGCCGTCGTCCACACGCCCCATGCGGGGGATGGCGCCGCTGGTGAAGAGCAGGGCCTCGGCCAGGGAGGTCTTTCCGGCACCGCTGTGGGAGAGGAGAGCGACGTTGCGGAGACGGTCAGCGGAGAAGGTCTGCATCAAGCCCCCTTTCACCGAAGCCTGGTGCCATTGTATAGAACCGGCAGTGGCCGCCGCAACCTCCCTTCACGAACTACGTCTACGCGGATTCAGCCGGGTATCCCGAAAACAAATCTTGTCGTGTAACACGCTGAACCAGTAACACCTTCCGACTTTCCTGTGTTCTCACACGGGTGGTATGATTCAGGCGGCCCGGAACTAGGAGCCACTGCCGTAGGGATTCAGCCAGGACAAGGGGTCACCAATGAAACAGCGAGTATTGCCTGCTCACCTAGTCTCGCTAGTTCACTATATCGAACTCAATAAAGCTGGATGGTGGGACAAGGCCGTTCAACGCTTCGTTATTGCGGGACTGTGGCTATCAGGCACTAACCTCAGGCCCGAATACATTGTTGAAAGGCTCCAGGATGGCTTTTCGCTAAGCATTGACTCTGGAGTGCTACAATAAAAACTAGATGTAATGTGCGCTTCCGGCGCGCTTATCTGCCTACCTGATGGGACATACAAAGTCTCAGACGACACCCTGCGTGATTTCGAATGCGAGGTGGAGGAAGCCGAGCAAGTTCAAAACCAGGCAAGAGCCAGATTCATCGCGGTTTGCAGGCAACACTGCCCGTCATGCGAGCCTGAAGAATCTTGGAAAGCTTTCAACGAGAAACTGCTCGTCCCGCTCGTTCGAGAACTCGGAGCGCGAACGTACGAGATCCTCTCCTCGACACAAAAGAGCTTCGTGGGTAATATCGCCTTCGAAGAGTTTTTCCGGATGTTTCCAGAGAACCAGCAAGACAATCTAAGAACAGCCATCCTTGCATTCCTAGATCCCAAGAACGATGTAGTTCGCACCTTTATGCTTGGCTACTTGAACTCGTACTTCTTTATGGAATCAGCGAGTCTGGACACCAGCGCGCTTGATGCGTTGGCCCGAGTCAAACCTTCCTTCACTCTCTTCCTGGATACAAACTTCGTATTTTCTATCCTCGGCCTCCACGATAACCCGTCGAATGCGGCAGCCATATCCCTCTTGCGTCTATTGAACACTCTTCCCCCCTCAGTTACAGAACGCCTTTACGTGTGTCCTATGACACTTGAGGAGACCAGGGCGGTCTTATCTGCTAATAGCGCGTCTCTTGAGCAAGTAGAGGGGACCCCGGACATGGCGCGGGCCGTCTTGAACACAAGTACCTTGAGCGGCCTAGCACGCAAGTTCTTCCAAGAGGTGGTTAATGCCGGACAAACTATCAGAGCCAAGGACTATTTTGAGCCCTACATAAACAACCTTAAGCAGATTCTGCGCTCCAAAGGTGTGGAACTCTACAACGAGAACCCCGACCGCTTGAAACAGAACCAGGCAGTAATAGATGATGCCCTCCAACTTCGTGAGTACGAGGTAACTACCTACGGTCCGAGAGCCAAGAGTTACGAAGCAATCTTGCATGACGTTGTTCTGTGGCACTCTGTCCGGACGAGACGACCCCAGCTAGTAGAATCGCCGCTGGAAGCAGGTTATTGGGTTGTCACGGTTGACTACCGCTTTATTCGCTTCGATCTATGGAAGAGACGTCAACAAACGAACGAGCCACCAGTGTGTCTTAGCCCGACTGCGCTCATCCAAATGCTCCAGTTCTGGCTCCCTCGGAGCACGGAATTGGAGGAAACCATAGTCGGGAGTCTCCGTCTTCCCTTCCTGTTCCAGCACTTCGATCCCGCAGCCGAGCGGGTGTCTATCCAGATTCTACAAACACTCGCAAGATTCGAAAATGTCAATGACCTTTCCGAAGAGACAATTACCCAAGTCCTCGTCAATCAGGCGTTGCGGAACAAGATACCCAGTGCGCAGGACACCCAGACGAAGACTGAATTAGTGCGCGAGGCACTCGTCGAAGAAGACCAACAACTCAGGAATGCATTAGCCGCTGCACAAAACAGGTTAGAAACGCTCCACACGGAGGTTGCGACGAAGTCCGCTACGCTCCAAGAGCTGCAGCAGCACCTTTTGATTCAAGAACGCGAAACCAGCGACAAGACCAGAGCGATACAACAACTCCAAGAGCGCCTCGAGAAACAGGAACGCGAGAAGTCAGAAGCAGAGCACCTAACCAGAGTTGAGCGCGAAGCGCGCCGGTCGCTGGAACATAGAGTTACTGAATTGGAGCAAGATCGGGACCGTGAACAACAGCGGGCTTCTCTAAGAAAACGGGTAACCGCCTTTGGCGTGTGGGTTGCACTCTCGTTTGTTGCAGTTGCCATTCTTGCAGTTTTTCTCCCGGACGTCCTCTCGCGCACAACTTCCTGGAGCTATTGGAGAATCTCACTGCTCACTTGGGCGGCACTGTTAGTCCTATGGCTGCAGTTAGTTGCGTGGCGAGGGTCGGCCAGTGCCGGCCTGATGGAACACCGTCTGTTCCGTCATTTCTTGTGGGCCAAGACACGACTTCTTGGTGCCATAGGCCTCGTGACACTCACGGTAATTGGCACAATAGCGTACGAACTGCTCAAATAGCGGCTGGAGCGTCGCTTCCCCTCCGACACTGTTGAGGCAAGCCCACCCCAAACTTGACACCCCAACGCCACAGGTAGTATGGTGCCACCGACTAGCCAACTCCTACCAGTGCGATACAGGGAGGCAGCGCGATGTTGGAGATCACCCAGGAGAAACTGCTCTGGATGTACCGGACCATGACCACCATCCGCCAGTTCGAGGAGCGGGCCCTGGCAGAGGTCAGCGCCCGCCGGACCTTCGGCGGCTCCCACTCCTCGGCCGGGCAGGAGGCGGGCCCCACCGGCATCTGCGCACATCTGTCCCCCCAGGACTACATCGCCAGCACCCACCGGGGCCACGGCCACTGCATCGCCAAGGGGGTAGACCCCAAGTTGATGATGGCGGAGCTCTTTGGGCGCGCCACCGGCAGCAACAAGGGCAAGGGCGGCTCCATGCACATCGCTGACATGTCCAAAGGGATGCTGGGGGCCAACGGCGTGGTGGCGGCCAGCGTCCCCCTGGCCGTGGGGGCAGCCCTCAAGGCGAAGCTGCGCAAGGAGGACGCGGTTGCCGTGGCCTTCTTCGGCGACGGCGGCTCCAACCAGGGCATCATCCACGAGAGCATGAACCTGGCCTCTATCTGGAAGCTGCCAGTCATCTTCGTCTGTGAGAACAACCAGTACGCCGAGTCCACCCCAGCGGAGTACTCGGTGTCGGTCCGCAACGTGGCCGACCGGGCCGCAGGCTACGGCATGCCCGGTGTCATCGCCGACGGCATGGACATCTTCGACGTATACGACAAGGCGGGGGCAGCGGTCGGCCGCGCCCGCTCCGGACAGGGCCCCACGCTGCTGGAGTGCAAGACCTACCGCTACTACGGCCACTTCGCCGGCGACAACCCCCGCTCCTACCGTAGCGAGGAGGAGGAGAAGCAATGGCACGCCAAGGACCCCATCCAGCAGTTCCGTCAGCGGGTCCTGGCCGAGAAGGTCCTGCCCACCGGTGAGCTGGATGCCGTAGATGCCGAGGTGGCCGCCCTGATGGACGAGGCGGTCCGCTTCGCCGACGCCAGCCCCCTGCCTGGGCCTGAAGGGCTCTATGAAGATGTTTACGTCAACTATCCGCTGGAGGCGCTGCGGCGCGGCGCCGGCATGGGCGCATGATACTTACCGAGAAAAGCGATGCCGCGGTGCCTGCTGTACCTACCTATTACAAGGAGGCGTCATGACCACCACAGCACGCGAGATCCGCTACCGGGACGCGGTTAACGAGGCGCTGCGCCAGGAGATGCAGCGGGACCCGGACGTCATCATCCTGGGCGAGGATATCGCCGGCGGCGCTGGCCGCGCCCAGCAGGGGATCGTGGACGCCTGGGGCGGCCCCTTCCGCACCACCCAGAGACTGATCCAGGAGTTCGGCCCGGAGCGGGTGCGGGACACCCCCATCTCCGAGGGCGGGTTCATTGGCGCCGCCATCGGGGCCGCCGCCGCGGGCCTGCGCCCCGTGGCCGAGCTGATGTTCGTGGACTTCGTCGGGGTCTGCCTGGACCAGCTCCTGAACAACGCGGCCAAGATGCGATATATGTATGGCGGACAGATCACTATCCCCGTCACTATTGTCACCCGCATCGGCGCCGGAGTAGGCTCCGCGGCCCAGCACTCCGAGTCTTTCTACTCCATCTTCGCCCACATCCCCGGCCTCAAGGGCGTCGTGCCCTCGGACCCCTACACGGCCAAGGGGCTGCTCACCGCCGCCATCCGCGACGACGACCCGGTGGTGCTCTTCGAGCACAAGAAGCTGTACAACCGCACGGGGCCGGTGCCCCAGGAGGCATACACCCTCCCCATCGGCAAGGCACGGGTGCTGAAGCCGGGCAAGGACATCACCCTGGTGGGCATCTCGCTAATGACGTGGGAGTGCATGGCGGCGGCAGAGGCGCTGGCCAAGGAGGGGGTAGACGCCGAGGTCATTGACCTGCTGAGCGTGTCACCCATTGACTACGACGCGGTGCTGGAGTCGGTGCGCAAGACTCACCGCCTGGTGGTGGTGGACGAGGACACGCCGCGGTGCAGCGTGGCGTCAGAAATCATCAGCATAGTCGCCGAGGAGGCGCTAGACTTCCTGGACGCGCCACCCAGAAAGGTCACTGCGCCACACACGCCGGTGCCCTACAGCCGCCCGTTGGAGAAGCTGTACGTGCCCGACGCGGCGCGCATTGTGGCGGCGGCCAGGGCGGCCGTGGGGAGGTAGCAGCGCCCCCTCAAGGTTGGTCAAGCGCGGCCATACCTGTAACCTGCTGCACATAGCCGTTGGAGCAAAGAAGAGCTATACTCGAAGGTACAGGGGAAAGGATCAAAGACCGCTCAGGAGTCCTATGAAAAGCCGTACCTACAACAGACCCCCCTTACAAGAGGTCATTGTTGAAATCCTTGTGGGCCCCAGTACTGCCTGGGACCTCACCGTTCCCGGTATCTTATATGAAGGGTTGAAAAAGGATTTCCCTGTTCGTGAAAGACGCCAAATTCAGGAAGTGGACATTCAGCAGGCAACTGGAAGCTCCGCGCTCAATGTGAAGCAAAGCGAACGTGCCGTGTTCCTGGCAAATGATAGACGACGTCTTGTCCAAGTCGGGGATAGACTAATCGCTGTCAACCAATTACCACCCTATCCCGGGTGGCAAGAAGTCAGGAACTCCGTACAGGCGGCATATACGGCTCTGAAAGCGGTAGTGACCGTAAATGAACTCCGACAGCTTTCTTTGCGGTATATAGACCGGATCGTAATCCCTGGAACCAAGGTAAAGGTCGAAGACTATTTGAAGTTCAGGCCGCACTTTGAGGGTGTCGAAAAGGATTCTCCACTGGATACATGGGCTGCCTTCATTGTGGGTATTCAGGTTCCGTATGATGACTCAAAAAACCTGCTCCGCATACAGATAGGTTCCGGACTGCCTGAAAAGGATAAACAGGTGTTTTCCATGGAAACAGATTACCGTCTTGTGCAAGCAGGAGCGGTTCATACAGAACAGATTCTCGAATGGCTTGATGTAGCTCACAGAAGGTGTGACGCCGCCTTTGAAAGCGCTATAACAGACAACCTTCGGCAGCTCTTCCAGCCGGTGGAGGAATAGGATGCCCACCGCTACGGCTGCAAAGGACTTACTGCCGCAGGGCACTAGAAATCCAGCAGACTATGGGTATATTGCTGGGTATATTGCTCGCCCGCCTCGGTCCCATATGGAAGGTGGCACGCCAACACAGGTTCATATACAACAGTACATTGTGGCGGCCTCCCAGGCTTTTTGGCCAGTAACTGTTGATGCCGACTCGCTGCTGAAAGAGTTATCAAGCCTGGGCGTCTCATGCGTGAATCCAGGGGCCGTTCGTGACTATCTGGCCCATTACTCGGACTTACCTCTGCTCGTTGGGCAAATGACGAGGCAGGTCCATCAGGCTCTCCAAGATATGCGCCTTAGTCTAGAACTGGTTTACGACCCGGAGGATACCAACACAGAAACCCTGGTTTTGTACCTTCATCCGACCGAACTAGATCCCTCCCTTTTTAAACATCTTCGAGCGTGGAACCACACAGTTGCTGAACAAATGATATCCTCAGAAGCGTGGTTCATAGTCAACTTCGACCTGCGCCCATAAAGAGCAGACTGTGTTTGCGTGGAGCGACTATCTTTCACTAGCCCGCTATCTAGTTCAAAACGCGCCACAGACCGGAACTCAGGAAGCGGCTCAGCGTTCTTCCGTCAGCCGGGCTTATTATGCCGCCTATTGTCTGATAAGGGGATGGGCTTCTGGCCAAGCTCCTGACCCATTTGTTCCGACTAGAACAGGTCGAGATCACGGACTACTACGTACATGGCTGCGCGGTCATAGAGAGGTCCATGTGGCCCAAGAACTGGAACAGTTACATGACTGGCGGAAACAATGCGATTACGACGATACTCTCGGAGTATCACTCGATATCGTCTGTCAGGAAGCACTGGACCGTATCGAACAAACTTTGGACACTCTTGCCATAATTCCGTAGAGCCATGAGGGTATCCCCGGGATCGGGACCCGTTGGCATAAACTGCTGCCGTCCCACAGCTATTACCGAGCTTATCCCCCCTTAACCCGTCCAACACCTGCTGCCGGGCCCAGAAACAGTGCCGGTATTGCTGGGCTTGTCCTTCCCCAAACCCACCACCGGCGGGTGGGCAGGCCTCCAGCCAACCACCGGGGCCTACCCCACCTCCGGCCAACGTGTGTGCCACTCGGTGGCCCCCTCGTAGGCGTGGGCGGCCTTCAGCACCGTGGCCTCGTCCCAGGCGCGGCCCATGATCTGGAGGCCGATGGGCAGCCCCCGGCTGTCGAAGCCGCACGGTACCGAGACCGCCGGCGTTCCAGTGAAGTTGCAGGGCCGCGTCAGGGTGCCCAGGATGGCCGCCGCCGGCTCCTCCCGGTCGGCCTATCTTGACCATGGGCCGCTGTAGGAGCGGCGCCGTCCCCTGGCACGTCGGTCCTACCAGGACGTCCACCTGGGCCAGGGCCGCCTCCATCTCCTGCTGCATGCGGCGGCACACCCGCTGGGTCTTGCTGTCTCCAATGCTTTCATCGTGGCGCACGGCGGCCGCATCTGGGCCGAGAGCAACAGCGGTCAGGGGGCACGGTTCCACTTCACCCTACCGCTCCGTGGTGGTATCGGTTGACTCTAGAAGGAGTCCGGAATTGCCTGGACACCCCCTGATGGCGGGAGCATTATGCCGCACCCTTGAGGGTGCGGTACCCAGAGGATTGCGGAATAGCTTCTTCTACCTCGTGACCGCCACCATGATGTAGGTGGTGATGTCCTCAGCGCCTGAGTCCGACACGCCACGCACGGCCAACGAGACGGACGCGCCTGCGAAGGTCTTGGACACGCTGATATGCGCCTGCGTCTCCTGGTTGGCGCCCAACGCAGGCCGGTCAAATGTCACCACAACGTCCGGAGGCCCAAGGCCAGTTGGGAGCACCGCGGTGAGGGTGACATTTTCGTTGAACGCTGGCGTGTACGGCAATGCTCTGACTCTCGCTGTGGCTATGCCACCAACTGGCACCGTCTGCTGAAGCCCATCCAGAGTAAGCTGGTACAGGCCATCGCCATAGCTCAGAAGCTGCCCGTCCTCAGAGACAACGTAGAGCCTTCCGGCAGCGAAGGCCGGGCTTGCGAACGTTCCAGTGAGCGTGGGCGCCCCACCACCGGAGCGGCCGTCAACGCGGAAGCCGACACGAGCGGTGGCCGCGCCCCTGGGGTAGGTGAGACTCCTCTGGTCCACTAGGTCGTAGGCTTCGCCCTGGCCATACCCGTTCACGACGTAGAGGACATCGCCCACCACAATGGGCGCCGAGGGAATCCACCCAGAGTTACCAGTGTTGACCTCCTGGCGGCTGCCAGTCGCTATCTTGAACGTGAACTTCTTGCCCGCAGTGGTCGCCATGATGACCTCGTCTCGCCACAGCGCCAGGGACCCGATGCTCCAGCCCTCAAACCCCGCTGTCCACCTGGTCTGCCCCGTGGTGACGTCAATACCAAGGAGCTTCCCACCCGGGAGGGCTGCCGGCCTGGTAGTGACCACGTTCCGAATCACCTCAGCCATGACCTTGCCGACGTCAAACAGTCCGACTTTCCCTAGGAGCTGCACACCCTTCTCCACAAGGCTGGGAAACGAGATACCGATTGACTCGCCAAGGGAGGGCACCAGGACCATGCCCTGCGCCACCAGTGGAGTAGCCACGATGGGCTGCCCCACGTTGACCTTCCACTTCTGCTGACCGCTCAAGGCGTCCAGCCCGTAGATGTTGCCGTCCCACGAGCCCACCACCAGTGTCCCGCCGGGGTCTATCGCCGGGCTGGACACTATCCATCCGCCAGTCTGGGACCTCCACAGCGGTCGTCCATTCCGGGAGTCGAACCCGTACACGCTGCCATCGCCGGACCCAACGAACACCAGCCCCAGCGCCGGCAGTGGTGACGCCACAATCCAAGAGTCAGTTGTGGACTTCCAGACCAGGTCGCCGCTCCTGGCGTCTACGGCGTAGAGATTGTGGTCCGTTGAGCCGACGAACACCTTCCCGTCAGCAAGGGCCGGCGTGGACAGGACCATCCCGTCGGTCTTGAACCTCCATAGCAGCTTGTGGGTATTGACTTGCACTGCATACACGTAGGTATCAGATGACCCGAAATAGGCCACGTCGTTGGCAATTACCGGCGAGGATGCGGCCCACCCCTGCGTGTCAGCGAACCGCCACCGGAGCTGAAGGCCGGTCACCGCCGGCTGGGCGGATACTGTATTCGTCCGCTGGGGAGTTGCGCCCCACATGGGCCAACCTGGTGGGATGTCCATGACCCTCGGAGGGAAAACAGGCGTTGGCGTGGGGGTCGGAGTAAGGGTCGGTATGGCGACCGGAGTCCTGGTAGGCGTAGGTGTAGCAGGTGGTGGGGGTGTGGGCGAGGCGGCAGCCGTGGGCGTGGTCCTGGAGGACGGAGTAGCCGTAGCTGTTGAAGTGGCTGTGGGTATCAGGACGCTGGTGGCCGTGGGGCTCCCCGGCGTTACCTGGGCGGTGGGCGACCGGGGCGGTGTCACCGTGGGGGTGGACTCGGGCCGGCTACAAGCAGCCACCAACCCCACAACCAGCACGCACAGAAAGACCAAAGTCCTCACCTTCATTCGCAGCCCCCCTTTCCCAACTTGTGGGCGTCGCCCTCAGCATCGCAGCCGCCTGCCGCGCAAAGCCCGCACGGCCTCGCAGCCCTGCTACGCGGCGGTGCTCGCCTTCAACCACATGAGCGCGCCCATGACCAGCAGCCACACGGTCAGGATGACCGAGAACACCGGGAAAAGCACATTGGTGACCATCGCCGAAGGGCCGTTGTAGTACTGCACCAGGCCCACCAGGGCCGCCCCAACGCCCGCTGCCACCGCAGCCCAGCCCAGCCACCGAGGGTAGCCGCTGCCCAGGGCAACAGCCAGGCCATACAGGATAAACGTAACCCCAAAGAAGACCACAATCCAGATGCTGAAGAGGCCCAGGCCGACCTGGCCCACGGCGTCCGCGGAATGGAGCGCGACAGCCCTCTCGGCCGCTGGCGCAATGGCCCAGGCATCCGCCATGCTCTTCAGCGCGAAGCCGTTGACGGCAAACAAGACGACGCCCAGGGCGGTGCCCACAGCCGCTATCGCGAAGCCCAAGCGAGCGAGCGCGGCGCCAGGCTGCACCGTGATGGAGCGATAAAGCCCGGCCAACCCACCCAGGACAAGGAGGACCGTGAAGACTATGCCCAACTGGACACCACGCCAGACGGTGCTTTCAGCGACCCGCCGCAGCAGGGCCTCAAGGTCATTGGGGTCAGCCACGCGAGGGTAGAGGGCGTTGACGATGATGCCCAGCACCGCGCCAGCGACCAGGGAGACCGCACTCATCCGCAGCAGCCATCGTTCGGCCATGCCACACCCCCTCTGAAGTCCTGAGCTGGGACCCAGATGCTAGGCTGGCTCGCTGGGCCATCGCTGGTGCCACTCGGTGGCCTGCTCGTAGGCGTGGGCGGCCTTCAGGACCGTCGCCTCGTCCCAGGCGCGGCCCATGATCTGGAGGCCGATGGGCAGGCCGCGGCTGTCGAAGCCGCAGGGCACTGAGACCGCCGGCGTGCCGGTGTAGTCGCACGGGCGGGTGAGCACTCCGATGACCGAGGCCGCCGACTGCTCGCGGTCGCCGATCTTCACCATGGGCTTCTTGATCAGCGGCGCAGTGCCCGGGCAGGTGGGACTCACGATGACATCCACCTGGGCCAGGGCCGCCTGCATCTCCCGCTGCATAACACGGCGCAGTTGTTGCGCCTTCACGTACTGGGTCGCCGTCAGCACCATCGCCGCCTCCAGGCGGTCCCGCACATCGGCGCCGTAGTCCTGGGGACGGTCCCGCAGCCACGGCTCGTGGAAGGCGATGGCCTCGGCCATCGCGATGCTGGTCCCCGTGGCCGCCGAGAAGCGGAACGAGGGCAGCGAGACCTCCTGGACGCTGCACCCCAGCTCCCCCAGCACCGCGACGGCCCGGTGGACCGCCTGGGAGACCTCCGGGTCCACGTCGTTAAAGAAGTGGTCCCGGGGCAGTCCTACCCTCAGGCCACGAAGGTCGCCCCTCAGCGCCGCCAAGTAGTCCGGCACCCGCACCCTGGCGGTGGAGGGGTCCTTGGGGTCGTAGCCGGCGATGGCCCGAAGGACGGCTGCGGTGTCGGCCACGGTGCGGGTAAGCGGCCCGGCGTGGTCCAGGGACCAGGAGAGTGTCACCACGCCGTACTTGCTGACCCGGCCGTAGGTGGCCTTGAGGCCCACCACGCCGCAGAGGGCTGCCGGGATACGGATGGAGCCCCCGGTGTCGGACCCCATGGAGGCCAACGTCATGCCGCTGGCGATGGCGGCCCCGGAGCCGCTGCTGGAGCCACCGGTGATGCGCTCCAGGTCCCACGGGTTGCGCGCGGTGGGATAGTGCGGATTGATCCCCGTGCCGCCGATGGCGAACTCGTGCAGGTGGTTCTTGCCCACGATGACCGCTCCCGCCTTCTTGAAGCGGGATACCACCGTGCAGTCCTCGGTCGGCACGAAGTCGGCCATGATCTTGGAGCCTGCGGTGGTCCGTACCCCCTTGGTCCAGTACAGGTCTTTGAGGGAGACGGGGATTCCGTGCAGCGGCCCCCGGTACTTGCCCTGCTGCACCTCGCGCTCGGCCTTGCGGGCCTCCCGCAGGGCCGAGTCGCCCATGACGGTGATGAAGGCGTTCAGCTTTGGGTTCAGCCTCTCGATACGGTCCAGGTGCGCTCGCACCAGCTCCACGGGGGACAACTTCCGCTGCTTGACAAGACCAGCCGCTTCGATGATGGAGAGGCGCGTCAAGTCCTGAGCCACCAGAGTCCTCCTTCTCCATGGATGATGGGGCCAACCACACGCCTGCGCCAACGACTGGGGCTACCAGCCCGCCCAACGGCGAAGGACGTCCCAGCACTTTACAACGTTTCCTGCTAGCAGCAGTCGATTGTCAACTGGGGTGACATCCGTGATTCCTAGCTGATTCAAACGTTCTCGCAAGCACGCCATTTCCTCTGCACTGAGATCCGCTCCGTTCGGTGAATGCGGGTGCTCAATGACAAAAGCACGAAGGTCAGTGATGCCCTGGTCACGAGCTCTCGCCACGCAGTGCTCCAGACTTATCCGCAGACGCGGTCGGCTTGGCTGCACAGCAAGCAGCACAAACGCGCAGCGCGGCTCTTCCGCTGCTTGTCGCAGGGCCTCTGAGTAGCACGCGTCTGTTATCGAGGAGTCTTCCTGGGGAGACGAGCAGAACACATAGACGCACTTGCCTCGGATGCAGTCCCATACGAAGCCTTTGTACTTTTTGGTAGGACACCCGGCGATGCCCCGGATCAGCGTTGACTTGCCCGCGTTCTGCGCGCCTATTACGAGCGCCATCTTCGCCATGGTCGCCTCCCTCAGCCCAACTTATCGGCGCAAGCCTCGCTGCTGCTGCGCGCTAGCCTTGCAGCGGGGCGATGAAGGCCGGCTCTACGTCGCGCAGGTCCAGCTCGTTCAGGCGGCTGATGCGGGCCATCAGCTCTTTGATCTGCGGCGCCAGTTCCTCCAGGCGCTGGTCAGACAGCTCGAGCCCCATGAACTGGGCCACGACCTTCAGTTGCTGGGCTGTGAGCTCCTTCGCTTCGGGCATGTCCGCCTCCTCTGCGTTACGTGAAGTATGGGACACCACATCTCGCTTGGACCCGATGGCCGCCCATCCTAGCCGGCCAAGGCTCAACGGCCTTCCGGCGGCCGGACTACCTGTCCACCAGCGCCAGGCCGCCGCGGCCCCGGGGGTCGGCAGCGCCCGTCAGGCGGCCGGTGGCCGGGTCGCGGGCCACCATGTGCACCAGGGCAAAGAACGGGTCGAAGCTGTACAGGCTCTTCACCACCTTGTGGCCCTTCTTGGCCATCGCATCCTTGACAGCGTAGTACGCCCGCGCCTCCAGGTCCACCTGCTCGCCTTCGCAGTGGACCCGCGGCGCCGAGACCGCCTCAGCCGGCGTCATGCCGAAGTCTAGCACGTGGACGATGGCCTGGAGCACGCCGGTGAGAATCTTGGTGGCGCCGGGGGCGCTGGCCACCAGGTACGGGGCGCCGTCCTTAAAGACAAAGGTGGGGGCGATGCCCGTGGCCCTGGCCTTCCCCGGCGCAATGGAATTGGGATGCCCCGGATAGGGGTAAAAGGCCTGCATGGCGTTGTTGAACATGAAGCCCAGGCCCTCAACCACCACACCAGACGCGGGGGTGGAGAGGGTGTGGGTGATGGCGACAGCGTTCCCCTCGGCGTCCATGGCCGAGACCGTGGTGGTGTGGGCCGGCTCGCCCACCTGGACGCCGGGAACGGCGAAGCGGACGTTGCGGATGATCTTCTCCCGCCACCCGGAGGCATTCTCGTCGGAAAGCAGCAGGTCTACGGGCACTGGCTGGAACTCGGGGTCGCCAAGATAGCGGGCCCGGTCCACAAAGGAGGCCTTCTGGGCCAGGGCCATGACGTGCCAGTAGTCCGCCGTGCCAAAGCCCATATCCTTCACGTCGAAGCCTTCCAGAATCTTGAGGACCTCCATCACCTGCACACAGGAACAAGGCGGCGGGTTTCCAGTAAGCTGATAGCCCCGGTAGCTGCTGCGCACTGGCTCGCCGACCCGCATCCGGTACTCGCGCAGGTCCTCGGCCGTCAGCAGCCCGCCGTTCCGGGCAAAGTCCTCGGCGATTCTCTCTCCAATCCAGCCTGTGTAGAAGACCTCTGGGCCGTTCTTGGCCACCTCCCGAAGGGTGTTGGCATAGTCAGGGTTGCGAAAAAGCTCTCCGGCCTCGTACGGGCGGCCGTTCTTGGTGAAGAGCTTGGCCGCCGCGGGTGTGGCGGTCAGAATGTCCCGCATGGAGGGCTGCCCCTCCTGGAGGGGCGGACGTTGCCACAGGTCAGCCAACTCCCCCGGCACCTCGAAGCCAACCTCCGCCAGCTCGATGGCCGGATCCAACACCGCCGCCCAGGGCAGCTTGCCAAAACGCCGGTGGACCTCGTGGTAGCCACGGAGGTTGCCGGGGCACACAACCGAGAGATAGCCCAACTGGTTGGCCCAGCCCTCCACTTCCCACAGGTCGAAGCGCAGCTTGCGCTTGACCCTGGCAGCGAACATGTCAGGAGTAGCCTTGAGGGGTGCCCACCCGTGGAAGTCAATGCACAGGTGCTGGCCGCTGGCGGCGTGGTACACCTGGGCCACGCCCCAGCCGCCAAGGCTGTTCATCTGGGGGTCCACTACCCCCTGGGCAAAGGCGGTGGCCACTGCCGCGTCTACCGCGTTGCCGCCTGCCAGCAGCATCCGACGGCCCGCCTCGACCGCTTCCACCTGGGGCGCTGCCACCACACCCTTCACGGAACACCTCCCCACGGGAACAAGCTAGTGTCCTGACTCAGAAGTTCGCTGCATAATGCGCGGCCTAGATTGTCATGCTGAACGAAGTGAAGCATCTGGCGGGGAGGCAACCCCACCACCAGATTCTTCGTCCCGACGGGTCGGGACTCAGAATGACATTTTTCAACGGATTCCTGATTCACCACACTAGGAGCGCCTAACAGTACCCATCGCCGTGGGAGTAACGATAGGCTTCACCCCCATCCTCAGCCTTCCCCCTTGAAGGGGGAAGGGACCCTTCCTCTCCCCCATCCTTGGGGGAGAGTTAGAGTGGGGGTGAGGCATCGAAACATCTACACACTTTGGTTTTGCCAGGGTCTCTAAGAGAACGCAACAAGGCCTAGCATGGCCCGAGCGCCTGGCCCCTCTACACCAGGACCCGCTGCGGCTCGGTGGTAGGGAAGATGGCCAGGATGCGGGCCGGCGCCTTACCCACGTTCTTCAGGGAGTGCTTCACCCCCTTGGGCGCCAGCACGGTGTAGCCTCCCGTGACCTTGCGCTTCTCGTCCCCCAGAGTCGCCTCCACGTCCCCCTCCAGAATGACGATGCCCTCCTCGTGGGTGGGGTGGATGTGCAGAGGAATGCTGGCGCCGGGGGCCACGGTGACCTCGTTGACTGTCAGCGCGGCTGCCCCAACCTCCTTGCGAACAAGGGCGCGCGACGTGATGCCCTCCCAGAGCGACTGCGGCTGACTGTCGGCGGTGCGGATGACCGGCATGAGCGACCTCCTTGCCTGGGGGTATCAGTCCCCGCAGGGACCCGCGATGGGCGGATTATAGTGGAAAGGGCGGGCAAAAGGCCAGAGGTGGCTTGAGAACGCCGCTGGGGACGTGAGGGTCGATGGGCATCCGCGTCAGGCGCGTGTACGACGCCCCCGATGCCGAGGAGGGCCAGCGGTTCCTGGTGGACCGCCTCTGGCCCAGGGGGGTGACCAGGGAGGCGCTCCAGGGCACGGTGTGGCCTCAAGGAGGCCGCACCCAGCGACGAGCTGCGCCGCTGGTTCGGCCACGACCCGTCGCGCTGGGAGGAGTTCTGCCGCCGCTACGCCGCCGAGCTCGACGCCAGGCCGGAGGCGCTGTCGTCCCTGCCGGAGGCGGCCCGTCGGGGCCCAGTCACCCTGCTCTACGGGGCGCGGGACACCCAGCACAACAACGCCGTGGCCCTGGGGTACTACCTGGACGAGAGGCTGAAGGTGGGTAGTGCCAGGAAGGTGGGGTGCTGTTGACTGTACTCGAGCGTGTTGCGGCGTCATCTGGCGCTGGGACTCCATCCGAATCATAGGTGTCCGGCTCCTCTGAATAATGCCACGCGCCAGTTGTCATTAGTATCATTAATGAAACGGCGAAGCCGAACATGCCCCCAGTCTAGCCCCATCTCTTGGATGCTCTTAGTTGCCCCTTCTACCATTTGTCGCACCTTGTTCCCCCGAAAACGAAACCGGCGCTGGGCGACGGTCGGTGCCGTTATGTATGCGTTGGGTGTCAAGGCTGTGATCCGTCGAGAGTCGCTAGCGGTTGGTAAGACCCTGCCCGCAAGACTCCAGGGGCACAGCACCGCGAATGGGTTGGGAGCCAGAAGATCTGACCAGATGCGGGCCTCGTGTCCACTCTCGGCACCGTGGTGAGATACCTTGAAGACTTCCGCCTGACCCGAGACCGCTACCGAGTTCTCAATGAGAACAGACCAGCCAACTAACGGGGCATTTTCCAAGTCGGCGCCCAAGAGCATCTTGTGTCCCCCAACCTCCACCCAGAGAACCACAGAAGCCTCGTTGCGACTGGGGGGTGTGATCCTTCTCGGTTGTTCCCCAACTACAGGGTGACGCGCCCCAAATGCACTACAGGCCTGGAAAATTGCTCGATCGCATGGTGACAGCGAATGTACCTGGGCTAAGTACTGCTGCCCACCGATTAGGAGCTGCGTTCTTAGAAGCAGCCGATCTTGTGTCGCGGCGATTAGGTGTTGGAAGCGAGGCTGTCTACGCTGTGCCTGAAGGATTCGGAATACTTCAGCGATTTCATCTACGCCCGTTTCTGGCAGTGGCCGACTCCCGAACATGGCTGGTAGCGCGAGGAACTCGTCTCTTTGAAAGGCAGCGGAAATCGCGACCTTGGCTGCCTTGCACTGTTCCACAACGGTTCTGATACCCCTTACGTGGTCATCATGCCAATGAGTTATCACCACCAAAACGACCGAGTGCCCAACATCAGTCCCAATTTCCGAAAGATAGCGGAGCGCTACCGGCTCACCGTCGGATGGATCGACACAAGAGTCCACGACAACCCACTGGTCGTCACCAACATGGACCAGCACGCACTCTCCATAACCTGGCCCGAAGAGCGACACTTCTAATTCATCTGTAGCTGGCGCTTGCAATTCAGTGTTCGTCTTCAAAAAGACCCTTGAAGTTCTCGATTGTGTCTTTCACTGTTTCCATCTCCGTGCCTGTCCAGACCGGGAGCCTGCGGAATCTAAGGATCGAACTCCGATGCCGACCGGATGGGCGATCAAGATACCCGATACTCCAATAGAACGCAGCTCCTTGCTTTATCAATGGACGGTCGTCCTGGTCAACTTCTTCAGCATATATCTCGACATCCTGGATGCGACCTTCGCCTACCAGTGTTGTGATTCTCGCCTTGAATGTCTCTTCTCGGACCTCTGTCACATAGCCTATCCACTTTTGTATGGCATTGAAAGACTCTGCAACTTCGACTCGCGGCAAACCATACGTTGATAGATCAGGCGCATTCACAATTAGTGTACTTGATGCGTCGTTAGATTCATTCGGTCGTGTTAGATCGGCATTATCTATGTTAGGTTGCGAGTATGACTCTTCAGTTCGTATGCTTGGGGGTTCATCCTCGACCTCTACCGGAACCGATCGCGCGTCATGTTCACGGTCCTTCATTTGAGTTGAAGACGAGACATGCCCGCGCTTGCTCACGTAGTTTCTCCTAGTTGCACTATCCTATCAGCGATAGTCCGTGATTCCTTCATTGAATCAACCCAACAAGTTTTCAGGATTTCAAGGGCCAGCGCGGTCCCCGCCACACCCTTCACTTCGACTTCTAGCTCGTAGTGGTCGTTAACAGCAATGTAGACTCCGGGTTGAATCCGATTCGACGGCTCAACCGTCACTCGAACGTAGCCCTTTCCCTCTTTAGACTTGACTCCTTCCATGGTCAGACTTCGCATACCGGGGGCGTCCAGGATGTTTCCCCAAGGTTGCTTGGGAGCCAGGGAATCACCAACTAAGTGCCAGCGGTCTTTGTCAGCCATCCGAAAGTGGAAATGCCGATTGAGCCCCATCCGGCTTATAGGAGTGTGACTGAGAAGCTGGAACGCACCCAAGGTCAGATCGCGCAGCGACTCGTTGTAAGCTTCTTGGAGCGTCTCAGCTTGGAATCTCTCCTGCGTTACTCGAAGTTCCAGCCATTCAGTGTTGAAGCTTGTTATTTGGGGGCTGATGACCTGTATCTTAGCAGCATCCGCCTCTGCAGAGCGTAGCAAGCCATTACGCTCGAACCATGCTGGATGGAATATCGCAGGGTTCAGTGACCCTCTAAGAACTATACTGGCAGATTGGATCTCTAACTGTGCCATCTTACCATACTATAGGCTAAGTACATGCACCGGGAACACAATCTAATCTTGACAGCGTCCTTCCGGTTGCTCATGAGTATAGGTTATGCGCCAGTTTGCTGCAATTGTCGCCTGTCAAATACAGCCGCCCTAACCCAGCGCCGTCGGCGCAATGTCGTCTGCTACCACCCCGTCCTTCAGCAGCAGAACGCCATCCAGCACCAGGGTGGGCTTCCACAGCAGCAGGTCGTAGTGGCTGGAGGCCTTCACCGTGCCACCCAGGGTGATGCTGGTGCCGGTGCCGATGTGCACGCTGCCGTAGACCCCCTCGTCCTCCAGCATCACGCCAGTCATGCGGGCCTTGGGGTTCAGGCCAATGCCCAGCTCGGCGATGTTGTAGGCATTCGGGTCTTTTTGGGACTCCCAGGCCTGCCTGAGCACCTGGGCCTGCTGCCCGCCCTCTACAGAGACAATTCGCCCGCCCTGGACCCGCAGGCGGACGGGCTCCCTCAGCACACCAATGCCCAGGTAGGGGACGCTGGCGTCGGCGATGATGACACCCTCCGGTGAGCCTTCCAGCGGCACAATATTGGCCTCGATGTTGGGCACCGGGGAGAACTCCCCCTTGGCCACGATGCAGGTGAGGCCGTTCGCCTTCCGCCCCGTCAGGTCCATTCGCAGGTCAGTACCAGCGGGGGTGGTCAGGTGGGCCTTGCGGGCCGCCGTCAGGCGCCGCGCCACCTCCTTGCAGACGGGCGCCAGCGCGGCGAAGTCCACCCGCAGGGCCTCCGACATGAGCAGGTCCTCGGTGTAGGCGGTCAAGACGGCCGCACGGGCGCCAGCCGCGACGGCCAGCTTCATGGCAGCGGTGTGGGTGATGGAGCGGCTGACCGGGGTGAAGATGACGTCGGCGGCCTTCATGGCGGCGGCCACCGTGGGCGGCGGCTCCTGGGAGTCGGCGGCCCGCTGGGGCATGACGGCCAGGGTTGCCTCAGCGCCTCGCTCGCCTGCGGCCTGGGCCAGCACCTCGGCGATGGAGAGGGTGCCGCGGTCTGCCACGATGAGCACCTGCTCGCCAGGCTGCACGTTGGTACAAGTAGTGACCAGGATGCGTGCCCCCGCCAGCATGCGGGCCTGCTTTGTCTCTGCTGTCATCATCTCTCTCCTAACAGGGTGCTGAAAAACCCTTTCGACCATCCCCCTGACCCCCTTCCTGGCCAGGAAGGGGGATGAATTTTGTATCTGAGGGGCACCCTCAGACTCCCGGCAAAGGGGCTTCGCCCCTTGTATCCTGGACATGGTTATTGACAAGGTAGCAAGAGGGATCAAGGGGTGCGATAGGC
>JACQUK010000072.1 GCA_016210325.1 Chloroflexota bacterium
AGTCGGGACTCTCTCAGAATGACAAGGTCGGTCAATTCATTTTGCATATGACCATAATCGGGACACGTCGGGATGCCCTACGGAGGTCAATCGCTATTTTCGGGGTCAACAGCGAGGCTGGCAACTGCTCCGATTGGCTGCGGTGGTCCCCGTTCAAGTCAGGGAGATTCGCGCCAACAGGTGCGCATCCTGTCCCTCCATGCGCTTTTGGGCTATACTGGCGCCGCCGCGAGAACAAAAGGAGGGGTCGGCTATGATAAGGCACCGCAGCCATGAAGAGGCCACCCTGATCGAGCGGGCACAGCGTGTGCTGCCCGGTGGTTCGTTGGGGAACGTGTACTACCCCGGCGACCAGGCCATGATCATCCAGCGGGGCCAGGGTGCGCACGTCTGGGATGTGTCGGGCAACCGCTATGTGGACTACCTCCTGGGCTCCGGGCCCATGGTCCTGGGCCACGCCCATCCCGCCGTGCTGAAGGCCGTCTCCTCGTACCTGGAGCGCGGCTCCACCTACTTCTCCACCAACGAGCCCGTCATCTACCTGGCAGAGGAGATCGTCCGCGCCGTCCCCTGCGCAGAGAAGGTGCGGTTTATGAGCAGCGGTTCCGAGGCTACCTTCTTTGCCATGCGGCTGGCACGGGCCCACCGGCGCCGCCCGAGAATCCTGAAGTTCGAGGGGGGCTACCACGGCAGCAGCGACTACGCCGTGATGAGCGTGACGCCCAAGGACCTGTCGCCCTTCCCCCAGGCAGCGCCCAACAGCGCTGGGGTGCCCGCGGCCCTGGCAGACACAATGCTGATCGCCCCCTTCAACGACCTCAGCACCGCGGCCAACATCATTGAGAAGCACCAGGATGAGTTGGCTGGGGTCATTGTGGAGCCCTTCCAAAGGCTCATCCCGCCGGCGCCTGGCTTCCTCCAGGGCCTGCGTCAGGTAACCCAGGCCCACGGCATCCCCCTGATCTTCGACGAGGTGGTGACAGGGTTCCGCTTTGCCTACGGTGGCGCCCAGCAGTACTACGGTGTTGTGCCCGACCTGGCCGCCCTGGGCAAGATTGTGGGAGGCGGGTACCCGCTGTCGGCCGTGGCCGGGCGCGAGGAGATTATGCGCCACTTCGACCCCGTCATGGAGGCTTCAAACGACTTTGTGCCCCTGGTGGGGACTCTGAGCGGCAACCCGGTTGCTGCGGTAGCGGGGCTGGCTACCCTTGAACAGCTCCGCAAGCCGGGCACCTACCAGCGGCTCTTTGCCACGGGGAACAAGCTGCGCACCGGCCTGGCAAAGGTGCTCCATGAGGCGGAACTCCCCGCCCAGGTGGTGGGCGAAGACCCGCTCTTCGACGTCTATTTCACCGACCAGCCTGTCGTGGACTACCGCTCAACGCTGAGGGCCAACAGCCAGATGATGAAGCGCTTCAACAACCTGCTCCTGGAACGCGGCATCCTGAAGGGGGCTAGCAAGTTCTACGTGTCGCTGGCCCACAGTGATGACGACGTGGACTTCACCCTCCGGGCCTTCCGGGAGGCTGCTGAGGCGCTCCGTGGGGCAGGATGACCCGGGGCTGGGCGCCAGGACATTGGCCGGTCTTGAGGAATAACCCGAAAACAGCGATTGACCCCCGTAGGGCATCCCGACACGTCCCGATGAATCGGGACACGTCGGGACGAACCTGCCTGCGGCGGACGGTCGGGGTGGGAAACCCGACCTACTTGAATCGCTATTCTTGGGAATAATGGCTCTGTTGACATGCTGCCCTCTGGCGCTTAGGGCTGGCGCGGCCCCGAAGGGCCAATACTCCAGCTTTTCCCGGCAGGTCGGCTCCCGAACATGGAGCATAAATGGGAGTAAACCAATCTTAGCAATTGCAGGTTAACCTTTGGTCAAGAACGAGTGTTTCCCTTGACAAAGCCGTATGGCACTCTTACTGTGAAAGCCGCGCTCCTCTACAAGGGCCATTTTATGTTTTCCACAATGTCTGTCTGTAGCCCACTGAGGTCGCGGTGTGCCTCGTCTTGGCTCTTCCAGAGGCGAGCGTCTAGGGAGGAGAGGTGCTGAGCGAGATGCGGTTGGTGGTGCCTGTGCGCGCGCGAAGGGGGCCCGGGACCCGCTGGCTCCGGCCGTATCTACAGCTCACTGAGTTCCCCGTGGGAGAAGACTGGTGAGGATCGGCAAACTATCACTTTATGTCTTGAGCGACGGGCGCCTGAAGGTGGACGGCGGGGCCCTCTTCGGGCAAGTGCCTAAGGTGTTATGGGAAAGGTTGGCCAGGCCGGACCGCCGCAACCGCGTCCGTGTCGGCCTCAATTCTTTGCTTGTCCAGACCCCTGATGCCAACATCCTTATTGATACTGGCGTGGGTACCAAGCTAGACGACCAGTTCAGAGAGGAGTACGGCATTGGCCCTAGCACCTTGGCCCGGAACCTGCGCAACCTGGGGCTGGGGCCAAAAGAGATCACGCACGTTGTCCTGACCCACCTTCATTTCGACCACGCCGGGGGGTGTACCAAGCGGAACCGGCGTGGTCAGCTCGTGCCCACCTTCCCCAAGGCGACGTACCTGGTCCAGGCGGCTGCCTGGGACGATGCCTGCTCGCCCAATGAGCGCGGGCTTGGCGCCTTCCTGGAGCAGGACTTCGAGGTGCTCCAAGAGCGCTCCCAACTCCATCTCCTGGAGGGCGACCGGGAGGTGGTGCCAGGGGTTTGGCTCAAGGTGACGAATGGCCACTGCCGCGGCCATCAGATTGCACTCATCAACCACGGCGGGAACAAGGTGGCTTTTTTTGGCGACCTGGTCCCCACCCCACACCACCTGACCTTGCCCTTTATCTCCGCTCTGGACCAGTTCCCAGAGGAAACGTTGGAGCGAAAGCGGGAGTTGCTGGCTTTGGCAGAGCGAGAGGGCTGGCTGATCATTTTTACCCACGGCTATGACCAGCAAGGCGGCTACCTAGAGCGGCGCAATGGCCAACTGCACCTGCGGCCCGTCTGCCTGTCGTGAGGTCTGGGGGATGCCAGAGCTTGTGCTCTGGCATCCCCACGTCAAGCCATGACGAATGGAGAAGCTCCAGCAAAGTACAAGATATGGAGTCTGCTTTCCCTGCCGTCGGCTCCCTAGCCCAGCTCGTTACGGGCCAGCGAGGCCGGCGGGGCGTTTCTGGCTGCCCCAATGGCGCTGTCTCTTTGCGTCTGCTATGTTGGGCCAATACTCCTCCAGCCACCTGGGGTACGTCTCTCGTCGGAGCGAAGCCTGCCACATGGCCCCGATGCCCAACGGCTGCTGAACAACTGGCCCACCAAGCGCCATCAGGCCCAAGACGGTGTGGAAAGTGAAGGGACATGGAGACACAGAGCTGGGTTGAACGAGTGAAGAAGGCGGTGGAGTACCGGAAGGATGCCTTGCAGTTCCTGGCCCGGGCGCGGGGCCGGTTTCCCGAGACGTCGCCTGACCACGCGGGCCCGGTCACTCGCCTCTGGCTGCTGGCCGACCAAATGGACCCCCTCTTCTGTCGCCTGTTGGACGAGCTGAACCGGGAGCTACTGGGTGGGACAGCTCGCGTGGAGACCACACGAGGGGTGTCCTTGCGCCAACCAGAAGGGATGCCCGAACTGGACGCCCGGCTGGCCGAACTGTTGCCGCCGGCGCCATCCAGGGAGGCCCCGACTCCGGTTTACGAGTGTACGTGGAGCCTGATGTGGGGGGACAAGGCGGTCTCCATCACCCTAGCGTTGCCCGTAGCGGACCGGGGCTACGAGGTGCAGGTCTCCGCACAGCGCTCCCACCTGGTGGAGCGTGTGGCCGGGCGCCGGAGCGAGGAGGACGTGCCTCGCCTCACTGAAGAGGTCCAGGAGGCACTGGTCCACGCCTTTGCGGCCGAGGCCAACGTGGACACGCTGCTGGAGGAGCTACAGAAGTATGCTCGGCAGAGAAGGCGGCCCAAAGGGGGTGCCCTGGGACCGCCAACGCCAGAGGTGGTCACGTCGCAACAACCATCACCGGTAGACCAGCCCCCTCAACGACAGCCAAGGGGCAGAAAGAGAACAGGGCCTGGCGAGACCGAGAGCCTTCCATCGCCTTGATGCGGCGATGCGCAGCCAGTCTGGAGGGATCATGAACGAAGGTGGGGCGCCCCGGCCGCTCTCCGCTGGCCATCTTTAGTGTCCTGAGTTATAAGAAGCCTATATATTAGAGGCCGCCCTTCGACAGGCTCAGGGCGAACGGAACGGGGACCCCCCGTTCGTGGTGAGTCCCGCCTTGGTCGGGATCGAACCACGAGCGGCTCGCTCTTGGACCAGCTCGGGGCGAGCGGATGGCGTCAACAAAGCCTGAGAGTGTGACCAGTGGGGTCAAGGGCAAGAGCCGATGTTAGCTGTGCAGTACAACTCAAGGGCCCACAGGGCCCGCCTCGCCGAGGTCCGGGAGCCCCGCATCGAGACGCCCACCCAGGTCAAGATCAAGGTCCAGCAGATCGGCGTTTGCGGTGTTGATGCTAACATCCTTCAAGGCTTGGAGGGCGTCCCGCCACACAATGCAAAAGAGATCGTGGTAGGCCATGAGGTGGTGGGCAGGGTGGTAGAAGTGGGCCCGGCCGTTGAGCAGGTAGGCTTGGGTGACGTGGTGGCCACCTCCACGCGCCGTGGGTGTCGCATCTGCGAGAACTGCCTCCGGGGCGAAGCCGACCTCTGCTCATCCGGCCTTTATGTTGAGCGGGGTATCCGTGAGGCCCACGGCTTCTTAGCTGAATGCTTCGTGGAGGAGGCCGAGCACCTGGTCTTGGTACCTCCGGACGTCGAACCAGTGGCGGCGTTGCTGGAACCAGCCAGCCTGGTTGTCAAGTCCATGGAGTTGGTGCGGGGCATCGAGAAGCGTGTGAGCCCCTGGTGCGGGCACTTCTTCCACGCCTGGGACCAGCCGGACTGGGCCCAGCACAAGCGCGTCATGGTCACCGGAGGGGGAGACCTCGCGCTCCTGGCAGCGGCCATGTTCCGCGCCTGCGGCTCTACCGTCCTGCTCTACAGTCCGTACGGAGGGGCGTCCCTCCAGGCAGCGCTGGCCCAGGAGCTTCAGGTGGAGTGGATCAGCTCCACGCAGCACAATGCACGTCTACCAGACCGGTGGGCTGATGTGCTGGTTGATACAACCGGCGAGATGTGGGCAGCCCACTACGTCAGGAACGCGATGGCGCGCAACAGCGTCGCTGCCATAGTGACTCCCAGCGTCCCGAGCGGCGACTTCCAGGCCGAGGGTGCTCCCTTGCTGACGGAGCTGCTGCACTATAATCAGGTCCTGGTAGGATGTTCCCGTGCCAACCTCCGCCACCTGCGGGAGGCGGAGCACGCCCTGGCAAGGCTCAGCAGTGTTTTCCCGGGACTGCTCCCACGGTTCCTGACCCACCGTTTTCCCATGCAGGAGTACGCCAAGGCTGCCGCTGTGGTGGGACCCGACGTCCTCAAGAGCGTCGTTACCCTGGAGCAATGAACACGGCCACCAGCCACCTCGGCCCCTATGGGAAGGTGGCAAAGTCGCACCAGTTGTGCAACACTTGGCAAGAGCACAACGCTCAGCGTCCTGATGGAGGAGGGCTTTGACGAAGAACCGAGTAGTGGTCACCGGCTTGGGAGTTATCTCTCCCCTGGGGCTGGACACCAAGAGCACCTGGAGCGCTTTGCTGGCCGGCCAATCGGGAGTTGGCACTATCCAGTCCTTCGACGCCAGTGACTTCGAGACCCAGATTGCCGCCGAGGTCAAGGGCTTTGACCCGCTCAACTACATTGACCGCAAGGAGGCCCGCCACACCGACCGCTTCGCCCAGCTTGCCATCGCCGCAGCCCAGGAGGCGGCCCGCACCGCGGGCCTCAAGATTGACCCGGCCTGCGCCGGTGATGTCGCCGTGGTCATCGGCAGCGGCGTGGGCGGCATCCTCACCCTGTCCGAGCAATTTGATGTGCTCCGTGACAAAGGCCCCAAGCGGGTCAACCCCTTCCTGGTGCCCATGATGTTGGCTGACATGGCTTCGGGCCAGGTCTCCATCGCTTTCGGGGCCAAGGGCCCCAACTTCGCGGCGGTGTCTGCTTGCTCCAGCGGGTCCGATTCCATCGGAGAAGCCTACCACCTGCTCCAACAGGGCCGTGCCCAGGTGGCCTTGTGCGGGGGAGCAGAAGCCCCCGTATGCCCCATAGCAATTGCCGGATTCAACGCCTGCGGCGCCCTCTCCCGCCGCAACCAGGAGCCAACCAAGGCCTCGCGCCCCTTCGATGCCCAGCGGGACGGGTTCGTCGTCGGCGAGGGGGCGGCCATCCTGGTGCTGGAGGACCTGCAGCACGCCGTGAACCGAGGTGCCCAGCCCCTGGCGGAGCTGGTGGGCTACGGCGCCGCCGCCGATGCCTACCACGTCACCCAGCCACCGCCTTCCGGTGAGGGGGGCGCCCGCGCCATGAAGGCGGCATTGGCCTCGGCCGGCCTCCAGCCCAAGGACATTGACTACATTAACGCCCACGGCACCAGCACCCCACTCAACGACAAGTGCGAGACCCAGGCTATCAAGAGCGTCTTCGGCGAGGACGCCCTCCAGGTCCCCATCAGCTCCACCAAGTCCATGACCGGCCATCTCCTGGGGGCAGCAGGGGCAGTGGAGGCCGCCATCTGCGTCATGGCCATTCTGGATGGCGCCATCCCGCCCACTATCAACCTGGAGACGCCGGACCCGGAGTGTGACCTGGACTACACGCCGTGGACATCACGACGCGGCACAGTCCGCACTGCGTTGAGCAACTCGCTGGGGTTTGGTGGGCACAACTCCACGCTGGTCTTCCGCCGCTTCGAACGATGAGCGCGGAGGTCCAGGGCGCTCCGGACAACACGCCAAGGAGACGATGGGCTGTTGCCCCGGCGGCCCCACCCTCGCTGGCCGGGCAACTCCTGGTGCCACCCCTGTGGGCGCAACTCCTCCACAACCGTGGCATCACCACCCCCGCCCAGAAAGAGGGGCTGCTGGCCCCTGGCCATTCCCATGACCCCATGCTGCTCCAAGATGTGGATGCCGCTGTGCAGCACCTGCTGGCAGCCATCGCCGCACGGGAGCACATCGCCGTCTACGGCGACTTCGATACCGATGGCGTGACCGCAACGGCACTGCTGCTCCAGGCCCTGCGAGCTTTGGGCGCCTCCGCCATCCCCTATATCCCCAATCGCGTGCGGGAGGGCCACGGGCTCAATGAGGACGCCCTCGTCCAGCTCCACCAGCAGGGGGTCACGCTCATCATAACGGTGGACACGGGCATCACGGCGGTGCAGGAGGCAGCCAGGGCAAGTGCCCTGGGCATGCGTCTCATCATTACGGACCACCATGCCCTGCCCGAGCAGCTCCCCGAGGCGGCCGCCGTGGTGACTCCCCAAAGGCCTGGTGCCCCATACCCCTTTGCTCACCTGACTGGCGCAGGTCTGGCCTTCAAGATAGCCCAGGCGCTGTATACGGCCACGGCACGCCCCCTGGACGACGACTTCTTCGCCCTGGCCGCTCTTGGCACCGTGGCCGACATGGCCCCGCTGCTCGGTGAAAACCGCTACCTGGTAAAGCGTGGCCTGGAGGCACTTCAACAGACCTCCCATCCGGGGCTGCTGCACCTCCTCTCTCGCGCCGGTGTCGCCCCCATCCATGTGGACACCGAGACCATTTCCTTTACGATTGCCCCACGCCTCAACGCGGCGGGCCGGCTGGAGAGCGCCGAGCCAAGCCTGGCGCTGCTCACCACGACGTCGCCGTCCGAGGCCCAGGAGTTAGCTGGGACCCTGGAGAGACTCAACCACCAGCGACAGGAGCTGACCGAGCATTGCACAGAGCTGGCTGACTGTGAGGTGGCTGAACAGGTGCCACACGAAGCCCTGCTGTTCGTGGCATCGGCGGACCTAGTCCCGGGCGTCAACGGCCTGGTGGCCAGCAAGCTGGTGGAGCGCTACTACCGCCCTGCTGTGGTCGTCAGCATGGAAGGCGATGTAGCGCGGGGCAGTGGACGGAGCATACCCGAGTTCGACCTGGTCCATGCCCTGCGGGCCTGCCATCCCTTGCTGGAGCGCTATGGCGGGCACTCCGCGGCCGCCGGCTTTGTGACCTCGGCGGCGCACCTGCCAGCGCTTCGCCAGCAGCTCCAGGCACTGGCGCGAAGCCAACTTCAGGGCGCACCGCTGCTTCCCACCCTCCACATTGACGCAGAGACTCAGTTTAGGTCCCTGGTCGGCAGCACCTACCGGTTCCTGGGAGAGCTGGCGCCCTACGGCGCAGGCAATCCTCAGCCACTTTTCCTGACACGGGGGGTACCGGTCACCGGGGTGGAGCACTGGGGAGAGAAGAAGCAGCATTTGGTCCTGAGGCTTCGCCAGGGAGGCGCTGTGTGGGATGCTGTTGCCTTCCACCAGGCCAAGGCATGGCCCACCGGAGGAGCCGATCGGGTTGACCTGGTCTACTCGCTGGGGACAGACTCCTTCACCGGGCGGGAGCGCCTGAGACTCCAGGTAAGGGACTTCCGTCCACATGCCCCAGGCTAGTGTCCTGTCCCGGAAGTTCGCCGAGCCCGACGAACGAGGGCCGTGGCAATGGTTCGGCAAGCTCACCACGCCGTCTGGAGGAGGGGTGGACCTCGCCGCCAGATTGCTTCGTCGTCCTTCCCCCGAAGGACTCCTCGCAATCGTCCATGCCCCGATGGATCGGGGCGCCACAAAGGATGAAAACGGCGCTGTGCCAGGATTCCCTTCCCCCTCGAGGGGGAAGGCTAGGATGGGGGTGCTGCCCCCACCTCAATCCTCCCCCGCTTGCGGGGGAGGAGGCACCA
>JACQUK010000073.1 GCA_016210325.1 Chloroflexota bacterium
ACGCCCTCCTCGCGGAGGGCCTTGCAGGCCTGGGTGCCGGCGTAGTCGAACTCCGCCGCCTGGCCGATGACGATGGGACCTGAGCCGATGACCATGACCTTAGAGGGCTTGTTTGGCATTGTTACCCCTACCTGACCTCTATCTTGACGAGTCCATTGCGTACTTGACTCGGTTGTTTCTGCCCAAACCCAACGTAAGTCCCCCCTTGGGTGCGCATGGCGCCCCCATTCTGTTTCCCTGCCCTCATCCCCCTTGTTCCCCCTTCTCCCTAGGGAGAAGGGGGAGATGGACTATTCTGGGGGACACCCCCAAAGCCCCTGCCAGAGAGGGCCAGGCCCTCTCTGGACTCTCCGAGTGCCTAAAAGCTGTCCGGCTCTGTTGACATCGTCCGCTCACCCTGAGCGTGTCGAAGGGCGAGCGGGGCCAGCAAATTTCCGCTCAATGTTCTTTCGCGCCCGGTCCGGCCAGTCCACGGTGGCGGCAACGGCGCCGCAGCCCACCAGGCGCCCTAACTCCTCAACAGAGCGCACTCCCCAGGCCACGACTGTCAGCCCTCTGGCCTTGGCTTCGCGCACCAATTCTGCCGTGACCAGGGCCGCCGGCTGGCAGCAGGACTGGAAGCCAGCCTCCGCCGCCTCTTGAATCACCTCGTTATTGAAGCGACGCACCAGCCAGGCCAGAGGGACCTCTGGCAGCAGGGGCCTGGCCCGCTCCAGTTGCGCTTTGATGAACGAGGACAGGATGATGTCATGCTCCGCCTTGTGCTGACGGACCAGGGCCGCGACCCCCGCCGGCAGCTCTACCTCCTCGGACTTGAGCTCGATCTGGAGGCGCGCTTTACCCCGATAGCGGACCAGCACCTCCTCCAGGGCTGGGACGCGCTCCCCGGCGAAGCGGGGACCAAACCAGGAGCCAGCATCCAGGGCCTTGAGCTGGGCCAGGGTATGCCCCGCCACCGGGCCGTGGCCGTCCGTGGTCCGCTCCACTGTTGCGTCGTGAATGGCTACGGGGACGCCGTCGGCGCTGAGGCGCACGTCCAACTCCAACGCTTTGGCGCCCTGCTCCAGGGCCAGGTCAAAGGCAGCCAGCGTGTTCTCCGGCGCCTCGGCCGAAGCGCCGCGATGGGCGATGAGGAGGAAGGTCACTGAGCCTCCTAGCTGGTCGCTGGCTGGTGCAGCTTCACCCCCGGCACTCTCTGGAAGTGCTCGTCCAGGGTGTAGACCTCGTGGCCGTGCTCCAGGGCCAGGGCAGCAATGAGCAGGTCCACCGGCGCCAGGGCAAGCCCCTGCTGGCGGAGTTGGTAAGAGAGGGAGCCGACGTGCACCCACGTCTCCCTGGTTTCGCCTACGTAGGGGACGGCCCACAACCGCTGGCGGAGCCCCTCGAACTCCTGCTGGCTGCGGGCGCCTTGCAGCACCTCCGCCAGCACCACGCCCACCACGGCAGCTTGCCCCCGGACCAGCAACCTGTCCAGTTCCAGATGCTCAAGGGAACCCTTTACCCGCAAGAACTGGACCCACACTGACGTATCGACAATCACCATGCGCGCTACCTTGGCTCCATGTGGCGTAGCTCGTACCAATTGTCTACTAGGTCAACAGTCCCCGCCATTTGGCGCAGCTCTTCAATCCGCTTCCGGCGGATGTATTCCTCCACAGCTTTGCACACTGCCCTGCTCTTGCTCTTTTCCCCGGTTAGCTTCAGGACCTCTTCCAGCAGCTTCTCATCAATATCCAGCGTGGTGCGCATCATCTGCCCTCACCAAAAATGTGCACCAAGATTATACATCACTATTACGCATCACGCACCATCTCCAGGAACCTGTCGAACAAATACTGGTTGTCCTGGGGGCCTGGCGAGGCCTCCGAGTGGTACTGGATGGTCATAATCGGCAGCGAGCGGTGCCGCAGCCCCTCCACCGTGCCGTCGTTCAGGTTCAGGTGGCTTACCTCCAGCTCCGGCGGCAGCGCTTCGGCGTCCACCGCGTAGCCGTGGTTCTGGGCGGTGATGTGCACCCGCCCGGTGGCCAGGTCGCGCACCGGGTGGTTGCCCCCCCGGTGGCCGAACTTCAGCTTGTAGGTGCGGGCGCCAAAGGCCCGCGCCAGCACCTGGTGCCCCAGGCAGATGCCCATGATAGGCAACTGCTCCGCCAGGGCGCGCGCCGTCTGCACCACGCCTTCCAGCAGTGCTGGGTCGCCGGGGCCGGGGGAAAAGACGATGCCGTCTGGTTTCAGCGCCAGCACCTCTTCCACCGAGTAGGTAGACGGCACGGCGGTGACGCGGCAGCCGCGCCGGTCCAGAGAGCGCAGGATGTTGTACTTGAGGCCACAGTCGCCGACCACGATGTGCAGGCCGGCCGGGTCCTGGGCCGGCTCCCAGGTGTAGGGCGCCAAGGTGGTGACCCGCGCTACAAGGTCGGTCTCCCCGTAGCGGGGCAGGCTGCCCAGGCGGGCCAGCGCCTCCTCCGGCGCCCCGTCGGTGGCAATGATGCCCATCATGACGCCACGACTCCTCAGGCGGCGGGTGATGGCGCGGGTGTCCACGCCGCTGATGCCAGGCACGCCGTGGGAGGCCAGGTACTCGTGGAGGGTGGCCTGGCTCAGGCCGTGGCTGGGGGCGTCGCACCACTGGCGGACCACGAAGCCCGCTACCTGAATACGCCGCGACTCCACGTCCTGGGCGTTGACGCCATAGTTGCCGATGAGGGGGTAGGTGGGCACCACAATCTGCCCAGCGTAGGAGGGGTCGGTCAGGACCTCCTGGTAGCCAGTCATGGAGGTGTTGAAGACCACCTCGCCGTGGGCCGAGGTCTGAGCGCCGAAGGCCTCGCCCTCGTAGACCGTGCCGTCCTCCAGCACCAGGTAGGCTTTGTTTGCCATGTGTCTTCCTTCGCTTTGGTCCTCTCAAGTATTACGAGCAGGACTTGCGCGTCCTCCGACCCTCACCCCTTCTCCCTGGCAGGGAGAGGGGGAACAAAACTTAGGGGGTGTCCCCCTAAGACCCTCGGCAGGGGCAGGGCCCCTGCACCCCCGAGGAACTCAGATGGCAGCGCATAGCGTCTCTCGGACAGACAGCTCCGCTATTCACCCCCGTTTTATGTTGTCAAGCTGGTGACACAGATCCCCCGTCCCTCTCTTAACCTCACGGGGTGCAGAGCTACTCAGCGGCTGGCAGTGATACTCACTGCCCCCTTCTGGAACACCAACTTGCCTCCCACGACCGTCGCCACCACCCTGCCCCGGAGGGTGGCCCCAGCCAGCGGGGTGTTCTTGCCCTTGGAGGCGAACTGCGCCGTGTTTACCGTCCACTCCTCGTCGGGAGCGATGATGGCCACGTCGCCGGCGGCGCCGGGCCGCAGGGTGCCCAGGTGGGCATACTTGGGGCCCAGGAGGCGCGCCGGGCCGGCTGTCAGCTTCTCGATAACGGTCACCAAGGGCACCTTGCCGGTGTGCACCAGGGCCGTTAGCAGCAGCCCCAGGGCCGTCTCCAGGCCGCTGATGCCAAAGGCCGCCTCGTCGAAGGTGCAGGCCTTCTCCACCGCCGAGTGGGGGGCGTGGTCGGTGGCGATGGCGTCAATCAGGCCATCGCGCAGCCCATGCACCAGGGCATCCACGTCGGCCTGGGGCCGCAGGGGTGGGTTCACCTTGGCTGCCGTGTCGTAGGCCAGCGGCCCCAGCGGCGCGAAGGGGCCACCCTCCCCACGGGTGCCCAGCAGCCAGTCGTCAGTGAGGGCCAGATGGTGCGGGGCCGCCTCGCAGGTGACGGGCAGGCCCCGCTCCCTGGCTCGGCGGGCCATCTCCAGGCTCCCCTTGGTGCTGATGTGGGCCAGGTGCAGCCGCCCGCCCGTGAGGGCGCACAGCTCGATGTCCCGCGCCGCCATCACCTCCTCCGCCTCGGCGGGTATCCCCTTGAGGCCCAGGCGGCTGGCGGCCCACCCCTCGTGGGCCACGCCACCCCCAAAGAGGCGGGCGTCCTGGAGATGGTCAATGACCGGAAGGCCGGTGACGGTGCTGTAGCTCAGGGCCATGCGCATCAAGAAGCTGTCGGCCACCGGGTCGCCATCGTCGGAGAAGCCGACGACCCCCGCCTGGGCCAGCTCGGCCAGGTCCGCCAGCTCCTTGCCCTTGCGGCCCCGCGTCACGCAGCCGACCGGCAGGACCCGGACATGCCCCTGCTCCGAGGCCAGCCGCAACAGGAACTCTACAGCGCCCGCGGTGTCCGTGGAAGGGTCCGTGTTGGGCATGGCGCAGACCGTCGTGAACCCCCCACGGGCCGCCGCCAGGGTACCGGTGGCGATGGTCTCCTTCTCCTCGGCACCAGGCTCCCGCAGGTGGCAGTGCAGGTCAATGAAGCCGGGGACGACCAGGAGGCCGGCGGCGTCGAGCACGCGGCAGCCAGGCGGGGTGCCCGAGCCGTCCGATGGGGCGCCGGCCCAAGCGACCTTGCCGTCCTGAATGAGGAGGTCACCGGCCCCGTCCAACCCCTGCGAAGGGTCCAGGATGCGGCCTCCGCGAATGAGCAGTGGAGGATGCTTCCCCATCACTACGCCCCCAATTCCCTTGGCCCGCACAGGAGGTACAGCAGCGCCATGCGCACCGCCAGGCCGTTGGTCACCTGCTCCTGGACCAGGGCTTGTGCGCTGTGGGCCACCTCCGGGCTGATCTCCACGCCCTCGTTCATGGGGCCGGGGTGCATGACCCGCACATTGGGGCTGGCCCGGGCCAGCCGCTCCGGGTCCACCTGCCACAGGCGGGCATACTCCCGCAGGCTGGGCAACAGGCCCGCCCCCTGGCGTTCCTTCTGGAGGCGCAGGGCGATTATCACCTCGGCGCCCTCGATGGCCTTGTCCAGGTCGGTCTCCACCTCCACCGAGGCGAAGGGGTGCCCTGGAGTGTCGCGACGGCCCTTCAGCAGGTCCCAGGGCATCAGGGTAGGCGGGCCGCACAGCACCAGCCGTGCGCCCAGACGAGTCAAGGCCCACAGGTCCGAGCGGGCTACCCGGCTGTGGGAGATGTCTCCCACGATGACCACCCGCTTGCCATCGAGGCTTCCCAGGTGCTCCTGAAGGGTGAAGACGTCCAGCAGCGCCTGGGTGGGGTGGGCGTGGGTGCCATCGCCGGCGTTGATGACGCTGCTGCGCCCCAGGTTGCGGGCCGCGAAGTAGGGGGCGCCAGAGTGGGGATGGCGCAGCACGATGATGTCCATGGCCATGGCCTGGACCGTCAGCAGGGTGTCCAGCAGCGACTCCCCCTTCTCGATGCTGGAGCCGCTGTTGGTCACGTTGATGACGTCGGCGCTCATGATCTTGCCCGCGGTCTCGAAGGAGACCCGCGTGCGGGTGCTGGGCTCGTAGAAGAGGGTCACTACCGTCTTGCCCCGGAGGGAGGGCACCTTCTTGACGTCCCGCCGAAGGACGTCTTTCATGGCGCGGGCCGTGTGCAGGACTAGCTCCAGCTCCTGAAGCGAGAAGTCGTCCAGGTCCAGCACATGGCGCCGCTGCCACGCTGGGGCTTTCCCCTCCCGCAAAGCCTCGCCCAAGAGCGCCCTGCTGCTGCGCATCACTCACCCCTCCGTAGGATCACCACCTCGTCCCGGCCGTCGGTCTCCTGGAGGCGGACCTGCACCTCCTCGTCCTGTGCCGTGGGCACGTTCTTCCCCACGTAGTCGGCGCGCACCGGCAGCTCCCGGTGGCCCCGGTCCACCAGCACGGCAAGCTGCACCGAGGTCGGGCGGCCCAAGTCCATCAGGGCGTCCAGGGCCGCGCGGATGGAGCGGCCTGTGAACAGCACGTCGTCCACCAGCACTACTCGTTTGCCGTCCAGGTCAACCGGCACATCGGTGGAGCCGATGGGCACCGGGCCGCGCCGAGCGATGTCATCGCGGTAGAGCGAGATGTCCAGGGCACCCACAGGTACTGCGACTCCCTCAAAGCGCCTGATGCGTTCCGCCAGGCGGTGGGCCAGCGGCACGCCCCGCGTGCGGATGCCCATCAGCACCACGTCCTGGGCGCCGCGGTTGCGCTCCAGCACCTCGTGGGCAATGCGGGAGAGGGAGCGTCCCATCTCCTCAGCAGTCATAATCACCCGCTCTGCGGGGCCAGCAGCCATCGCGCCTCACCCCTTCATGGCACAACAAAAAACCCGTCTGCCCATGCTGGCAGGCGGGTCCACTGCTCCTGGGTTACGCGGCCGTTGCCGAAGGACACCAGCCGCAGTACCATCGCCTTGCCAGCCTCACCGGGCTGCCTTAAAGGCTTCTTGTGCCTCTCGCCTCTCGTAGCTGGGCTCCCGGCCCTTGCCACCAGAGGCGCTGACCTAAGCCTACCCCAGGCCAGGCCCGGACGCAAGGGCCTGGCCGCGCTGGTTTTCCGCCTGCCTGCGCAGAAGGTTACCCACGGGCCTTGGGCCAGCCAGGGCACTCCAGGGCTATTGCGAAGGCCCGCCGCCGGCTGTACCTTGGGATGGCTTGCAGGGGCCTGGCTGCAGTAGTCTCTCAGGGGCCTCCGGGAGGGGCACGGTGCAAGAAGTGATTCCCGCCCTGCGGCAGGTAGTGCAGGGAATAGGCGACTACCTGGCGGCGGCATTCGGCGACCCCGCTGCCCGCACGGTGGTCCGCGAAAAAGGTGCCAACGACTTCGCCGTCCGCGCCGATCTGGAGGCCCAGCGCCTGGCAGTCCAGGCCCTGAAGCGCCTGAAGGTAGGGGACACGCTGCTGGCCGAGGAGACGGCGACGAGCGAGCCGGTCAGCCTGGGCTTCACACCGGGCGTAACACTGCTGCTGGACCCGCTGGAGGGCACCGCCAACTTCGCGGCGGGGGTGCCAGACTTCGGGTGCACCATCGGCGCCGCCTGGGAGGGCGCCCTCCAGTACGTGGCCTTCTATGCGCCCTGGCACCGGGAGCTATTCGAGGCGGCGCGGGGCAGGGGGGCTACGCTCAACGGGAAGCCCCTGGCGCTGGACGCGGGGCCTGCCAAACTACTGGCCAACATGGTGCTGGGAAAGCTGCACCTGGTCTTCAACCAGTGGGAGGACGTGCCGGAGCGGGAGGCGGCTTCCTGCTACGGGCGCCTGCTGGGTATTACCCGCAACATCTCCACCTGCTACTCCGACGCGCTGGACCTGTGCCGCGTGGCCTGCGGGCGGCGCTCCGGCCTGGTCTTCCTCTACCGGGAGGCGGCACCGTGGGACATTGCCCCCGCCCTCATTGTGGAGGAGGCGGGCGGAAAGGTCACGGCCCTGGACGGTGGCCCCTGGTACGCCTGGGACTCAGGCAAGCTGGTTGTGCGGGGTGGCGTGGCGGCAGCGGCGCCGGCCCTGCACGCCCGGCTACTGGAGGCGGCCGGCCCCAAGAACTAAGGGCGGACGCCGGGCACAAGAAGACCCCCTTTCAGCGGCTCTGACAGGGGGTCTTCTTAACCCGAAAACAGCGATTGACCCCCGTAGGGCGTCCCGACGTGTCCCGATGAGTCGGGACGTGTCGGGACGAACCTGCCCGCGGCGGACGGTCGGGTTGGGAAACCCGACCTACAGCTTGAATCGCTATTCTTGGGTCTCAACATCCTGCTATCTCTTCCACTCGTGGTCAGTCCCGACCTGTCGGGATCGAACCGTGAGCGGACGATGTCAACGGTGGTGGCAGGGGGTCAGGGCCGAGCCAAGGCTGCCAGCTACGATCCTGCCAGGGAGTGGTAGCGGCGGCGAGAGCGCTGAGCGACCCCGGTCTTGTGGGCCGTGGTGGCTACTGCCTTGGCGATGGCCCGCACCACAGCCTTGTTGAACACGCTGGGGATGATGTACTCCGGGTTCACCTCCGCGGACGGGATCACCGAGGCGATGGCATTGGCCGCCGCCAGCTTCATTTCATCGTTAATCTCGCGTGCCCGTACGTCCAGCACGCCGCGGAACATGCCTGGAAAGACCAGTGCGTTGTTGATCTGGTTGGGGTAGTCCGAGCGGCCAGTGGCGATAATGCGGGCGTAGGGTTCGGCCTCCTCGGGCCAGATTTCAGGCACCGGGTTCGCCAGCGCAAAGACGATAGCATCCCGGGCCATGCGCTTGACCTGGTTTCCCTTGACCAGCTCAGGTCCGGACAGGCCAATGAACATATCCGCCCCATCAAGGGCATCGTCCAGCGTGCCCTTGATGCCCCTTGGGTTGGTGAGGGCCGCTATCTTCTCCTTGTAGGGGTTCATGTTCTCCCGCCGGCCCCGGTACACGACGCCTTGCCGGTCGCAGAGGATGATGTCGGAGACGCCAACCTTCAGCAGCAGGCGGGCCGTGGCGTTGGCGCTGGCCCCAGCACCCAGGATCGCCACCTTCAGGTTTGCCAGCTCCTTCTTGACGATCTTCAGCGAGTTCAGCAGGCCAGCGGTGATCACCACCGCCGTGGCGTGCTGGTCATCATGCATAACGGGAATATCCAGCTCTTTCTTGAGCCGCTCCTCAATCTCAAAGCAGCGGGGCGCCGAGATGTCCTCGAGGTTGATGCCACCAAAGCCCGGAGCTATAGCCTTGACCGTGCGGACGATCTCGTCCGGGTCCTTGGTGTCCAGGCAGAGAGGCCAGGCATCAACGCCAGCCAGCTCTTTGAACAACAGGGCCTTGCCCTCCATCACGGGGAGGGCCGCGGCCGGGCCGATGTCGCCCAACCCCAGGACCGCCGTGCCATCAGTGACCACAGCAACGGTGTTGGCCTTGGAGGTCAGGGTCCACACTGCTTTGGGGTTGTCATGGATGTGCATAGAGACCCGGCCGACGCCGGGGGTGTAGGCCTTGGAGAGGTCGCTGCGGGTCTTGAGAGCGATCTTGCTGGTCACGGTGATCTTTCCGCCCAGGTGGGCCAGGAACACCGGGTCTGAGACACTGATCACTCTCACATTGCGGATGGCCTCCACCGCCTTCACGACCTCGTGGCTGTGTTCAGTGTCGCGGGCGTTGACGGTGATGTCCCTGACCATCTGGTCGCGGCTAGAGTAGACCATGTCCACCGCGCCGATGTCCCCTCCAACCTCCCCAATGGCCGAGGTGATGGTACCCAGCATCCCAGGTTGGTTAGAGTACTCGGCCCGAATGGTCACGCTGTAGGTTACTTCAGGGTGTTTACCCGCCATGGCCTTGACTCCTTCTTGCACACTTCCCCCGGGCTCGGCGTCACCCATCTTACCACCGTTCGTGACACCGTGCACTAGCTTGGCGAGCGCGGGGAGAAAGCCTGCTCCTGGCCCAGCTCCCTTGCTGCATCGTAGTAGTCCACCAGCTTACGGAAGGTAGCTGCCCCCCGCTCGAAGCTAGCGAAGGCAACAATGCCGCGATCCGTCAGTTGCTGGCGGATGTCTACCGCTTCCTTCTCGCGGTGGCCGGCCGCCAGCACACAGAAGTAAGGCTTGGGAAAACGTTCCTTGAACTCAGCGACCAGGGTCAGAAGCCCCTGAAGTCGGCCAGGGTTCCGCCCAATGAAACCCACGTTAATCTCGTGGCACACTGCGTCCACGTGCGAGTCCTGGCTAACGATCTCCATCACCCGGCGCACCAGGTCCAGGTCGCGCATGGTGGGGGTCATGTCCAGGGGGTTGCGGTAGCTTCCCCCGGTGGTGCTGAAGAAGGCGGCCAGACGCTCGTAGCTGGCAGTGTCGAGCTGGGGCACCTGGAGGCCCGCCTTGACGAAGGCATCGGTGATGACCACCGACTGGCCGCCAGTCTGGGCCAGCAGCGCCATCCGGGCACCAAGGGCCGGCTTGATGTAGAGGAGGCCTCGCACCAGGTCCAGAAGCTGGTCGAAGCTGTCGGCCCGGAGGGCATTGCACTGTTTCATCATGGCGTCCCAGATGGCTATCTCGGCCGCCAGAGATGCAGTGTGAGAAGCCACGGCCCGCGCGCCCTCCGACGTCTGCCCTCCCTTCCAGATGACCACTGGCTTGCGGCGGCAGGCCTCCCGGAGCACCTGGAAGAACCTCTGCCCGTCTGGAACACCCTCCAGGTACATACCGACGACCTTGGTCTGGGGGTCCCCGGCCATGTACTCCAGGTAGTCGGCAGCGTGGAGGACAATGCCGTTGCCCATGCTGACGGACTTGCTGATCTTGATGCCCTGCTGGTAGCCCGTCAGGCTAAAGAACTGGGCATGGGTGCCACTCTGGGAGATGAAGGCAACGTTGCCCGCCTCGCCATAGTAGTGCTCCGTGTTGTGGCGGAGGCCAATGGCAGGGTTGAACAACCCCATGCAGTTGGGCCCTACAAGCTTCATGTGGGCCTTGAGGGCCATAGCCCGAAGCTCCTCCTGGAGACGGACCCCCTCCTCTTCGCCCGTCTCCGCGAAGCCGGCGGTGAAATACATGATGGCGTTGACGCCCTTCTGGATGGCATCGGCCAGCACCCGGGTGCTGGCCTGCCTGGGCACCGAAACGATGACCAGGTCCACCGGCTCGGGTATCTCCAGCAGGCTGGGGTAGTTCTTGATGCCCATGGCCTCGATGGTCGCGGCCTCTTTGGGGTCAATCTGGACCGAGTAGACCCGCCCCTTGAGTGTCTGGACAAAGCGCAGCCAGGAGCGCTCCTCCCGCGAGGGCTTGTCCCCCACCACGGCGACCACCTGCGGGCTGAACAGCCGGTCCATCTCTTCGTGCGTCACCGGGAGGACGGGCACCCCAGACGGCCCCCCCCCATTCCCCAGGATGGCCCGGGCATCCACCGCCAGGATGCCGTCGGGGTACGCCAAGACGGGGTTCAGGTCCAACTCCTTGACCTCGGGGTGTGCCTCCATGAGGTCCGAGAGCTTCAGCAGCGCCTCTTCCAGCGCTACTACGCCGACTGGTGGTCCGCCACGGAAGCCCTGCAAGACAGGGAAGCCCTGAATCTCTCCGACCATCCGGCGAGCGTCGCGGGGTGCCAATGGCGCCAACCGGAAGGAGACATCCTTCAACACCTCCACCAGCACGCCCCCCAGGCCGAACATGAGCACGGGTCCGAACAAGGGGTGCCTGGTGGCGCCGATGACAACCTCGATACCAGGCGGCGCCATCTTCTGGACCGCTACGCCGTGAAGATGGGCCTTCGGGGCGCGCTCCGCGGCCGCTCTCAGGATGGCGTCGTAGGCTTCTCCCACTTGGGCAGCGTCCTGAAGGCCCAGCCGAACGCCACCGATGTCGCTCTTGTGCAGAATGTCGGGGGAGACCACCTTCAACACAGCAGGAAAACCAAGCTCCGCAGCCAGCCGCTGCGCCTCTTCCCGGCTGCGGGCCAGGCGGGTGACCGCTACGGGGATGCCGGCCTGTTGGACCAGCTCCTTAGCCTCCACCTCAGTAAGGACAGCCCGCCCTTCGTGGCGGGCCTCAGCGATGATGCTTGCTCCATCCATGCTCTCTGGACCTTTCAACGCACTCAGCGGCGTCAGAATACCGACGGGCCAGGTGGCTGTCAAACGGCAAGGCCTATCCCAAACGTTGCCAGTATTCCAGCAACCCAGCACCTCGGACTTGGAGAGCGCCCATAGCGGCCGCCGAGGGCGCGCAAGGAGCGGGGTGTGTGACCCCCGGAGGGCGACCTGCTTCCCTAGCCGAATGCCGTCGAGCAGCAAGACAGGGGCCGCCCAAAGACGGCCCCTGTCTTGCGAACGCTTGCCCCGAGGCAGCGGGGTCTCAGGCCCCTCGGACCGCTATGCGGCTTCTTCGATAAACGGCTCCAGGGCCTGGCACCGTGCCAGGTCATCCTCAGTGCTGATGACGAAGTCTGACACGGCGCCGTCTGTGTGCTCACCTATGTGCGCAGGCAGAGCGTTGTCAGAGATACTAATGACGCGCCACCCCAACGGGCTCACCAGTACGTCGTCCTCCGTGCCCAGGACCCCGTCCGGGCCCGGGGCGAACTCGTCCTCGGCCTGGAAGTGGCACACGTCGGACTTGGGCTCTTTGCCCGCAAGCGCGGGCAAAGCCAGCACAACGCTCAAGAGAAGGGCTGCAAGAAGGACTCCCGGGAATACCCAGTGTCGGTGTCGGAGCATTTTCTCTTCCTCCACTTCTGAGATGGCGGACCCGTCTTCAATGGTCCCGCATCGTGTTATCAGCCACCGCCTCGAAGGGCCAGTGTACAGGGACCTCCGGCGAGCCTGGCATGGCTTGGTGGAACGCACTACAAGTGAAGGGAGCCGGGAGTCATGCTCCCGGCTCCCTTCGTGCATCCAGGCCGTGTGTTCACTTGCCTAGTTGGGGTAGAAGCGCAACTGCAGCAGCCTTAGGCCGTTGTTGTCATATGCCCAGAAATACCCTTCCAGGCACGGATCGAAGAGGCTGACTTCGCTGCCACCACACGCAGTGATCAAGTCCGTCAGGGATGGGTCCAACACAATCGTCGTCAAGGCTGTGGTGACGTCTCTGAATGTAGCCTGACCCGTGCCGCGCACAAAGACCTCAAACGAGGTCGAGCACACTTCCTCGCCGGTGAGAGGGTCAATGGCACAGGTGGTTACCTGGGCCTGGCCACCGGGCTTTCCGAGGGGCCGCGCCCAAATAGTGTAGCTCCCTGGCGCAGGCAGTTGGAAGCTCGCCTTGCCATCGGTCCCGTTGGCATCCAGCACCTGGAAAGTGCCGTCCGCACTCTGGGACAGCAAGATCTTCGTGCGGACTGGATCGCCCTCCTTGTTCCCAAGGTCCACAAATATCCTATGGCCATCGTCGCCTGTCATGTCCGCGGTCTTGTCCTTGGATACGCCGATGATGTTCAGGTTATAGTGACTGCCGCTGGGGGCACCGTTGCCCGAGAGGGCAACAGTGGCCTCAGTTGTCCGCAGGGCGAGGAATCCCCAAAGGAGTCCCCAGAGGACAAGAGCCAAGACCAGTGCTCCCAAGGCAACAGGCCAGAACTCAACGGAACTCCTGTTGACTGCTGTTCTCACGATTCCTCCTTCTTTTGTCTCTTGTATGTAATGCGATGAGCAAGGAATCCCCCTGACATCGGGCTCGGATGACGCATCGGATGGCGCGCCCACAGGTAGACCAGAGGTGCGAGGTCACATGGGCGACTCTTCAGGTAAGTTCTCTGGTAGGAGCTCCCAAGGATAAGACGGGCCGAGATGGGGAATGTCACCAGGGATTCTGCTAGAGGATTCTACAAGCGGTACACCCGTGAGCAGAGCGCAGCTTGCCAGGGGTCATTGTGCTTGCGGAGGTTGGTTGCCCCTGGGCCAATCACGCCACCGGCCGGCTGGAGCACCCCCTGCTGAAGACACCCTGTGCTATCGCTCCGGGTCCGCCCTGCCTCGGCCGTCTCAATGCGGATTGCCGCGGAGAGGGTCGTCTTTCGATGCCGCTGACTTAGCTGCCTGCGGCGGTACTACAGGTTGTCCGGCCGCGCTTGCTGCCTCCCCTGGCTTCTCCACCGGCCCCACGGGGCCAGGAGGCGGCTGCTTCGATGACGTTGACGGGGCTGTGGTGGCGGGCGCAGGGAAGGTCCCTGCTGCCCACACGTCGGAGCCTGCTGCACCCGCCACCACAGCCCCATGCTCCCCTCTCTCCGCGGCTGGCGCAGCGGAAGCCGCCCGTTCCTCTGCCCGCCCCTGCGCCATCTTGCCAGGCCCATCTGGGCCCGCCACGGCAGTCGGCCCCGGCTGCTGCCCCTGCGGGGGGACGGCCTCGGCAGACGGCCCAGGATGAGTGCCCTGGGCGGTCCCTCCGTTGGTGTCCTGAAGCCCTGGACGCTCGCCGCTGGCAGACCATGCGGGTGGCCCCTGTTCAGGCTGTCGCGCAGCGGGCTGAGGGATTTCGGGGCTGGCTCCTGGGCCTGCTTCGTCTAATGCCTTGGCTGGACCGTGTGGCCCGGGCACATCGGGCGTTGACCGGGTCTCTGCTGCCCACCCTGGTCCTGTGGCCACCGGGTGGACGGTCGCCGGGTCCTTGTCCTCTGTCCCTTCCGCGATGTCCCTTTCGGTGCCCTCCTTGTGTGCGCTGGGCATCGCGACGCTGCCCGCCGTGTTCTGGCCCGGTGGAACGAGCTTCAGTCTGATTTCAGGTTGGTCCTCTCCTGCCCCTGCCACCGACTCTGGTACAGGCTCGCTCACGCTCAGGTGAACGACGGGGCTGAGAATGTACCTGCCTGGGCCGCTGGTCTCCAGCGAGGCCGCGCCATTGAAATCAAGGGAGACGACGCTGAGCGCCCCTCTCTCGACACGGAAGGGCCAGCTCAGGGTCAGGGGTTGCTCGGGGACCTCCACGACATGCTCTGTGCCGTCCACCACAACGATCATGTTCGTGATAGCGAAGCGGACCCGCGTATATATCCCGGCATCCACCGAGCGGCGCCCCAGAGGGTGCGGCCCCCCCGCGAGCCGGAGCAGGTCAAAGCTTTGGGGGCCCGACGCGAGACTCACCCACCGGCTGGCCTCGCCCGCGGCAACATACGCCTCGATGGCGGTGGCCGTAACGAGGGCCTTCTCCACCCGCGGCAGCGAAAAAGCCCTGGTCTGCACTTCAAGGACTCCCGTGCCGGGCGCGCGGTGCTGTGCGTCGGCCAAGCCGCTCAACGTCTCCAGGGCATCGCTGTAGGCGCCACCGATGGCCTGAAGCACGCTATCAATGCGAGGCCGCTCCTCCTCTGGTGCCTCTCGCAAGGCCGGTTCCAACCGCAGCAACATTGAGGACACAGCCCCTTCCAGTCTGCTGCGCACCTCGCTGGCGGCCTCCGCGTCTGTGAGAGCTGTGGCAGCCTTTGCCGCTGCAAGCACGTTGCGCCGCAACTGCACCTCGACTGCCTCTACCTGGGACATCTCGCCACTCTTCAGGAGAGCGTCGAGCTCATGTGCCCGCCGCTCGGCGTAGGCCAGGTACAGTGAGGCCTTGCCTTCCTGGGAGAACTCCAGGGCAAGGCGTACTTCCTCCGTAGTATGCTTCACTGGATAGAGCGCCTGCCCTGGGAGGCTGTTCCCGGAGGCGGCCACGGTCCCACTCAGCCCCAGCACCACAGCCAGAAGGAGGGCCACTGCCGCCGTGGCCCATCCCGGAGCACGTAGCCCAAACCGCGGCAGCGGCGGGCCCATGCGCTCCCTGCGCTTGTGCTGCTCAGGCACCTGGAGCAGCTCTTGAATCGTGCTTTCCAGGCGTTGCCGCGATCGGGCTGCTGCGGCATCGGTCGGCACCGCGGCGTACGCTTTGCCAGCCCTGGCAACAGTACGCAGCAGTGGCTCCAGGTGCCCGGCGTGACTTGCATACTGTGCCAGGCACGACTCCACGGACTCCCCATGAAGGAGCATTCGGTCCAGGCACTCGTCGAATATGCGGTCAAGATTGTTCGACATAGTATCGCGCTTCTACTTCGTCTCCAAAGTCTCGCGCAGCTTCTTGATAGCGGTGTACTGCATCTGGCGGACAGCTCCGGCACTCATCCCCATCAGGGCGGCTACGTCTTCCGCCTTCATCCCGTCGCTGAACCGAAAGGCCAGAACCTGCCGCTGCGTCTCACTCAGATGTCTCATGGCAGTACCCAGCTCCCGGATATCCTGCCGCCGCTCCATCCGCTCGGTCACGCCGTCCTCTTTGCAGTCCTCGTCCAGCGTGTCCAGCGGCACAGCGGACTTGCGGCCCCCGTTGCGGCGCAGGTAGTCTATTGAGAGGTTGTGCGCAGTCTTGAAGAGCCATGCCTCTAGCTGCGCCCCCGAGTTCCTGATGGAGCGTGCTGACCGCAACGCCCGGACAAACGTCTCGCTGGCCAGGTCCTCAGCTTCCTCAGCATTCTCGGTCTGCACGGCGCAGTAGCGGGCTATTCGCTTGAAATGCGTTTCATGCATCGCGGCAATGGCACGGTAGACCTTGCCGATGTTCTGGTCACCGAGGAGCAGCACCCGTACTCTCCTGTTGGCAGGGTCTGAGCAGGGCGGAGACCGCCAGGGCCGTGCGTCATCGCAGTCCATCACTCATCTGCGACAACGGGTACATGAGTATCCTCAGGTCCATACGAAAGCCCTACAACCACTCCTCTTCGATCCAATGCGCAGTGGACCTCCTCTCTGACGCAGGAGGAGGGCCGCGGCGGAGAAGGCAGACACCTCCATGATGATAAGACGTTGATGTTCAAGAAATGTCACTCGGCCCGGCCAGGGTCACGCCGATCTCTGTCTCGACTCTTCTGCGAGGGGGGACCGAATGTAGCCCGCAAACGTCCCCGTATCGGCGTTACCTTTCACGAGCCGTATAGGACGAGGAGCCAGGTTACCCAGACCTCACCACAAGCCGCATGATGGGCCGCATCCTGGACCGTCGCACCACCTCTGTGAAGCCTGCCTTACGGAAGGACGAGGCAAGGCCTGTCCAGGTGTACACCCTCTGGCCCTGAGCCGGGTCAAGGGGATAGCCCTCTACGGCCTGCGCTCCCCGCTGCCGTGCGAGCTCCACCGCTGCCCGCAGCAGCGCTTCGCTGACGCCCTTGCGCCGCCATCCCCTGGCCACAAAGAAGCACGTCACCGACCACACCTGTTCATCGTCCACTCGACGCAACGTGCGGGAGCGCTCCAGCCGGGGGTATGCCGTGCGTGGCCCTATAGCGCACCATCCCACTGGCTGCCCGTCGGCATAGGCCAGCAGGCCGGGCGTCTCACCGCGCTCGACAATCTCCTTGCACGCCTGGCGGTTCCGCTCGCCGCGCTGAGTGTTCCATTGCGTCTGCGTCAGGCGCCACCACATGCACCAGCAGCCGCCCACGCCACCCGGCCCTAGCAGCGCCTCCAGGTCCGGCCATCGGTCCGGAGTGAGGGGGTGGACCTCCAGGCTGAGCCCCGGCCTTGATGATGCGTCGTTCATACCCTACTCGCAGCTATCCTGAAATTGCCCGGTCACCGCGCCCTGATGGCCATTGACAGAATACATCGTTTGTCGTGATTGAGGCTTCGCCCCCATCCTTACCTTATCCTTCAAGGGGGAAGGGACTATTCCGGGGACGTGCCAGAAGCGGTAGCCGTGGTAGACTAGGCGCATGGAAAGAACGCCCATGTTCTCCAAGCGGCGTCGCCAATGCGCGCAGCGCGACACAGGCACGTTTTCAGTCAAATACGATGTTATCGTACCACTGGCGATCGCTTTCACCACGTGGCTCTTGCTCCGCAATAGAGCGGAGTTTGGCATGAATGAGTTGCTGATTCCCGTCGCAGCGGGCGTAGTTGCGCTGCTGGTATCCCATATCGGGCACTTTCTTTGGAACCTTTGGCGAGCGGGAGACCGCTTGGCGCTTGAGGATGAACGAGAGGCCCGCCGGGCCGCTGAGAGAGAGCGGGACGAGTGGAAAGCAAAGGCCGGATATGACGACCAGATTATAGTTCAACCTAGACTTTACCTGGGTCTATGGGACGACGCGACGGAGTTCGGCACTGCGACGACTCCAGAGTTTCCCAAACATGGCGGGCGCATGCTGCGCCTACATGTCTACTTTCATGCCGACGATAACATGCAAGTAGAACGGGTTCGCATTGCAGTTGCAGGGGAACGGTATGAAGCGCTCGGTTGGGAGACCCAGCAAGTGGATTCTATAACGTCAGGGGACTATGTCTACTTCCCCGTTGACGCGATTGCGCCAGGCACCCACGACGTACGATTCGAGGGGTACGCCGAGGGGAAGTGGTGGGCTGAAAGGAAGGCGCATGCCATCGAGTTCCCTAAGCTGTGAGTTCCTTGTATTCCAGCCGTTCAGCCGAGAGCAGTTTCGCAAGCGTATCCCTGAACAGATAGGTTCTCGCGATTGTTGAACCCCAATTACTCTCGTCTCCCGTGCGGGAGACGAGAAAGGCGAGAGTGAGCCGGAAGCCGGCTGGCTGGGCAACTCATCTTGCTTGTGACCATAAGAATGCAGCAACTTGCCCTTGCCATTCCAGGGAACGGCCGAAGTGCCCAGAGGATCACCCCGCCAGGTCTAGTACCGCTGGAAGAGCTGGCCCCACCCGGTCTTGAGCGCTGCCCGAATGCGCCGCTTGCCCACCAGGTTGAGCCAGAAGCCGTTGTAGTAGAG
>JACQUK010000008.1 GCA_016210325.1 Chloroflexota bacterium
CAACGGGGGTGTCCCCCGTTTCCCCTTCATTTCCCCCTTCCTGGCCAGGAAGGGGGTCTAGGGGGATGGTCGAAGCCAGGCGAAGAAGCGCACCAAAAGAGCGGGAAGCAACTTTTGAGGCAAAGCCCAGTGGGACACAACAGGAGGCCCGGCCTTCGGCACTTGTCACCAGACCGAAGGCCGGGCCTCCTCCCTCTTGAGAAACAACGCCTAGCTGGCGAAGCTGTAGGGCCCCGGGACAGGGCTGTACTCGAACAGGACAGCAGAATGACTGTTGTTGTTGGCCATGTCTAGCTTGGTCTTCAAGGGTTCAGCCACCGCCTTAATGTTGGCGTCGCCGGTTATGCGGCCGTTCGCCACGTCGTCGAGCAGGCGGTCTGCCGCATCAATGACCGACCCCACCGTCGGACCGCCGAGGCCAAAGGTGGCATCGTAGAAGCCCGCGAAGGCCAGGGCGTTGAGCTTGGCCGCCAGGAGCTGCGCCTTGAGCTGGGCAAGGCAGTCCCCGGAGCACCCTTCTTGTGCGACCGTGAGCACGGCGACTGCTGTGGCTTCGTCTGCCACGTTCACCTCGGGGGCGGTAATCCCGTTGGAGGCGATGCCCAGCAGGATGGGCAGCCTGTCATAGGTCGGGTCCCTTGGTGTCGCTGGCCCCAGGGATGTATGAGTCTTCCAGTAGCCGATGGTCAGGCCACCGACGAAGGGCCGCTGGAATACGTTACCGAACTCGACCACGACGTTCTGGCCATTGGCCACGGTTACCATGGCACAGGTAGCTGTGGTGGACATCCAGCCCGATTCTATCGGCATGCCCTCACAGAGCGAGTAGGTGCCCTCATCCGCTGGGTTGATGGTCGCGGGTGTGAAGACCGTCCTGACCACCCCCAGGGGGTCAGTGACGCTGACCATCCAGCCCGTCAGCGAGACCTCGTTGGCGCCTGTCCCTATCTCGTCCACACCATCGTGGTCGAAGTCGTACCACTTCAGCACGGTCAGCGTTGGGGGCACGATCTTGTCCTGACCCTTGACCTTGAAGTTATCCGTCTTGCTCCTTGCCGGTACGAAGCCGTGGAAGCACCCGGAGCCGCAGGGGTTGTCCACCTGTTCGGGGTCGCCAGCAAAGTCCTCGATGCGAGTGATCCAGGTCTTGTAGACCCCTCCTCTGTTGGGAGTGTTAGCGTAGGGCATAAGCTGGACCGTTATGGCACCCTCGGCCGCGTGGTCGGCATCCACGCCGGTGTCGTGTTTGCCGGCAGTCTTGCCGTCCTTGCTGCACACCACCACGCTGTTGCCTTTGCCAGGGTAGGTGCGGCCACTTGAGACGTACTGGTCTATGACACCGCTGCTATTGATGTGCACCTCGCGGCACTTGACCGGGTCCTGGGAAAGGAGGGACTTGCCGCTGGGGTCCGTGACCTGGAAGTAGTAGTTGCCCGGGTCCAGGGCCGCTGACGTCGAGGGGGCATTCTGGGGCGGACCGCCGTCAAGGTACACGTCCCTCTTGTCGGCGTAGATGTTGGCGTTGACCACGGTCCCATCTTCCAACGTCGTAAAGATTGCGCCGGAAGGCCCTGAGGTGGAGAGGGCCATGGCGGCCGAAGAGACCGTTGTTTGGGCCGGCGGCTGCTTGCCGGGCGTGCCATCGAGGTCATCGCTCAGGTCCACGTGCTTCGACCCCCTGCCGCTCACCGCGTACGTCGCAAACAGGGCAATGACCAGGATGGAGACCACAATGGAGGGGCCCAGGCTTCTGAGAAGATTCGTGCCCCGCTTCTGCCTTATCATTTTGCCATTCCTCACCGTTTTCTCCCGTGGTGCGAGCTTTCCTGCGAGGGAGTATGGCCGTGCCGGTGAGGTATTGCTAGCGGCTGACCTCTAGAGGCGTCCTTACGAGGTATCGTTCAGAGGAACCTTCTGGCTGGTCCTGCGCAGAGAGGGAGGTAATGAAGGGGTGTGCACGGGTCCAGGCTCTTTGGGGGGCGCGACCCGGCCACCAGTACCTACTTGCTGAAAAGGGCGCTATAAACAACCGCTCGTGGTGAGTCCCGACTTTCGGGACTTGTCGGGATTCACCCTTCGACAAGTCCGACTTTGTCGCGACTCTCGACGGAGTCGGAGCTCAGGGTGAGCGAGGTCGGGTAGGGCCATGTGTACGCGGATTTACGGAACTAAGTACTAGCGCGGCAGGCACAGACCAGGCCGCTGGCCACCTGGCAGCATGGAGGGCCAAGCGATGCGACGCGCCCGGTCTAACCTGAGGCGGTAGGTAGAGGAAGCGCTTTCCCTTGACCGGGATGCTGGGTGCCCTTAGCTCTGTAGCTGACGCAGCCGGGCTTGGCAAATACCCTCGAAGGGTGGTATGGTGGTGGGTGTAGTGCCCCGATACCACTCTAAGACGTGCCGCATGGCGGGGCTGATGACGCCCAGTCGCTTCGGGCTCCAGTGGAGGATAACGGCGGCAGTTGCGGGGGGAGTGGTAGTCCTATTCCTCATTGTTGGCTTCATTGCCTGGCGTACCATTGCTCGCAGCACCCAGGCGGCGGCCCATGAGCGGCTCTCCATGGCCATGGTGCTGGCCTACGCCCTGGACAATGAGCTCGACGACTCCTTGGAACGTCTCAAAGACATGACTACTCTTCCTTCCCTGGCAGACGGCTCCCTTGAGGAACAGCGAGAAACGTTGGCGCACCTGTCCCTCTCTCTGGAGGGGTTCACGTCTCTGGTCTTGGTGGGGGGCCGCGGTGAAATCCTTTGGCCGGAGGCGCCGAGCCCAGCCCAGGTCCCTGACCTGCACGAATTCGAGAGGCTGTCGGATTCGGCAGACCTGCCGGGCGCTGTCGGCGCATCCTTCATCTGGAGTAGCAACGAGGAGGACCCGTCCAAAGCGGCAGGGTGGGCCGTTGTCCCCGTCGTGGGGGAACAGGGGGAGCACATGGGAGTCCTCCTGGGGAGGCTCGATCCGTCACACCTGGGCACGCGGGCCGGACTTCCGCTCCTCGCTGATCAAGCTGTGAGCCTCGCGGTGGTGAGCAGCGCTGGCGGTGTCCTCATCGACTTGCCGGGACATTCGGACGCGCCGCCTGGTAGTATCAAGCGACACCTTGCCATGCTGGCGCCCTTTGTGCGGAATCGGGAAACGGGTGTCACTATTCATCGCACTGGGCTGCTGGCATCTCATGTTGTCAGTTTTGTCCCGCTGAGAACGGTCCAGGGCGGTATTATTGTTGAGCAGCGGCAGGACGCGGTCTTGGCCATTGGGCAGGAGCTGATGAAAGCCTTGCTGCTGTACGGCGGCCTGGCCGTCGTGGCGGTCTCCCTGGTGGCCTGGCTCCACGTGACGCGAACGGTACGGCCCATCCGCCAGTTGGCCAAGGCAACCGAACGTATTGCGCAGGGGCAACTCGGCGAGCCGGTCCTTCAGCACCGTGGCGACGAGATTGGCATCCTGGCGGGCCAGTTCGAGTCCATGAGGCAAAGTCTCCAGGCTGCGCGGGAACAGCAGCTCCGATGGGAGCGGGAGCTGGAGGAGCGAGTGCAGGCGCGCACCCGAGAGGTGCACACGCTTTTGGAAAAGGTGATCAATGCCCAGGAGGAGGAGCGGAAGCGAATCGCTCGGGAGCTGCATGACGGAGCTACCCAGGACCTGGCAACCGCATTGGTATGGCTGCGGTCCGCGGCTGAATCCGTCCCAGGCGCTGACCCACGCGAAAAGGGCGTGTTGGAGAGCACTGCCCGCCGCTTGGAGGAGACGCTCCAGGGGATGCGAAGCCTGATGCTGGACCTCCGTCCCCCGTTCCTGGATGACCTGGGACTGGCCGCCGCGGTCCACTGGTACGCGCGCCACCGCACGGAGGGGACCCGCATGAAGACTGACTTCCGCGTGGTGGGGACCGAGCACAAGCTGGGGAGTGCATGGGAGGCAGCGGTTTTCCGCATTCTGCAAGAGGCCGTTACCAATGCGGTGCGGCACAGCAAAGGGCGCCAGTTGGAAGTGCACCTGGAGTTCCTGGAAGAGGAGTTGAAGGCCAGTGTCAGGGACGACGGGACTGGTTTCGATCCGTCCGTGGTCAAAGGTCCCGACTCTGAAGGGCGAGGATGGGGCCTCATGGGGATGCGTGAGCGGGCCTCTCTCCTTGGGGGGCAACTTGTCATCTCTACCGCGCCCCACCAGGGGACCCTTGTGCAGTTGCGACTGCCCTATAGGAGGGAGTGACCGTGGAGCGAGTACGCGTCCTATTAGCTGACGATCACGCAATGTTTCGTGAGGGGCTGCGAGTGCTGTTGGACAGGACTGGCGAGGCGGAGGTAGTAGGTGAGGCAGCGGATGGCCAGGAGGCGGTGGAGAAGGCGTCCGAGCTGCATCCTGACCTGGTCATCATGGACATCGGGATGCCCCGGCTCAATGGCCTCGAAGCCACTCGACAGCTCAGGCACCAATGCCCCCAGACCAAGGTGCTGATCCTCACGGTCTATGCCACCGATGAGCACTTCTTTCAGGCCCTGGAGGCCGGGGCCAGCGGGTACATCCTCAAGGAGGGGGCCAGCACGGACCTGAGGTACGCCATGAGTGTAGTCCAATCCGGGGGTGTGTTCATCTACCCTTCCCTGAGCCGAAGACTAGTGGAAGATTACCTGGAGCGAGCAAAGACCGGTGAAGAGCACTCTGACTTTGAGAAGCTTACCAAGCGGGAGCGAGAGATCCTTCAGTTGATAGCTGAAGGGTGTACGAACCGGGAGATCGCCGAGCGCCTCTTGATTGCCGTCAGCACAGTCCAGACCCACCGGGGCCATGTGATGGAGAAGCTTGGACTCCACAGCCGCGCCCAACTGTTGGGCTATGCTCTGCGCGCCGGCCTCCTGCAACACGCCGCCTCCTCGGACCAGCCGCATCGTTAAAACCCACTACTGTCACCAGTAGGCCCGTGCCAGCAAAATCCCCTCTTTGTTGGATACTTGACCACCCTGCTCTGCGGTACATTCATTTGTGAAGTCATGCACATGAGGTTGTTCCAGGGTTTCTCTCAGGGAGCTTTAAGGTGCCCCTCTTACCATGTTATTTGTGAACTTTTGCACATGGTCTAGTCGTAGAGTGTTCTGCAAAAGCTGGCGAAGCACCAGGGCCAACGAGAGGACAGCGGGCGACACGGCGGTGGTGCTCTCCGTCCACCAGTTCCAATATGGTACGGACGGCAGCCCCTGACGGGCCTAGGACGGTAACCGTGGGCCTTCCAGGGGCTTGAGCCAGGCCCAGTGAGGAGTACGCTTGGCCGACTGGCTGGTGCAGTGGTACAGCATTCTGAGCGGCCTGACGGAGTCCGCAACACGCACTTTCGGAAACTGGAGCTACGGGAGCAGGCTGCCGCCGCTCACCGCTCTGTTGCTGGGCGTGGTTGGCGCGGCTAGCCCGTGCCAGCTCACCACCAACGTCGGCGCCCTGGCGTACGTTTGCAAGGGCGAAGGCCCTGGGCGGACCTTCAAGGCGGCTCTCGCCTACACCCTCGGCAAGGTAACGGGCTACACGGTCATGGGGACCGCCGCCGTTTTCCTGGGTCTCCAGGCGACAAGTGCCTCCATCCCGGCCGTGCTCATTGCCCGCAAGGTCCTGGGCCCCCTCATGATTCTCGCGGGGCTGATGCTGATGAAGCTTGTGCCATTCAACATCTCGGTGGGGCAGGGCCTGGCTGCTCGACTGGCACAGCACGCCGCAAGTCGCGGTGCTCGAGGCGCCTACGTCCTCGGGGTAGCTTTCTCGTTCTCGTTCTGTCCAACCCTGTTCTGGCTCTTCTTTGGCTTGTTGGTCCCCCTGGCCATCAGCTCATCTGTGGGGCTGGCGCTGCCAGGCGTCTTCGCTCTCGGGACCGCTCTGCCCTTCCTGGCCTTTGCCGGACTACTGGGGTTTGGGGCCAGCAAGGCCCAGGGGTACCTCAGGCGTGCTGAGTGGCTGGGGACGCGGCTTCGCAGCGTAGCCGGTATTGTCCTGATCGTCGTGGGGATTCATGACACGGTGGTGTACTGGGCCATCTGAGGCCTGCTGCTTCGAGGCAGGCCATCGTCGTGGCCACACCAAGCGAGTGGCAGAGAGGGGATAGCGCGCATGAGCCGCAGGCGAGTCCATGGGAAGTCCCGCCAATCCACCTCAAGGAAGGGGGGGTGGTGGTGGGTTTACGTGGCCATTCCGGCGGTGCTGGTCGTGGCCCTGGGTATTGGCATTCCAGCGGCGTTGCAGGGGAAGTCTCCCCCTTTCCAGCTACCGAGCTCGGTCTTCTTTCCCTCCTACGTTCTGGCGGCATCCCGGGACGTGCAGGAGGCCTATGCCTACGCCGTTGAGGCGCCCCAGGTCCTGCGCTACATCCCGTGCTTCTGCGGCTGTGGGCAGCACTCGGGCCACACGGCCATCCACGACTGCTTTGTGCAGCAGCAGCACGCAACGGGCGGCCCTGTGGCGTTCGACGAGCATGGCGTTGGCTGCCAGATGTGCGTTGACATAGCCCGGGAGGCCAAGCTCCGCATCCAGCGGGGCGAGACCCTACAGCAGATTCGCCAATACGTGGTCGCCCGGTACAGTCAGGTGGGCCCCTCCACGAACACCCCGCCCATTCCTTAAGGCAACGGAGGACCAAGCGTGAGGAAAGTAGAGGCACACCAGTTGCTGGGCCTGCCCAAGGGCGCTCCTCCGGAAGAGGTGGAACGCCGTCGCGCCACCTTGCTGGCCTGGCTGGGGTCCGATGCGATTCCGCAGGAGCTGCGGCCCTGGGCGGCGGCCCAGCGCGCCCTGGTGGACGAGGTCTACGAGTATGCTGCCCTGGCAGTCGAAGAGGCTGCCTCAGAGGATGAGGAGGAACGACAGGGACAGGCACCATCTGGGGAGAAGGCGGAGCCAGGCCCACCGGGCAGGTCGTTTCTCGGCCGCCTCAGCGCGAGGCCGGTTGGCATGGTAGCCGTGGGACTCCTCCTGGGTCTAGCAGTCCTCGGTGTCCTTTGGTGGAGGGCGGACTTTTTCCGGGCCGGCGTGGCGCAGACCACCCAGAACCAGGAGGAGGGCCTCGACCCACAGCAGTACCTTGCGGCCCACCGAGGGCGGCTGGCGGAGCTGGAGCGCACGGTAGCCGCCAACCCTCAGGACGCCGCTGCCCTCTTCGAGCTGGGGGAGACCTACATGATAGGGGAGGACTGGCAGAACGCCATTGACTGGTTCCAACGCCTGCTGGTCGTGGAGCCGGCCAACGTTCATGCTCTTGTGGACATTGGGACCGCGAGCATGAACCTGGGCAAGTACAGCGAAGCGGAAGCGGCCCTCGCCAAGGCGCTGACGAAAGACCCTGAGAACGCACAGGCGCACTACAACCTGGGCTTCCTGCTGGCCTTCCGCCAGGATGCTCCTCGGGTGCCCGAGGCGGTAGAGCATTGGCAAGCAGTGGTGCGCCTGGCCCCCGGCACGAACCTGGCCCAGGTGGCCCAGGTGCACCTGTCCCAGTTCGAATGACCTGGGCGTAGCCCTTGACGGGCCGGGATAAAGGATGTCATGGGAGCTGAAGTCATAGCGCTGCCGGCCGCCTTTGGCGCAGGGGTGGTGTCCTTTGTCTCTCCCTGCGTCTTGCCCCTTGTGCCGGCATACGTCGCCAACCTGGCCAGCGTCACCATGGGTTCGGACGGCCCGCCCTCCGGGGTGCGTCTGACCGCTGCGTCGCACGGGCTGGCCTTTGTGGCCGGCTTCACCGTGGTGTTCGTGCTCTTCTGGATGTCGCTGGGGCTGCTGGGGTACCTGGTACAAGGGTACCTGCCCTACATCCGCATCGCGGGTGGCGTGCTTCTGATCTTCATGGGCTTCCACGTTATGGGCCTGTGGCGAGTCCCTTTCTTCGAGCGGGAGCTACGGGCACCGTTTAGCCTGACGGGACGGACCAGCTATCGTCGGTCTTTTTTCCTTGGCATTGTCTTTGCCGCGGGCTGGACTCCGTGCATTGGGCCGGTGCTGGCCAGCATCATTGCCCTGGCCTCCCTGCGGGACACCGTGTGGCAGGGCAGCTATCTGCTGGTTGCGTACTCCCTGGGGCTTGGCATTCCCTTCCTGGCGACTGCCCTGGCCCTCGGCCGAGTGACTAAGGTCCTCAAGCGGCTTCAACGCTATCAGTGGGCCATAGCGATTGTCAGCGGCCTGTTCATCATCGGGGTTGGGTTTCTCATGGTGACCAACATCTTCGTGCAGATTCCCAAGTACTTCTACTGGGGAGCCCTGTAGGAGGGGCCTTGGAAGGAAAAACGCTCACCACGGAGGGGGCAAAGACCGCAGCCGCGCGGAGGTCCGCAGGCCTCGCAAGGCAGTGGGCGCGTCCCATACGACGGTTGTTCCGCAGTGCCTGGCGCGTCTGTGGGTCGGTGCGGGTCACGGTAGTCCTCATTCTGGTCCTCATAGGCCTCAGCCTCGTGGGCACGTTGCTTATCCAGGTGCCAGGGGAGGTGGCCGCCGACCGAGCTGAGTACGCCTGGTGGTTGCAGAACGTGGTCCGGCCCAAGCTGGGCCTCTTCACCACGCCCCTGGCGTTCCTGGGCTTCTTCGATGTCTTCCATTCGCTGTGGTTCCTGGGGGCCGGTGCCCTTCTCATGGCGAGCATCATGGTGTGCTCCATCAACCGGTGGAAGGCGTTGCGGAGCGCCCTGGACGGGAGCAGGGTGAAGCTGGCTGATGGCTTTTACGAGGGAGGCAGCAGCCGGGCGCAGTTCTCGGACCTCGCCATGTCCGCTCACGAAGCTGAAGGGGTGACACGGGGAGTGCTGGCCAGACGAAGGTACCGTGTCCGCCGCGAAGGTGGCGCCGACGGGTTCTGGATCGCCGCTGACAAGAACCGCCACTTCCGTTTGGGGACGTACCTCCACCATGGCAGCATCGTGCTGTTTGTCCTGGGATTCCTTGTGGGGAGCTACTTTGGATTTCGGAGCCAGAGCTTCATGGTGCCCGAGGGCTCGGTAAGGGAGGTGGGCTACGGCTCTGGGCTGTCGCTGGAGCTGGAGTCCTTTGTAGACGAGTACTGGCCGGAGGGGCCACCCAAGGACTTCCGCAGCCAGGTGATTCTCTACGAGAACGGAGCAGAGGTCAAACGGGGTGTGCTCCGCGTGAACCATCCTATGAGCTATAACGGCGTGCGTTTCTACCAGTCGTTTTTTGGTCAGGCCGCAGTCTTGGAGGTGCGTGACTCCAGCGGGAAGCTCTTGTTCAACGACGGCGTAGCCCTGGGTTGGCTGTCGGGCCAGGAGCCCTACAAGCGGCCCACCGGGATGTTCAGTGTGCCGGTCACCGGCCTCACAGCGTACGTGGTTGGCCCTGCCAAGGGGTACTCTGACCCCATGGTCCAGCCAGGGCAGGTCCTGATGGAAGTGTACAGCGGCTCCAGCAAGCCCGTGGCTGTTGGGGCACTCCAGCAGGGGGTACCCAAGAAGATGGCAGGCCTGGAGTTTACCTTTGTCAGGGAGCGCCAGTTCTCTGGTTTCCAGGTCAGCCGCGACCCCGGGAACGCCCTGATCTGGACTGCCTCCTCGCTCTTTGTACTGGGCGTTGGGATGGTGTTCTACTTCCCCCACCAGCAGATATGGGTCCGCGGATGGACCGAGCCTGGCAAGGGCACACGGTTGCGGGTGCGCACTGCCTCCGGCCGCCAGGTGGCCACGGCGAGAGAGTTCGAAACCCTTGTTGAAGACTTGGACCGGGAGCTAGCTCGGGCTGTGAAGAAAGTATAGGGAGACGAAAGCAATGGTCAAGATGGAGTCCTTCTTCTTCATGGCGGCGCTGCTGAGCACTGGGTTGTCGGTGCTCTTTTATCTCTGGCAGGTTGCCGCATTGCGGTGGCATCGGGCGGTACTGGTAGCAGGGGCAGCTAGCGACGCGGCGTCTACCGTGCCCGCCGCCGGTTACCGGCCCTGGGGCTCCGGGCGCTTCGCGGCCATGATGGCAGTGAACGGCCTCCTCTTCCTTAGTCTATCCATCATCGGCAGGGGTGTGGCCACCGGTCACGGTCCTTTCTCCAACATGTACGAGTTCTCGGTGGCACTGGCCTGGGGTGTGATTGCAGCCACCCTGTACTTCCAGTGGCACTACCGCACCGCAGCAGTGAGCGCCGTAGCGATGCCCGTTGCTCTGGCGTTCCTGGTCTATGCCTATACCCTGCCCTCGCGACCCCTACCGCTGGTCCCTGCTCTCCAGCAGAGCCTTCTTCTCACGCTCCACGTCGCCGTGGCGATGATTGCGTACGGGGTCTTCGCCATCGGGTTCGGCTCGGCGGTCCTGTACCTGGCACAGCGTCGGGGTAGCATCCCGTGGCTGCCGTCACCGGCTGTCTTGGATGACATGGGCTATCGTTCAGTCATCATCGGTTTTCCCTTTATGACCCTGGTCCTGCTTCTCGGTGCCCTCTGGGCTGACGTGGCATGGGGGAGGTACTGGAGTTGGGACCCCAAGGAGACGTCTACCCTGGTGACCTGGCTCCTGTACGGCGGCTATGTCCACGCCCGCGTCCTTCGTGGCTGGCGTGGTAGTCGCAGTGCGGTGCTGCTGATCCTTGGCTTCGCGGCGGTAGTGTTCACCTACATGGGCAACTACTTCTTCTCCGGCCTGCACGCCTACAAGTAGAGAGCGTGATGATGAGGAAGGATGTTCGGATAGGAGTCCCCACCGAGAGGGCGACGCGAAAGGGGCGGGCCTTCGGGCTGAGGGATGTGCTGGTAACCCTGGGCATCGCCCTGTTGATTGTGGGAGTGGTGTTCGCCTTCAACCGTAGCAAGGGCCTCAAGGAAGGCTCCTTCGTCAGCGCCAACGTCTTGGCCGGCGGGTTGGCGGCCGGGCCGGCGCCAACGCTGGGGAAGGCGGCACCCGACTTCGAGGTGCCCTTGCTGAACGGGGAGACCTTCAGGCTCAACGAGCACCGTGGCCACGTGGTCTGGATCAACTTCTGGGCCACCTGGTGCCCACCGTGCCGGGCCGAGATGCCGGACATTGAGCAGGTATGGCGAAGTGAGCAGGGAAGCGACCTGGTGATCGTGGCAGTGGACTACGCGGAGACCACGGCCAAGGTCCAGGCGTTTGTAGACAAGCTGGGGCTGACGTTCCCCATCGCCCTGGACCGCGATGGACAGGTAGGGACTCAGTACCGGCTGGCAGGGTTCCCGTCCCACTTCTTTGTGGACAGGCAGGGCATCCTCCGCGAGGTACGAGTAGGACTGTTGAGTGAGGCGACGATGCGCGCCACACTCCAGAAGCTCCGAAGCTACTAGCCAGGAGCTGGGTCCGGAGGAAGCCTCGCGCCGGACCTCCTGCTTGAAGTGCCAATTGTCTAGGAAAGGGGCGTCAACGGACGCTCATGTTTCAAACCAGAGCTGACCACGCTCGGTGGGCGTCGTCCTTGGCCATGCGACGCATTCTGGCCAGTCCCCTCTACCCTGGTGTGTTTCAGCTTGCTTCTCTATTGGTCTTTGGCTTGGTGGTCTACTTCGGCCTTTTTGGCACCCCCCGCCCAGCGTACAACTTCGCCACTGTTGTGACATGGACGCTGTGGTGGCCCTTGCTGCCTCTGAGCTTCTTCCTGGCGGGCAGGGCGTGGTGCGCCATCTGCCCCATCGTTCCGGGCGTCTCACTGACGCAGCGGGTGGCCCGCCCCCGCCACATGCCAGGGCCTCTATTGCGGCGCTACGGTATATGGGCCATGGGGCTGCTCTTCGTGTTCCTGACCTGGGCTGACCGGACCTGGGCCATCACCAGCTCGCCCCGGTCCACTGCTCTGTTGCTGCTGGCCCTCCTGGGGATGGCGGTTGCCGTGGCGCTGGTGTACCAACGGCGGGCATTTTGCCGCTATCTGTGCCCCATCGGCGCCCTGTCTGGGCTCTACGCCATGACCGCTGTGGTGGAGCTCAGGAGCAGGGACCGTTTGGTCTGCCAGGGGTGTGCGCAGCAGTGCTACCGGGGTGAGGGTGCGGTGGGAGGCTGCCCCCTTTTCCAGTACGTGAAGACCCTGGACACCAACCGGAACTGCAACCTGTGCGGGCAATGCGTGAAGACGTGCGCCCGTGGCGCCGTGGAGCTACGGCTGAGGCCACCGGCGAGGGAGATCTGGCAGTTCCGTCATCCTCTCCAGGGGGAGGCGCTGCTGGCTGTCATCCTGGTGGGGATCGTGTTCGTGCAGACAGTGGACATGACCACCGTCTGGGGGAGGTACATGCGATGGCTCATGGAAGCTACGGGCATCGGAAACTACAACCTTTTGTTCACGCTCACGTTCCTGGTAGTCCTCGGCTTGGTAGGAGGAGCGTACCTGCTGGTGACAAGGGGCGGAGGGGCCGGCCATGGACAGACCGGTCTCGCTTTTGGCTACGCATACATACCGTTGGCGTTGACAGCCCATCTGGGCCACAACAGCACGCACCTGTTGGGCGAGGGGCCTAACGCCGTACGCACCGCTTTCCGTGCCGTGGGGTCTCTGCTGACCGGCACCCCGGTCGCCGTCCCACAGGGCGGAGGGCTGGTGCTCAGCCAGGTATGGATGTTGCCCCTCATCATCCTCGGAGGCGTGGGCTCCCTGTACGTCGCCTGGCGCATTGGCAAGAGGATGCAGGCGTCAAAGGACGGAGTACCCTACCGCTCCCACCTGGTATTCCTCGTCGTGCTCACTGTGCTCTTCGTTGTGCTCTTCATGCTTCCTATGAACCCCCGTCATGCCCATTAGGAGCGCGATATGCGATTGGCGATGGCACTTGGCAGCCTTGTCCTGGTGGCCCTGAGCGTTGGCCTGGCAGCATGTTCACGGGGGGCCGAAAGCTTCCCGTCCTTTGTCTACGCCACGTCTAGCAGCCTGGAGAGCTTCCGAGCAGCAGCTTCCCTCCCGCATGAGGTGATGAACGGCGTGCCCTGCTACTGCGGCTGCAAATCGTCCACTCCCCCCCACCAGAGCTTGCACGACTGCTTCTACAACGCCGATGGCAGCTACGCCACCCACGCGGCCGGCTGCGACCTCTGCGGACGCATTGCCGTGGACACGAGGAACGAGTTCGTCAAGAGCACACCCCTCCGGCAGATACGAGAGCTGATAGATACAACGTACAGCAGCTATGGTCCAGGGACAGACACCCCTCCGGTGGGTGAATGAGGGGTCTTGGCACCTGCCCCTGGCGGGAGTGAGGCATGGCGTTCGTAAGGCAAGTAATCCTCTGGCCAGTAGGCCTGCTGCGGCGCATCCGCAGGTTGCCCCTGTGGCTGCTCGTCCCAGGGGGGCTATTGCTCGTGGTGCTGCTGGGGTTTGGCACCTACAGGGGGGTCTCCCTGTACCAGTACACGCAGGAAGACCCCCAGTTCTGCCGGAGCTGCCACCTGATGGAGACGGCCTGGAGCAAGTGGGCCATCAGTGAGCACAAGGAGGTCACGTGCCATCAGTGCCATGAGCTGAGCCCTCAGGCTGGAGCGGAGCTGCTCATCCGCTGGGCCCTCGTTCACCCGCAGCGGGTCGAGGCCCACGCTGAGGTCCCCGACGCCAAGTGTGGCGCCTGCCACAAGAGCGGCAACCCCCGGTGGAAGCAGGTGGCCATCACGGCCGGCCACCGCGTCCACGTGGCAGACCAGAACATCGCCTGTACCGAGTGCCATACCCCGGAGCTCCATCGCTTCACCCCTCTGGAGAATGTGTGCCAGCAGTGCCATGAGGACCTGGAAGGGGTACAGCACAATGTTGCCGCGCAGGATGACTGCCTGTCGTGCCATCAGTACCTGGAGAAGGAGTCTGAGGAGCCGTTGGAGCCCTCCCTGTTGCCGACCACGGCGACCTGTGTCGAGTGCCACCAGGGCTCAAAGGCGTCCCGTCCAGTCCTGCTCGCGGGTGAACATAAGCAGGTCCAGTGCATAGAGTGCCACCAACCGCACCAGACTGCCCGCCCTGTCCTTGAGTGCACAGCGTGCCATTCGACGCCCTTTGTTGAAGGGATTCATACCTGGACAGGCCACCAGAAGGCACGGTGTACCGAGTGCCACCAGCCGCATGAGCCGGTCGTGGCCAAGGGCTCCCGCTGCGAGGGCTGCCACGAGACGCCGCCAGTCCTTGGGCCTCTCATTGCCCTCAACATGGTGGAGAAGCAGGCATGCACTCAGTGCCACGGCCCCGGGAGGGTCGCGGCCATCCCTGCTTCACACAAGGGGAGACCCGACGAATCGTGCCTGTTGTGCCACCAGTCCTCTCAGGTGCAGCCGCCCAGGATTGGCCATAGCCCAACGGGGAAAGAGACATGTGCGACCTGTCACACTGCCCTACCAGCTAGCCACCAGGGGAGGACTGAGGCGCAGTGCCAGCTCTGCCACGAAGAGTCCGTGAGCCCTCCCAAGGTGCCTCATCTGATGGTGGGACACAGCGCCTGCACAACCTGTCATGCACCTGGGAAGCTGGTAGGTGCTCTGTCCCCCACCCATGTAGGAAGAAGCGACGAGAAGTGCGTTATCTGCCACGAGCCAAGGGAGGGTGGTGGGCCGTAGACCAAAGGGGTGAGGTCGCGAGCTCCTTGCTCGACGCCATCGCTGGGCCGCGCCAGCCGCTGACCGGCTCCAGCAAGCACTGCATATCAGGAGACCCCAGAATGGGGGGCTTTCCAACACCGGGGCGGACTCGGCACGAGGGCCCTTTTCACCTTGCCCTGGGTCCCACCAGCCTGCTGGGGATGGGGATGGTGACCGTTGGCTCTGGCACCCCTGCTCCTTCCAGCGCTGCCTCCTTCTCCCACGGCGGCAGCAAGACGGCGAACAAGGCAAGCAGGAAGAAAGGCAGGGACAGGATAATCAGGGCTTCTACTACGCTCTCATTGCCGGTCAGTGGCGGCGCAAAGCTCTTGAAACCCCTCAGGCTCTTGGAGAAGAGTTGGCCCCCGATGACGACGTTCCACCGCATGGCGAAGATGCCCACCAGGACCAGGAGAGCAGTGCCAAGAGACAGGGTGGTACGTACCCGCTGACCAAGCCGGTCCGTTAGCGCAAGCCCCCCCAGGACAACGATGGGGAGTATCGCACCCAACAGAATCTGGATGCCGAAGAAGCTGACGGCGAGTTTCTGTGTGAGGAGTTGGGAAACGATGGCCCACCCCTCTTCGTTTTCGTAAGCCATGCTGAGGACCTCCAGGCCCTCCAGGGTAAGGTCAACAAGCAGGAACAGCAGCAGCCACTTCGCCAACTCAGCGACACTGCTGTGGTTCAACGGTTGCCTTCGCAGCGCTGTGGCTACGATGTACAGCACGATGAGGAGAGCGACCCCGGAAACTATGGCGGATATCAGGAAGATTATGGGCATCAGCGGGGTGGACCACCACGGGTTGGCCTTGATGGAGCCGAACAGGAACCCGACATAGCCGTGGAGGAGAAAGGCCGAGGGGATTCCCACGATCGCCAGCACTCTGATGACCTTCGCATCGAGCCGCAGTGCCCGCTCAGAGACATCGCGGCTACCCAGGGTCAGGGCGGAGTAGAAGGCCCTGCGAAGACCGGTCGCTGCCTCCGACCGTCGTACGATGTCCCGCCGGAAGGCCAGCCAGGTCTCGACGACCAGCAGGCCTGTATAGAAAAGGAGGATGTAGCCAAACCCTGCCATGGCGGAGCGGAAGTTGGGGGTTATGAAGATCTCAAAGGCCCTCTCAGGCCGGCCCAGGTGGGCCAGCAGCGGGACAGGGGCAATCAGCACAAAGGCCAGAGCGGTCAACAGTGAGAAGCGGGCCAACGGCCTTAGCTTCTCGATCCCGAAGGCGTGGTACAGCGAGGAGACCACGAAAGCCCCAGCCACGAGTCCGGTGATGTAGGGGTACAGGACGATGAGCAAGCCCCAGGCGGTCTCAGCCTCGTTGGGGTAAATGAAGCCATTCACGGTGCTTACCTCACCTCCTGGTCTAACCCGATGTAGAACACCTGGGGCCGTGTGCCCAGGTTGGGCTTTAGCACGCTGATCCGGTTCTCGCGCAATGCCTTGGCGACCGCGCTGTCGGGGTCGGCCGGGTCCCCGAACATCCTGGCCCCTACGGGGCACACCTCAACGCAGGCGGGGTCCATCCCTTTGGATATGCGGTGGTAGCACCAGGTACACTTGTCGGCCACCCGCAGGTTGGGGTCAAGGAACCTGGCCCCGTAAGGGCATGCCTGAATGCAGTACCGGCAGCCGATGCAGCGGCTCCTGTTGACGAGGATAACGCCATCCTCCGTCTTGTAGGTGGCACCCACAGGACACACCTGCACGCAAGGTGGGTTCTCGCACTGATTACATAGTTTGGAGACGAAGAAGCTCTTAACCACCTGGATGTTCTGGTACTTGCTATTGACCGGCCAGGACTCAAAGCCGTGGACCCCCGCGTCAGGAGAGTCCACGTACGCCTCTCCCTGCTCGTCAATGACGTACCGCTCCACCCACGTCCGGTTAAAGTGGGGGTCTTCGGGCACGTTGTTCTCCTCTTTGCAAGCGGCCACGCACTTGCCACACCCGATGCACTTGGTGGTGTCCACCACAAAGGCCCAGTGGTGTGGCTGAGGAGTCCTTTGCTGTACTGGAGCCGAAGGTAGCGAGGCCGCTTGGTCAGGGGCCTCGTTGGCGCTCTGTGCCAGGCCCTTGAGGTAAGACCAGCCTGCGCCGGCAGCGGCGACCCCTGCCAGCACTACTGCGGCCCTTCGCAGGAAACTCCGACGTGTTATCCCCATCGTGTCCTCAAGGAGCTATTTACTCTTGTGGCACAGAAGGCACTCGGTGATCTCCCACCCCTGGTGGTCCGAGGGGAACGGGCGGAACTGGTCCGACCCGTGGCAGTCCTGGCACTGCGTGTACCCAACTACTGTGTGGGGTAGTGGTGGAAGCCCATCGGCGCTGATAGTGGAGATGGACACCCCCCTTGGGGCGTCGCCTCCACCTCCGGCGGCTGGTGACCCCACGGCGGTCCCTCCGACGGCGGGGGCAGGGCCTGCCTGGTGACACAGCAAGCACACTCCGGCGCTCCAGCCTATGTGGTCCTGGGGGAATGGGCGTACTGCACCCGAATCATGGCATCTTGTGCAGCTAGGCACCCCGTCGGTCACGTGGGGCACCGAGGGGGCCTGTACCAGCCCAGCAAAGGGCGCTCCGAGGGTTGCTGAAGCCCCGACCAAAGTCGGGGTAGGGCCAGTCTCGTGACACAGGAGACATCCAGGGCTTTGCCAGCCGGCATGGTCCTGGGGGTAGGGGCGCAGCCGCCCCTGGCCGTGGCACATGGTGCAGTTAGCTTCCGCTACGACGACATGCTGGACCAGTGGGGCGCTGGGCTTCGGGCGAATCAGGTCAGTTGGCAGCCCTTGGACTCCGGGGTTGTGTGGGTTGTGGCAGCTTGCACACGTCGCCTCGCCAGCATGCTGATGGACTTTCACCTGCGAAAAGCTGCTGGGCCGGCCCAGTGTCGTGCTGTGGCAGAGGGTACAGAGCGCCGACGACGTCTCGGTGGGCAGTGGGGTTTCGTTGGCGGTGTGGTCGCTGGCCACACCGTGACAGGTCTCACAACTGACGCCGGCGTGGTCACCCACCTTCCATTGGGCTACGCTTTCCTGGTGGCACTGGGTGCAGCTTGCCGGCCCGGCATACTGGACTTGCCGCGCCTTCCACGCCTCAATGTCCTGGGGCACGTTGGCGTGGCCGCCGGCCCCCAGCAGTGTCCCAACGGGGACGGTCCGGTCCTGGATGGCAAACGAAATCTGGTTGAACATGCGGGGTATTGCCCATCGTGCTGCCCCAAGAAGCAGGAAGACAGTCAGCAACAGCAGGACCGGCCTTGTCAGATGCTGCATCACTATGCCTCAGGCCATCACCTTGCCTTGGAACTCGCACCCCCCGGCAAGCCGCAGGAAACTCTGTAAGGCCTGCCCCTAAGGCTATCTATCTAGCCAACTTGATATGGTGAGCCCCCGCAAGGCATCGCGGGGGCTCACCATAGGGGGATCCTACTGGCCTACCTCTTTGCCGGTCAGTTGTTTGTAGGTCAGTCGCAGCAGCTCCACAACGAAGCGCGTGTTGTGGACACCGTAGCTCCCATCGTTCTTCACCAGCCAGTAGTTCCAGAGGGCCTGGCGTTGTGCTTCAGTGGTGTTGCTGGTCGTAATGGAGGTTGACAGGACGTCGCCGGTCGCGGGGTCCTTCGGGAGCTGCTTGGCGAGAAGTTCCAGCAACCCCTTGACCTCGTCCTGCACACCCTCGGTCTTGCCGTCACCGTCATAGTCGCCCGAAGCGGTACGGTTGAACGTGGTGATGTCCTTGTGGCAAGTGGAGCAGGCGTTCAGGTTCTCCACCCGTTTGCCCTTGAAGTCGCCGGCAGTGTAGAAGGTGTGTGCGCCCACCGAGGTGGCCTTCACGTCGTCGGCGGTGCCCATCTTGCCATCTGCCCCTGGCTCCACCGCGGGCTGGGCAGCCATGTGGCACTGGACGCAGCCGTTCTTGACGTCTGCCGTATGCCGGTCGTTGAAGAGCTTCTGCCCGTAGTCGAAGGCGCCGACGCCGAAGAAGATGTCGGCCTGCGAGTTGTCGTGGACACCGCGGGTCTTCTTGCCCGCGATGAAGTCGGCCTTGTAGGCGACGTCCCGTTTGTTGGCGTGGCACAGGACGCAGACGGCAGACTCACTGGCGTCCACGGTGACGCCTGCCGGCACCGCTACGCTTCCGGTAGCCCGCAACTGCCGTGAGGCGGACCCATAGTTTCCTTTGAAGGGCTCAGTGAAGGCGTGCGGGTCGTGGCAGGCAGCGCAGGCCACCGGAGGCTGCTGGCTGGGCTCGGTCAGGGTAGCCGGCTGCTCCTCAGTAGCCATGCTGGGGAAGACGGGCTGCTTGCCCCGTATCTTGACCTCGACGAAGCCCTGGCCGGTGTGGCATTCGACGCAGCTTGTGCTCTCGGCCTGGTGCATGCTAGCGGCACCGGTCTTGGCGTGGCCGGAGAACCGCCACTGCGCCTCCTGCGGGTGGCACTGGCTGCACGTCCCCGGGTTGAATAGGGCGCCGGTCTCGGCCGCCAGCTTCACCCCTTCGTGGATAAGGCCGGGGCCGTGGCAAGCCTCGCACTGGATGTTGGCCAGCTTGCCCATGGAGGAGTTCATGATCTGGTCTACGGTCCAGTTGTTCTCCTTGAGCCAGCCGGTGAGGCTGATCTTGGAGGGGTCCCAGCCTGCCTGCCGGGCTAGGTCGTCGAAGCCGTTGGCCTTGTCGGTCTCGTTGTAGCCCGTGGTATGGCAGGCGATGCAGTAGTCCCGCTCCGGGGTGTACGAGCCGTAAAAGTCAATGAGCTTGGTGGCGTGGCCGGTCTGGAGCCACTCGGATACCTTGTCCTCTTTGACACTGCCGCTGTGGCAGGTGGCGCATGTCTGTGCGCCGACGTAGGTGCCGGCGTACACCTCGAGCTGGCTGGAGGCCTTGGCCCCCGCCTCGTTCGTTGCCGTTACTGCTACCTCGTACTTGCCGGCCTTGGCGGCGATGAACCTCGGCGTCCTGGAGGTAGCGCTCTCCACGGTCACCGCCGACTCACCGGGGCCCACCACCTGCCAGGCCCATGCGGTGAGCTTCTTGTCGGCAGCGTCCTTCTCTCTCCCTTGCAGGTACACGTACTGGCCAACCCCGACGTTGGGCAATCCAGAGGTGATAATAATGGCCTCGTTATGGCTCAGGTCGCCTTTCAACGCGTAGTGTGTTGTGAGACGCAGCTTCCCGTCCGGGTAGGTGTCGGTGTCTCCGGTCCTGAAGCCCACTGCCCTTACCGAGGCCAGGGCAAACGGCGCCTCCGCGGCCAGGGCCATGTTGGTGGTTGCGGTCTTGCCCGCGACCACCGAGACTTCGACGCCAGCCGCGTTGTAGCCCTTGGCTGACGCCTGCAGATAGTAAACGCCGGTCGGCACGTTCTCGAGCTTGAAGTTGCCGGCGGCGTCGGTCACCGCGGTTGTGCTGCTGCCGTGGCCCGCTAGGACTACGGCCTTCTCAATCGCCTTGCCCGTGGCTTTCGCCAGGACTTTGCCCTCGACTGTCCCGGTGCTGACACCAGGTGCGCCCGCTGGCCCCGTGGGCCCTGCGGGACCAATTAGCCCTTGAGCCCCCGGTGGGCCTTGGAGACCCTGCGCCCCGGCCGGGCCAGCGGCCCCCCGCTCACCGGCTGGCCCCGTGGGCCCAGCCGGGCCGGCGCACGCCACTGCGAGCGCAACGATGAGGAGAGAAACAACGAGGAATACGAGGCCCGCTATCCCTGGTAGGCGCTTTCCTTTGCCCAGCGATGCCGCCCTGGGTCCTATCACGCTGTCCTCCTTAATCTATCGCGGAGAGACCGCGCAGTCCTGCACCATGCCAAGCACTCCTGGCATCCGTCCGGGTTCTGGAGCGACCGCCGGACCTGCCAAGACCTGACCCGCGCCTGGCACCGGCCACCGGCCGAGGTGCACGCAGCACTATCGAGCAGCAGCCAGGCGCCGAGAGCGGGTCGCCACCTTGCACTACTCTGCGGGTATTGTGACGGTTTGCACAGGCGCTGGGTATCCAAGAAACATTGGATTTCTCTGGCCGGAGAGGGGAGATGGCATCCCTCTTTTGTGGGAGGAGGACTCCTGGATGGCGTCATGCCTTTCGGACGGGCCAGGTGAACAGAGGAGCCGCTACCAGCGGCAGTGCAGCGGCTGACGCCCCGTGGGTTCAGTCACCATGCCCCAGTGGTAGGACCCGGTGGCCCAGAGTGTAGAGGAACCCGCAGGTGGCGAAGACGCCGCTAACGATCAACCACTCGGTGTAGCTGGGGGTGTAGTGGAGGGGAGTCAACTGGCCAGTCACGGGGATAAGCTGTCCTGCAACCACCAGGTCGTACCTGGCCGCAAACATACCCACCATGACCAGGAGCGCCGCAAGCGCGGTCCCACCGAGCGTCCGGGCCCTGGGAGTTAAGAGAATGCCCAACGGGACGAGCATCCCCACGGCTACCTCCAGCCCCCAAAACGGCAGGCTGAGGGGGCCGCGGACCAGGAGCATCAGGGCGTCATACCCTGCTGGTATGTGGCCGTAGGAGCGCACGACCACTGACCAGACGGAGAAGAGGGCAAAGAGTCCTAGCAGGCCCAGGAGCAAGTTGCCAAGGTCCTTTACCGAGGCCTGGGTACCTTCGTTCCTGCGCCGCTGGCTGGTCTTGTAGCCAAGGAAGGTGACCAGCGCCAGCACCGCTGCTCCAGATACAAGGGCTGTCAGCAGGAAGTACAGGGGCATGAACGGGCCATACCACAGCGGCCGTGCGCCCATCACCCCAAACACGGCCCCCAGGGTGCTGGTAGCAGCCACACCCGAGATGGCAGCGCCAATCCCTGCATACTTGGCGAGCCGTAGACTCCTTTGTTGGACCTCGCTGCGGGTCGCGTCCCCCAGGGCCAGCGTCCGATAGAAGAGCCCGGCTGGGCCCGAGGTCTCCTTGCTTCTCCTCGCCATCTCGCCCCGGGACAGCAGGATGAACTCGACTACGAGGAACACAAGCTCAAGGCTGTAGAGGACTCCCATCCCCCAGATAGCGGAAGAGAAGTTGGGCGTGACGACCATGTAGATGAAGAGTCGCCAGGGGTTTTCCAGCTCGGCGCCAATGGCGATGAACCCGGAGACCATCATGATGATGGCGATGAAGACCGCCTGTCGTCCCAGGCCCTCGAACCTTCTCAGGCCGAACACATGGCCCAGGGAGGAGACGAGACAAACACCAGTGCTGGACACTACGAAAAAGACGTAGGTTGAGATGAGGACCCCCCAGGGGACCTCCTGCTCCACGCCGAACACTTTGTCATGGCCCTTGAGGAACCCCACGCCAATGGCCAGGAACCCCAAGACGCCGGTAACCAGGAGCACAGCCAGCCAGGCGTCCAGGGCAGAGGGGCGTGCCCCGACGGTCATGTTCCGCAGACTTGATGATACGGACCGGAGGGCGTAAGCGCCGCGGCCCCAGCCCTGCTGGGCCAGGGGCACCAGCAGCCGGTCAGTGTGGCGTATGAGCCCATGAACGATGGGTAGGCGCTCCATCTATCGCACCCCCTCCTGGAGTCCCAGGTAGCGGACCCTTGGCTTGGTCCCTGTCTCGGGCCTGAGCACCTGGGTCATCTTCTCTTTGAGCAGCTTCCTTACCGGGCTTTCCGGATCGTTCAGGTCGCCGAAGAGCCTGGCCTCTACTGGGCAGACCTCTACACATGCTGGAGGAAGCCCTTTGGTTATGCGGTGGTAGCACCAGGTGCACTTGTCCACCGTCCTTGTCCCGTTGTGCAGGTACCTGGCGCCGTAGGGGCACGCCATAATGCAGTACTTGCACCCGATGCAGCGCTTCGCGTCCACCAGCACGATCCCGTCCTCCGTCTGGAAGGTCGCGCTGACCGGGCAGACCGGGACGCAGGGGGGGTCCTCGCATTGGTTGCACAGCTTCGGCACGAAGAAGCCCTTGGTGCCGGCTGGCTCCTGGTGCTCAGCAGAAGGTCCCGTCCGCTCCGGCCCATCCGACCCCCAGTTCGCGGTGTGGCCCAGGGCAGCCCCATCTTCGCCGGCGGTGTACTCTTCCACCCAGGTCCTGCGGCTGTCCGGGTCCGGCGGCACGAGGTTCTCTCGCTTGCAGGCCTCCAGGCACTTCATGCAGCCGATACATTTGCTTACGTCTACCACGAACACCCACTGGTGCTTCTGTTTCCCATCGTTGGGCGAGGACGCCTGTGGTGTCTTGTCCCGAGCAATTGCCTCCAGGACACTGGGAGTGACCCCATAGACGATGATGCCTCCGACCATGACCTTGGCGGCCATGCCCAAGAACTTCCGACGTGAGACGTTCATTCTCCCCCCTGTAGGTGGCACGTCAGACATTCGCCGTCAGTGCGTCCGCTATGTTGCCCTGACAGGGGCAGCACTCCTTCAGGTGCGTGACAAGAGAGACAGTCGCCTGCCAGCGGGTGGGGGATAGGTGGGCCCAGGCGAGGTGGGGCAGAGGGCGTCGCCGAAGCCGATGGGGTTGGCTGTGGGAGCGGCGTTGAGGAGGTCTGTGGCGTCGGCTCAGAAGTGGGCACAGGAGTCGTTGCTCCTTGCGGTGTTGGCGTGGGCCGAGATGCGGCGCGCGTCGGGTCGTGGGCAGGGTGGCAGGCAGTACAGGTCGAGTGGCTGTAGTGTTGCGCCAGGCTGACCTGGCGGAAACCCGGTGGGCGGGTGTCCAGTTGGTCGTGGCACGCCCCGCAGGCCTCACGAGAGGGGTTGGCCGATAGGGAGGCGCCGTCGCTGATGTGGGGGCGAGCAGCGCCGTGGCAGGCCTCGCAACTCACCGTGGCGTGCTTTCCCCTCTGCCACGTGGCATACTGCGCGGAGTGGCACTCGGCGCAATTTGCGGGACCTGTGTACTGCAAGGGAGCACCGGCAATGCGTTGCTCTGTTGCTACCTGGTACACGAGCTTGGCTGGGGAGAGCTGGGGTAGCCGCGGTGCCCTTACTCCTAGCTGCCAGAGGGGGACCAACACCAGGGCGAGCAGCAGCGCCGGTAGCCCAATGAAGGCGAATCGGCGCGCTCCCTTTAGGAGCTTCTGGGAGGCTACGAAGAGCTTGTGCTTCACGCGGGGCCTCCTGTGGGCGCGCCCTGGCCCGGAGCAGGGCAGCGGCCCTCAATGGCAAGGGCTGCCTGGACCCGGTTCCGCGCGTGCAGCTTGCGCAGGACGTGGTAAAGGTGGTTGCGCACCGTGCTCTCGCTCACCGCGAGGCGGGAGCTGACCTCTTTGTTGGTAGCCCCCTCTGCTACCAGTCGCAAGACCTCTTGCTCTCGTGGCGAAAGCACCCCCGCTCTGGTGGAGACCTCCGGACTCTCAGGAGACCTGGCGGCAACTTGGAAGACCCTGGATGCCATTGGGGCCGAGAGCACTGTCTCTCCTCTCATGGCCTGTCGCAGGCCCTCGGCCAGCTCCTCTGGCGTGGCATTCTTCAGCAGGTAGCCGCTGGCGCCGTTCTGGACGATCTGGAGCAGGTCGCCCAGGTCTTCCGAGATGGTGAGGGCCACAACTCTCACCTGTGGTAGCCCCTGCTTGATGCGCCGGGTGGCCTCGATGCCGTTGCAGGAGGGCATACGGACGTCCATCAGGACCAGATCGGGACGCAACTGCTCAGCAGCCAGCACCGCTTCCTGGCCGTCGCGGGCTTCCCCCACTACGGTGACATCTGCCATCTCGGCGAGAAGGCCCGCCAGCACTCGTCGGAAGAGCGTATGGTCGTCTGCCAGCAACACGCGCATGGCTGTCTCACCTGCTGACATTCCAGCCGGGGCGCACTGCTAGTTCCTTGCTAATAGGTTGCCCAGAACACTCGGTAGATGCCTCGGAGGCCGAGGCCCAGTAGGGCAAGCCCCACGACGAAGGCCCACAGTTGGAGCAGCGCCCATATCGTGACAGCACCACGACCCCTTCGGATGGGTACGGGCGCGGACGCCTCGCGGAACACCACGCGGGTGCTCCAGACCACCAGGAGGGCACCAATCAGGCTCAACAGGCCCAGGAACGCTATGGCCAGCACAATGGACAGAAGTGGCATATGCCCACACCTCCTTTCATCCGGCAGACCGGGTCTGGCCTACCTCCGTGCCTCCTCTGTGTACAATGTCATTCTGGGGGATAGCGCCACGTGCTCTAATGCCCTTCCGACCCATTCCCGAAACAAAAAAGTGCCTGGTGGTCTAGTAGTCAGTCACGATGAAGTTGCAGGGTAGAGATGGCGGAGTTTACGACGGGCATCGTAGGTGGTGAATTGCCACGCGATGGTGGCCC
>JACQUK010000074.1 GCA_016210325.1 Chloroflexota bacterium
CCCCCTTCCTGGCCAGAGCCTGTCCTGAGCCTGGCGAAGGAAAGGGGGCAGGGGGATGGTCAATGAGGGTTTTTCTACACCCTGCTAGGGGCGATCCAGGCAAGCACAGATCTTGCGACGAAGGAGGCAGGTCCAATGCCTGGCATGCGTAAGCCCGGAATGGACAACGACTACTACGACTTCTCACCTATTGTCAAACGGGCTGCCCTCAAGTGGCCCGACAACGCCCGCGTGGCCCTGTGCGTCATTGTCAATCTGGAGCACTACGAGATACAGCCTCCTGCGGACGCCTACATGCCGCCCAACTTGCCAGGAGGCCTTGGCCGGGGTGGCTTCCCCGATTTTCGCAGCGTCTCCCACCGGGACTACGGCAACCGGGTGGGCATTTTCCGCGTGATGAATGTGCTGGACAAGCACGGCATCAAGGGGACGGCAGCCATAGACGCCACGGTCGCGGAGAACTACCCCTTCATCGTGAACGAGTGCAAGAAGCGGGGCTGGGAGTTCATTGGCCACGGTCAGACGGTCAACCGCTCGATCACCAGCAATATGACCGAGGCGCAGGAGCGTGAGTACATCCGCTCCTCCCTGGACGCCGTGGCCAAGGCCACGGGGAAGCGCCCTGGGGGTTGGCTTGGCCCTGAGTACGGGGAGTCCACGCGCACTCCAGCCATCCTGGCGGCGGAGGGCGTGCAGTACGTTTGTGACTGGCCCAACGATGAGCAGCCCTATCGCATGAAGGTCCCCAAGGGGAGCATGGTCTCCCTCCCCATCATGCTGGAGCTGGACGACGTCTTCACCCACTGGAACCGCCGGGTCACCATCATGCGGTGGGAGCAGTTGGTCCGAGAGGCCTTCGACACCATGTATGTGGACGGCGCCCGAGGCGGGCGCCTGCTCACCCTCAATCTCCACCCCTTTCTCATTGGCCAGCCCTTCCGCATCAAGTATCTGGACCAGGCCCTGGAGCACATCTTCAAGCGTGGAGGCGTGTGGAAGGCCACCGGGGGAGAGATCGTCAACTGGTTCCTTCAGCAGGGCTAGGGCTCGCAGAGAGCGAAGGCGTCGAGGCCAGAGGCAGGGCAGGGGCCGAGGTTCTGTCTGGTAGCTGCACAGGTCGGCGATCAGACACAGGCCGCAGCAGATGTTCTGCTGCGGCCTGTGTGTTTTCCCTGGAAGCGGCACGCCCGGAGTGCCCAGGCTAGACCTCTCGGAACTTCCCTTCGATGGTGTCGTCGGGCCCCTTCTTTCCGCCCTCCTGGGGGCTGGATGGCCCTGGCTCTTGCCCGGGCCTGGGGCCCGCCTGCTGATACACCTGCATGCCGATCTTCTGCATGGCAGCGCTCAGCTCGTTCATGCGGCTGCGGAGCAGGGCGACGTCGCTGCCCTTGAGCGCCTCGCGCAGGGCGTTGACCTTGTCCTGGATCTCCTTCTGGAGGTCGGCGTTGACGCGTTCGGCGTTTTCCCTCAGGATCTTTTCTGCGCTGTAGGCGAGCTGGTCGGCGCTGTTACGGAGCTCCACCTCCTCGCGGCGGCGGCGGTCCTCCTCGCCATGCCGCTGGGCGTCCTGCACCATCTGCTCGATCTGCTCCTTGGAGAGGCCAGAGGATGGCTGAATAACGATCTTCTGCTGCTTGCTCGTGGCCTGGTCTCGTGCGGAAACGCTCAGGATGCCGTTGGCGTCAATGTCGAAGGCCACCTCGACCTTCGGGAAGCCCCTGGGCGCAGGCAGGACACCATCCAGGATGAAGCGTCCGATGGACTTGTTGTCCTTGGCCAGAGGGCGCTCCCCCTGAAGGACGTGGATCTCCACGCTGGGCTGGTTGTCCTCCGCCGTGGTGAACACCTCGGACTTGGAGGTCGGCACGGTGGTGTTGCGAGGGATCAAGGGGTGGAACACCCCGCCCAGGGTCTCCAGGCCCAGGGTAAGGGGTGTGACATCCAGGAGGAGGATATCCCGAACCTCCCCCTTCAGCACCGCTGCCTGGAGGGCAGCGCCCAGGCCCACGGCCTCGTCGGGGTTTACCGAGCGGTTCGGCTCCTTCCCGAAGATGGCCCTGGCCTTTTCGATGACCACGGGCATGCGGGTCATGCCGCCCACCATGATGACCTCGTTGATCTGGCTGGTGTTCAGCTTGGCATCGCCCAGGGCCTGGCGGCACGGGCCCTCGGTCCGCTCCAAAAGGTCCGCGGTCATCCGTTCCAGTTGGGCGCGGGTAAGGGTCTTCACCAGGTGCTTGGGGCCGGTGGCGTCAGCCGAGATGAAGGGCAGGTTGATCTCCGTCTGCATGACCGAGGAGAGCTCGATCTTGGCCTTCTCCGCTGCCTCCTTCAGGCGCTGCAAGGCCATGCGGTCCTTCCGCAGGTCAATGCCGGTCTCCTTGCGGAACTCCTCCACCAGCCAGTCCATGACCCGCTGGTCCCAGTCATCGCCGCCCAGGTGGGTGTCCCCCGCCGTGGAGAGGACCTCGAAGACGCCCTCGCCCAGCCGCAGGATGGTGATGTCGAAGGTGCCACCACCCAGGTCAAAGACGGCGATGGTGGCCTCTTTCTTCTTGTCCATGCCGTAGGCCAGGGCGGAGGCCGTGGGCTCGTTGATAATGCGTAGCACGTTGAGGCCAGCGATGCGCCCGGCGTCCTTGGTGGCCTGGCGCTGGGCGTCGTTGAAGTAGGCCGGGACAGTGACGACGGCGTCGGTAATCTTCTCCCCCAGCTTGGCCTCGGCATCGGCCTTAATCTTCATCAGGATGAAGGCGGAGATCTCGGGTGGCGAGTACTCTTTGCCACCCATGACCACCCAGGCATCGCTGTTCTTAGCGGGCACGATCTTGTAGGGAAGCCGCTTGACGTCCTCCTGGACCGTGGGGTCCGCGTGCTTGCGGCCCATGAGCCGCTTTACGGAGAAGACAGTGTTCTCCGGGTTGACGATAGCCTGGCGCTTGGCGGCCAGGCCCACGTACCGCTCGCCCGTCTTGGGGTTGACAGCGACCACCGAGGGGACCAGACGTGAGCCCTCCGCGCTCTCCAGCACGGTGCCTTCGCCGCCGATCACCACGGCGCCAACCGAGTTCGTAGTACCCAGGTCAATACCAATTACCTTGGCCATGGCTGCTAATCCTCCTTGCTCAAGCAAGCCAACAATATGAACAAACCTGCGCCGGCTAGGCCCCAACCCAGGGCCTTTCTCGTATCCTTCGTTGCCAAGCCCACTCCGACAGCAACTGCTCCCCCAGTGATCGCCGCACCCCAACCTGGGGCATCGCGTAGAAGGTGGCCCACCGCGTCTTGCCTAGGATCAACGCGGTCATAGTGTCCAACAAGGCGACCTCCGTACTGTCGTACATGAAGACCATCTAGACACCGGTACTGCATCTCCGCACCACGAGGGTCACCCATCGTGGTTTGTTCACAACCCCGTGGCAGTCGCGGCAGGAGGAAATCCTGGTGATAACCGATGGGCGGCCTATTCACAGTTCCCATGCTAACGTTAGATCTCCTTTTCTGGCAGTTCTGGAGCACGACCTGTTTCCCCGCCAGCGGTGTCCCGGGAAGCCTTCGCCGAGGGCCGGGCCACCACCACCAGAGACGGCCTGAGGACCCGTGAATGAAGCTTGTACCCCCGGCGCACCTCACCGACTACGGTGCCAGGGAGGGACTGGTCTGTCTCCTGGTAGGAGACGGCCTCGTGCTCCCACGGGTCGAAGGCTTTTCCAAGGGCGTCAATGGGCTGCACCCCGACCTTGTGCAGGGTGGCCTGGAACTTCTGGAGGACCAACCCGACCCCTTCGTACCACCCGCCATCGGTTTGACGCACCGATTGGGGCGCCTGGGCGGCGACCCGCTCCAGGTCATCCAGCAGCGGCAGCAACTCCAGGACCAACTGCACGGCGGCACTCCGGCGGGACTCCTCCCGTTCTGTCTCTACCTGCTTGCGGTAGTTGCTGAAGTCCGCCTGCACCCGCTGGAGCAGGCTTCGGAACTGGGCCCGCTCCCGCTGGGCCTCTTCCAACTCAGACCTGAGCTGCGTCGCCCCTGGTCCGGTTGAGGAGTTGGAAAGCCCCTCCGGCGTGACCTCTCCTTCAGGACTAATTCCTTCCTTCTGCTGCTCATCAGGCATACCGGCCTCCAAGCCCATTGGTGTTAGGAAGACTCCTCGGGTGGAGGGAAGCGCAAGAGGCGGAAGATCTCCTCCATCTCCTCCTCGATGAGGCCTCTAAGGCCCCCCTGCATCGTGCCTAGCAACCGCCGACGCATCTCCATCAGGCGAGTAAGCAGGTTCAAGGCCATCTCCACGCCGGCCAAGTTCACCCCCAGCTCCTCCTCCAGGTGCTTGATGAGCCGCAGGCGGGCCAGGTCTTCATCGGAGTAAAGGCGCAGCCGGCCCTGGGTGCGCGATGGCTGGACCAGTCCCAGGCGTTCATACTTGCGCAGGGTCTGGGGGTGCATCTCCAGCAGACGCGAGGCAACGCTAATGACGTAGACCCCCTCGCCCTCTCCCCACGGCTGTGGAGCCGGCGACCGCGTGACGGTGATCGGGACGCGGACTCGCCTCGCACCGCCTTGACCGGAGGTCTCCTGCGGTCGGGCCTCCACCCCCTCCGGGCCGCCTGGGCCAGAGGGGGAGCCAATCGGCCCCTGGTCCTGCATGGCAGGGTCCAACTGGACCGGCAACGGCTTTGCATCGCCCTTTCTCATGGCACCCTTACCTGTTGGTAGACGTCGAACGTGTACCCCCATGTCCCTGGCGGGCCACACTCATAGACTAACATGCCAGACTGTTACCATCATGCTACCGTGGGGCTATGCTAGCAGGTTGACACGGCATATGTCAAGTCAAATAATACGGTGTGACGACTCAGTGACAACAGGCGCTGCGGGCCAAAGTTGCTCGGAGGACCTGCTAACAACTGAGCGCATCCAAACGTTATACCGTGGAGAAATCGGGGGAGGTGAGTCAATGATGGAACTTGTAAAGCCCGTGCTCCTCTTCAAGGGGTGCCCAAAGTGTCGCGGCGATGTGTCTATCACCCACGATGTCTGGGGTGACTACTGGCACTGCCTCCAGTGTGGGTACATCCCGCAAGACGTCACCGAGATAGCCGCCGCTTCACCTGAAAAGAGCGCGGCATAGTCTGCCCTGCGCTCCGGGCGTACCATAGTGAAGCCCCTTCTCGAAAGAGAAGGGGCTTCACTATCACTGCCACCCGTAGAAAGCCCCACTCACACCACGACTGGCCCCCCGCTGGGCGGCGCCGTGGCTGTGCGAGCCAGGTGTGGTCTGGGCAGCATCTCCAACTCCTGCCAGCGGACCTCTTGGCCGCCTTCCGCCAGCCTCAACCGCACGGCGAGGGCATCCGCTAACCCGTCTGTGCAGAGTCCCATAAAGTGGGGCAAGAACGGGGCCAGCAGCGACAGGCTTGCCTCCAACTGGCTCCGAGCGCCCCTGAGGTTGTGCTTCCCGAGGTGCTCCAGGCCAACGGCAGCCTTGAAAAGGGCGTGATAGAACAGGCGCAGGGGATAGTCGGTGCTCCGCCAGAGGGTTTCCAGGGTCTCGTGGGCCTCGGCGTAGGCACCTCGGTTGAACTGGTCGGCCGCTTCCAGCAGGGCGGGCAAAGGCCGCATGTCCGGACCGACAAAGCTGGTGATGCCCCGCTGGGAGAGCAGCCCCAGCCAGGCGGCATCGCGACTCCGACGGCCGCTCACCGTCCCTCCTCCGCGCGGTGGCCACCACTAGCGCAGCATGTCTGAGGAGTAGCGCTCCTCCTGCCAGGGGTCGCCCTCCATGTGGTAGCCGCGCTGCTCCCAGAAGCCCGCCTCGTTGTGGCCCATGAACTCCAGACCGTTGACCCACTTGGCGCTCTTCCAGCCGTACCGCTTGGGCACCACCAGCCGCAGGGGGCCTCCATGCTCAGGTGGCAAGGGTTTGCCGTCGTGCTTGTAGGCGAAGAGCACCGTGTCGTCGGTCAGGGTAGCCAGGGGGAGGTTGGTGGTATAGCCTCCATAGCAGTGGACCATCACAAAGAGGGCTTCGGGCCGCCGCCCCACTAGCTTCAGCAGCTCGGTGAAGGCCACCCCTTCCCAGGCATTGTTCAGCCGGCTCCACTGGGTCACACAATGGAAGTCAGCGGTGATGGCCCTGGCGGGCAGCGCAGTGAACTGCGTCCACGTGAGCGCCACCTCTTGCTCCACCAGGCCAAAGATGCGGAACCGCCAGCTTTTGAGGTCAATGCGCGGGGTAGGCCCATAGGTCAGCACCGGGAACTTGTCGGTGAGGTACTGGCCCGGAGGGGCCACCACCTCCGGCGGGCGCTCCCGCAGAATGACTTTGGGCTTGCGCGGCAACCTGGGCAAACGCATAGTAACCCTCCCCCCTTGGCGCCATACCCTTATGCTACGTCTCTGCTCTGGGAGTGTCAAAGCATCAAGAAGCGTGGACAACTTAGCGGTGCCGCGTACAGCCGCCTCCGCATCCTGACCAACGCCAGCGGGCCATGCTACACTGTTCTTACCGAGACCGTATTCCCGGATGTTGCCGAGCGGGACAGGCCCGCCTCAGATCCCTGCGCTGATGCAACCTTCGAGGACCGGTCCCGTCGGAAGGCGGCGCTGGTAGACTCGGCCCGCCGCGCGCTCTACAACGTGGAGTAACGCTGCGCAACAGTGAACGGGGGAGGTGCACTATGGCAACGGTCTTGTACCTTGGTACCTTCGGGTCCGACGACCCGACGCGGGCAACGCTGCCCTTTGTGGCTGCCCTGGGGGCGCTGGAGGCCGGCCACAAGGCGCAGATGGCCCTGACCGGCGAGGCCACCTATCTCATGAAAAGCGAGGTGGCCGACCAGGTCCACGGCGTGGGGTTCCAGCCCCTCAAAGAGCTCCTTGCCCAGGTGCTCTCCAGAGGCGTCCCCATCTACGTCTGAGGGGTCTGTGGGAAGGCCCGTGGGGTCTCCGAAAATGATTTCAAGGGCAAGAACGCTCAGTTCATGACCCCGAAGCTGCTGGCCGAGCTGACGGTGGCAGCCGATCGAGTGGTCAGCATCTAGGGGTTGAGCTTTTCACCCCGGCCTGAAGGCGAGGGCATCAGGCTACCCCCTTCGAGGGCAGTACCCAAGGAAGTCTTGGGACAGGTCCCTACAGGTAGCTCTATGCAAGCACACTTCAGGCGTAGGATGTTTGTGATAGTCGAAGGCTTCTGCCGTGGTTGGCGGGGGCGGTGCTGTTGGGCCTGGGCACGGCGCTGGTGTACCCCACGTTGCTGGCTGCCGGGTCCGACGTGGCGCGGATGGGGGGTTCGCCGTGGGCGCGCTGGCAGCGGGGCTCATCGCCGACTTCCTGGGCATCAAGGTGGCCATCGGGGCCGTCAGCGCGCTGACCTTTGTCTCCGGCCTTGTGGTGATGCTGGTGATGTACGAGACATTGCCGGGCCGCCACAGCCTACGGAAGCATGGCGAGGCGTTAGAGCCAAGGGCTGGAAACAGGGCCGACTAGGGCGTATACTCTCTCCGTCCGACATTGCGGTAGGGCCACGGAATCATAGTGCTCGTCATCTTCACTGTCTACCTGTTAGCTCTGCCTGTTGGCTACGTCCTGGGCCGATGGCTTGGTGGGGACACACTGCGTCGGTCGCCACCTATGGTCCAGGTCCCGGTGTACATCGGCACGGGCATCGCGGCCACTATTCCCCTCTACTACTTTGCCGCCATCCTTGGCGTCAGCAGCATCACTGCTCTGGCCAGTTCCAGCGTGGCAACGGCGGCCTCGCTATTGCTTCTGCTGCCGACGCTACGGCAACCCCGGGTACTCCTGGGCCAGTGGCTGGCCCCACAGAACGTAGTGCCTGGGATGCTGTTCGGCCTCAGCGTGTGGTACTTCTTGCGGGCGGCGGACTACATGGGGTGGGCCCCCTTGGGCGACGTCATTGTCGCACATGCCCCGCTCGTTGGGCTCATCAGTTCCTCGCGGGAGCTACCCCTGACGTGGGGACCCATCTCGCCGGGGCAACCCCTCACCTACCCACCCGGCATGCACACCGCTATGGCAACGGTCAATGAGCTTTTCCACGAGTACCCTGCGAGGATGGTCCTCTACTACGGGGCTGCCCTCACTGCCCTGGTCCCGGCCCTGGTCCTGAGCCTGGGCTTCCTGGCCACGCGGTCGCTGTTCTTCAGCGTCGTCGGATTCTTTGCTGCGTTCTCTGCTCATCCCAATCTAGGTGTCGACCGCTGGGTAGTAGGATATTTCTATAATGGGCCCTATGCCAACATCTTGGCCTTCGCGCTTATGATAACATTCGCCGGCTATTCAACGAACGTCAGCATCAAGCAGGTAGACCGATATAGCTGGGCTCACTTTGCGGCCATCGCAGCCCTCTTCGGGGCAGCGCTGACCTTGAGTTACCCTCCATTTGCTGTCTATGTCGCCATGGTCCCGCTCCTCGTAGTTGCAATGATCCCTTTGTTCCATAAGAGTACAGTCCGTGTGGCGAAGCAAACAGTACGCCGACTCGGCAGTGCTATAGCGACCTACTCCCGCTTCGGACTTTACCAGTTATTGGTGAGCTTCAACGGGAGCAACGATCGCCTTGGCCGCCCTCAACCAGGTGGGGAGGCCAGCGCACCGCGACCACTCAGGCAGGGTACGGTCGAGCCCAGGACTTCCTTCTGGGTTGGCGCGCTTAAAAGAGGTCTTTGCACTGGTGTGTGTAGGATCACTGCGTTCGGTCGGAAGACGAGCCAGTTCCTTCAGAAGGCTGGCGCTCTAGCAAAGGCCAGAGTTCCCCGCAGCTTCGAAACGCTATCCGCCAAGCGGCTCAGCTCCCCGTCTAGCCGCGCCGCGGGGACACACAGACGAGCGCTGCTCAGCCCCAGGCAAATAATCATCGCCGGGGGGAGCCTCGCAGCGTTGGGGTTCCTGGCTTTGGTTGCCAGTTCTCTGGCCACCGCGGATCTTCACGACCGCTTTTGGTTTCTCTGGGGGAAGGCACAGGCCCTAAACGAAGGCACCATTCAGGATACTCTTGTAGAGGCGCGCGCCTTCCAAGTTGACCCGACCACCTTTTTTAGTCTTGCCAATGTCAATGGCATTTCTGTGGCCGTTGCGATGGGTGTTTCTCTTCTGTTGGTAGGAACACGTCTTCGGGCGTTGGCGGTCCTGTATCTGGTCGTCGGCACACTTGTCGCCCTATCGATGTTTGAGACCATCCGGCCGATGGTCAGCATCATTCTGCCCAACCGCAGCGCAATGATGCTGACTCTGTTAGCGTGGCCGGTGATCTTCGCCGCCGTAGTGCACTACGGCAGAGGGCTGCTGGAATCGCCTCGGTTGGGCCAAGTCGAGTTGGGTTTTCGATCTTCTGTGGGCCCCATCCCTCACCGCCGTCTGCCTTTGCTGGTCCCGGTCTTGGCCGGGGCGGCCCTGATAGGACTCTTTCCCACGCTGGCACCTTACGTCGGGGAAGGCTTCAGCATCGGGACTCCCCTGAACAAACGTTATGTCTGGCTCACCAACTCAGAGTACTTCCAGACCGACATAGGGGCCATGCGGTGGATAGCGGAGAACGTCCCCCCCGACCAACTGGTCTTAAACGACGCCTCCCGTTCCAGCATGTACCTTCAGTCCCTGAAGCCCCAGTCCGTGGCCTATCACTACAATAACCCTATGGGTGGTCCGGCCCGCCCCAAGGAGCTGTGGAAGTTTTGGCAACGGCCGCAGGACATCGCTTTGGCTGCCGAGCTTTTCCGCAAGTATGACGTGCGCTATGTCCTAGTGACTGCTGACCCTTCGTACCTCGAGTTACGCATTCTGGGAGGGAAGGGGCAGACCAGGAGCAAGCCATTCTCACCTTCAGCCTACGTGAAACTGCTTGACCAGAACCCGTTCCTCATCGCACGGTATGCCAAGGGCGATAGCCGCGTTTACGAGGTCTTGCCACCCACCGCCTGGCGCTTCCAGGTGAGGCCGACCGACCTGGCCCTCAGTACCGACGGAAAGGTGGCAGGGAACGCCTGGGCCTGGGGAGAAGGCAGCATCGGGGCGCCAGCCATCGCAGCAACAGCCCCGGACCCTTCGCCTCCGGAGCCAGCGGGTGGGCAGCAGCTCTATCTGAACATCGAGGTCCAGCAGGGCAAGAACCAGTACTGGGTTGTTGACCTTCGCACGAGTGGGGTGGAGGATTGGTCCCAGTACAAAGTACTGAGCTTCACCGTCTATTCCACCAGTAACCAGGTCCTTGGGCTCGTCCTCTCCGACAGCCAGAAGCGGCTCGCTCGCTTCGATTTCACTACAGCGGCCGGCACCTGGAAGCAGGTAGACATTGACCTCACACAGCCGGCGAGCCTGGCCAAGGGGTTCGACTGGGGCAGCATCTCTCTCCTGAGCTTCAGGACAGGCTACGGAGGAAGCCTGCCCAAGCCGGGCGACCGCCTCCAGATCGGTGGCGGGCGATTGCTCGGTTATGGAGAGCAGAGTCCAGCGCAGCCGCCGCCAGGGACCCCTGAGGCATCGCCGCCAGCGTCCGGAGGGGATACTTCGCCGCCCGATGGCGAGACTGCCACTCCCACGCCGACGGCCCTGCCCCCGACTCCCAGCCCCACGGCTGCGCCCACACCGACGACCACCCCACCGCCGGGGGTCAGCCCGACACCGACGCCGACTGTCACGCCTACATCCTCCCCCACAGCGGTGCCTACCCCCACTCGCCTGGAGCCATTTACCTGGGTGCCTGCTCCTGACACAGCAGGACAATGGAAAGCCTTCAGTCCCTCCGGCAGCGGGAAGATTGGCCAACCAGTCCTGACCACCGCGGGCCCCGGAGAGGGGGCTGACACCACGTACCTCCAGGTCCAGGTGCCTGACGGGACGGGCGGCACCTGGGGCGCCCAGTTCTCATATCCAGGCGTGCGGGACTTGAGCGGCTTCGAGGTGCTCCAACTGAGGCTCTTCGCCAGCGCCAACCGTGGCCTCTCACTCTCAATGAGTGACAGCGCCAAGCGAGAGGTCCGGTTCGACTTCGTCACTAAGGGAGGGCAGTGGCAGCAAGTCGCGCTGGACCTGACCAAGCAATCCAAGACGACCGAAGGGTTTGACTGGGCCGCTGTCTCCTTTGTGACGCTGCTCACGGGCTACGGTGGGCCCGCGCCTGCCCCAGGCGACCTCTTCAGGTTTGGCGACGCTACCCTGATCAGCTTCCGCTCGATGCCCATCGCCGGATCCACTCCGTCACCCACCCCCAGCGTGGCACCGGCGGCGACCCCCACTCCTACGCTGGCACCATCCCCCACACCGACGCCCAAGCCTACCCCCACCCCAACACCCATCCCGCGACGCCTGAAGCCGTTCACCTTCGCCCTGGGCCCCACCATGGGGACTCCGTGGAATACCTTCAAGCCCTGGGGCACCGGCAAGATCGGAAGGGCCGTCTTTAGCAATGCCGCATCAGGAGGCGGCGAGCAGGGGGACCGGGCGTTCCTGAGCGTCGAGGTCTCTTCGGGGGAGTTCGCCAACTGGGGCGGGCAGGCCGTCTTCGCCAGCCTTCAGGACTGGTCCGGCTACGATGTGTTGCAGTTCCAGGTCTACGCCAACGCCAACCGTGGCGTTACCGTAAGCTTCTTCGACGTGGCCAAGCGGGAGGCCCGCTTCCACTTTGCCACCCAGTCGGGAGGGTGGCAAAGGGTAGACCTTCGGCTGGACGCACCGGCCCGCATAATCGCCGGGTTCAACTGGAGCGCGGTAGCCTATGTGCAGCTCAGCACCGGGTACGTAACACCAAACCCGGGCCCCAATGACGTGATCAGGCTGGCCGATGGCTATCTGCTGGACTACTAGCATGGCGTGCTGGACAGGCCAGGTGCCTCCGTGAGTGTGGCCGTGAAAGACAGCCCTCCCAAGCGCCTTTTCCGGGTGCTTGCCGGAGACGTGGTGCTGTATGGCGGCGGCGTGGGCTTGAGCCGAGGAGTCCAGGTCCTGCTGCTGCCGGTGCTGGCCAGGGTCCTGGCACCCTCCGAGTACGCAGCGATAGACTTGCTGACCCTCCTGGTGTCGCTGGGCTCAGTCGCAGCCACCCTGGGAGTTGACAGCGGAGTCGTGCGCTTCTGGTCGGATAGCGATGACGCCCAGGAGCGCCAGCGCGTAGTCAGTTCCGGCTTCGCCGTCATCCTGCTCGCAACCATCGTGGTGACGGGAGCCCTTTGGCTGAGCAGGGGATGGACAGCCCATCTGCTCTTCGGCGAGGCCCAGCACCTGGGCGCCATGACCCTGGCCATCTGGTCCATCCCTGCCCTGGTGGTCCTCCAGTTCTGTCAAAGCCTGCTGCGAAGGAGCTTCCAGCGGGTAGGGTTCCTCATCCTATCGTTTGGCTCGGCCGTTGCGTACATCGGGTTGGCCCTGCTCCTGGTCCTGCGCCTGGACCAGGGGATCGAGGGGGTGTTCCGGGCCCAGCTCCTCAGCTACACGGCCTTCGCCGGGCTGGGGCTGGTGTTTATAACACGCTGGCTCAGGCCGACTCTCTCCAGTCCGCTCATCAAAGCGATGGTCCTGTTCGGCTATCCGTTCCTCCTCTCCTACCTGCTGACCTTCGCTCTCAACTACACCGACCGCCTGTTCTTGCTCCGGTTCACGGACCTGGAGGCCATAGGACAGTATGGAGTGGGGAGCCGCGTTGCCTCCGTCTCTAGGCTGGCCGTCTCGGGATTTGCGATGGCCTGGCCCCCGCTGGCCTATCAGATCCACCAGCAGCAGTTTGCCAAGGTAGCCTTCGCCCGGTTGCTCACCTACTACCTCTTGCTGGGCGGGCTGCTGTGGGCCTTCTTCACCATCTTCGCCCCGGAGCTGGTGCGGCTGTTGGCCAGCCTCAGCTTCATCCCTGCGGCCCGGGTGATCGGCCTGCTGACTGGCACCGCGGTGCTCAGCGGCCTGTACTACTACTTCTCGGTCAACCTGAGCATCCCGAAGAAGACCATATACCTTGCGCTGGCGGTAGCCCTGGGGGTGGCTGTCAACGTAGGGTTAGATTTCTTGCTGGTGCCCCGGTACGGCTTCCTGGGCGCAGCGGGGGCAACCTTTGCGGGAACATTGGCGATGGTAGCAGCAGCCTATTGGTTCTCGCAGCGGCATTTCCCGCTACCTTTTCAGCACCGGACCGTCGTTGCCCTGGTCGCCCTTTCCAGCGGTGCGGGGCTGGTGGGTAGTGCCGTCGCGTGGACCGTGCCCAGCTATCCGCTGTCACTGGGGCTACGACTGGCGCTCTTTCTCATGGCTTCCGGGGCGGCCCTTGCTGTGGCATTGGGACCACGGTTTGCAGTCCTGGCACTGGCGAAGGTATGGCGCCGGCGCCTGATTGCTCGACCCGAATCCGAGCTGGGCGCGTCGGATGCCAGGCGGAACCCCGAGTGAGGAGTCTTGGGCACGTGAACACAAACAAGCCGCCATACAACGCCCTCCAGGTCATCAACAGCCTGGGCGTGGGTGGAGCCGAGACCTACGTGGTGCGCCTGGCCAACCGCCTGGACCGGGAAAAGTTCCGGGTCTGGATCGCCTGCGGCGAACCCTTGACCGTCGCGGCTGACCTGCGTCCCGACGTGGGTGTTATCCTGCTAGAAAAGGAAGCGATACGCCTGGGCAGGCCACTGCACTGGCGACACATCCTGACCTTCTACCAACTGGTCCGCAGGCTAAACATTGACGTAGTCCACACCCATTTGCAAGCTGCTTCCTACTTTGCCCGCGTGGGCGGAAAGCTGGCGGGCCGACCCGTGGTGTACAGCAGCACGGGCCCCCCAGAATTTGCCGGTGCCCCGGTCTGGCTAGAGACCCACATTTGGCCCCTCCGTAAAGTGACCTACAATCTGGTAGACCGCTTTCTGGCAGGAGGCCAGGAGGCGATACCCTGGATGCAGCAACGGCGGATGCCGCTATCCAAGGTCCGGGCCATCCCGTATGGTGTGGACCTTGAGGAGTTCTCTCCACATCCAGAGTTGATACAAGAGGTGAGGAGCCAAATAGGACTGCCTCCAGGCGCCCAGGTGCTGGGCGTCATCTCGCGTCTGAGCCCCCTCAAGCGTGTGGACTATGCCATCCGCCTGCTGGCAGCAGTGCGACAGCACACTGCCCATGCACATCTGGTGATTGCAGGAGATGGGCCGCTCCGGGGCGAACTTGAAGCATTGGCTGAAGACCTGGGGGTTACCGAGTACACTCATTTCTTGGGCTTCCGCAACGATGTGCCTCGAGTAGCCCAGTGCTATGACCTTTACCTGTTTCCCCAGGAATCAGGTATCATCGGGTCTGCCACCCTGGAGGCTATGGGATGCGGAAAGCCTGTGATTATCCTCAGCAGGGACAACACAGAAGCAGCGATTGAGAAGGGTACCGTACTTGAGGGTGAGAATGGGCACATCCTGGTTATGGAACGGTTGGGTGAGGCAGCAGAGTGTCTAGCAACCTTGCTTCAGCAGCCGGAGCGGCTAGCATCCATGGGCCGGCACTCCCGCGAGTTGGCTGAGACCAAGTGGGACTTGAATAGGAGCGTGCGCGCTGTTGAGGCGATCTACGAGGAACTGGTAACGCGGAAGCAGCACTAGATTGGCAGGAACCGGGCTCGATAGCCCACGTTGAAGCGGATAAAGGCCTGCTCCAGCTCCGTCCGTTTCTTCGTATAGTGCTTGGTCTCCAGGCTAAAAACAGATACGGTACCACCAAGGTTCTGGGCTTCTCCGTGCTTGATGACAACAATAGTAGCTTCGCCGCCTGGGTCCGGCTCCTGGCCACTTGGCAAGGTCTCGAAGCAGCGAATGCGGCCCCGGTACCTGGGCTCCGATTCCTCGAACTCACGAATGAACCCCTGGAGCATAGCCCACTTCTCGTCAAGGGTAATGGACCGCCAGGGGCGGATCTTGTCCGTGATGTCCACGGCGGGAACACCGCCGTAGCAGTGGCCCTCCTCAACATTCTTGCTGAGCACCGCGCCCACCATCAGGACGCTCCTCCGCTTCATGACCACCCCTGGTGAGACGACGGCGCCACCTACAATCCACACATCGTCCTCAAGAGTGATGGGGTGCATGCCGAACAAGGTGCTCCCCTCCAGGAGTTCGCCGCTGGCCACGTGAGTCCATATCTGGGACTGGGTGCCAATGCGCACGTTGTGGCCGATGGTAAGCCTGGCGGCCGAGTTGAGGATGGTCTGCTGACCCACCCAGCAGTTGTGGCCCATGGTCAAGGGCTCATCGCCCATGATCAGCATGTGGTTGTGAAGAATCGTGTAGTCGCCCACCTCTACAACAGGTGCCACCACGGTGGAAGAATACCCCAGAAAGGAGCAGTCCCCTAGGGTGAAAGTCTTGGCCGGGCGCCCACGGAGGGCTGAAATGGAGCACTCATGCTCGACCACTGCCCTATGCCCCAGGTGGAACATCTCTGCCTTGACATTGACATCGCGCCCCACGCCTGCGCCGGCCTCTAGGAGGAGCCGCTGGCCTTCAAACCTGAACCTCGCGCCGAGGCTCACCCCTGGGCCGATGTACACCTCTTCTGCCTGGATATCGACATCATCGGCCACTCGCGCAGATTCGGCAACCTGCACCTTGGACGCCTTTATTCGCGGCTGTCGCTGTCCCATCTAGCACCCCTCTGCTCAGCACTCCCTCCAGAGCCGCGGTGATTCCTCAGTGCGTCAGTGTACGGTCACCGCGCCGCCCGCCACTTGATGCTGGGCAGGATGGCCTCAGGGATGGCGCGGCCCTTGTAGCGGTCAATCACGCCGAACATGGACTTCACCAGGGTGTCTGACCGTTGGTGAAGTGCAGGAGCACTGCTTCGCTTACCTTGGCTTCCCTACCGCCATGATAAAGGCAGGACCCGAACGGACCCGATTGTACAACGCCCACGGCCAGCCCACGAAAGGAAGCGAGTTGTAGTAGATAGCCACCAACCAGGGCAGCGCGAAGCGGAAGTACCGGTGAAGGCCTTCGTACACACTGGGAGCGCCCGGGACGCCGATTTCCCTCGGCTGAGCAGCAATAGATGTGACCTTGGCTTCATAGCCAGCACGCTCCATCGCCGTCTGAAGCGTCTGCTGGTTCCACCAGGAATAGCTTCTCGGTGGCAGGTTACGCCCCATGAGTGGATCAAAGTTGGGCTTATGTCGGATCAAGCGGTCCTGTCTGTATTCGGACACGATGAACATTGCGCGAGGGAACTTTCCCCTGACTGCGGTAAGAAAGCCTATAGGGTCTGTCATATGATGGAGGGCGAAGAAGCACGTACATACCTGCGGCTCAACCCAGCCTTGGGGAACCGTGTCAATGGTGCCATGCCATACTGGATAGCCCTTCGCGCGGACCAGCTCTACAGCAGGTTTGGCCACATCCAGCCCCACGGCTTTGTACCCCAGCTTGTCAGCGGCGTCCAAGAAGTAACCGACGCTGCACCCTATGTCGAACACCACGGAACCGGGAGGGACAGCACGTTGTATCACTGTCAGGGCCTTCCTACCGGCCCCGCCGAGCATCGTGTGGGGGCTCACGCGGGTGCGTTGCACTTCCTCATGTACTGAAATGCGTCGCTGGAACTCATACATGTCGCTCCTCGCCTCGACCCCTTCGTAGGCGCGGCTGAAGAGTTCTGTGGCGGTTGAAGGAAGAACCATTGGGTCAGCGAACACGAAGTCGCATGCTATGCACCGGCGCATAGCACCCCAGCCGGGCACCTGCAGATGTTCGGTGGTCTCGCTTCCACATAATAGGCAACTGGGCATGTCGGGGCGAACGGCACTCATACTCTTCTTCTGCTCCGATTCTCCGTATCATTACGTCAGGCGCCACCCCCATAGCTCTCACTCGGCGACAGCGGTGGGCGGCGGCTTTCCGCCAAGGCTCTCAGGTACAGGGCAACATGCCGCTCTGCGCAGGTGTCCAGAGAAAAGATGGCCGCCATTCTGGGCCTTGCGTTCGCCGCGAGAGCGGCTGCACGCCCGCTGTCGGCCAAGAGCGCAAGCGCCGCGTTCGCGATGGCGTCTGGTTGATGTGGAGGTGTCACTATCCCAGATAAGCCGTCCTGGATGATCTCCTTGACGCCACCCGTATCCATGGCGATGGTGGGCTTCGCCATGGCCATCGCTTCCAGGACCACCATCGGACACGCCTCCTGAGGCGACGCAAGAATGAAGAGATCGCTCATGGCCAGCAGTTGTGGAGTGTCGTCGCGCCACCCCGTGAAGCGGAATCGTTCCTCTAGCCCCCGCGCCTGCACCATGGCCATGATCCGTTGCTGGTAGCTGGCCCGTGACGGCAAGGGCTTGCCGACGACCACGAACGTGAGGTCGTCCCTCTCTTCTGTCATGCGCGCCGCGGCTTCAACGAAGTAGTGAATGCCTTTCCCGGGGTGAATGTTGCTCACCGTTAGGACTACACGGTGACCCACCGGGATGTGCAGCTCCTTTCGTAACCGCTGGCAGTCCTCAATGGTGACTTTTGTGGGGTCGAAGCGCTCAAGGTCTACGGGGGCGTGGAGCAAGAAAGGCCTCGAGGACTGGCGCGGGAAATAGCGGTCAGCCACCGCTTGCGCCACCACAGCCATCTTGGCTCGGGCTAGACGTCCCCACACCAGAGCGAACCGAACGTACCACTTTGGGACCAATGTTTCGTGAAAAAGCCAGACCGTGGTGCGCCGTCGTAGCACTACGGCAAAGATGGCCTGGAGGGTCAGAACACTGTGGACGTGCACCACATCCACATGCTCCTGACGCATGATCTGGATCAGGCGATAGACGCTCCAAGGGAACGTAACAACCCATCGAACAAAGACAAGAAGGCCAGCCAGGCTATCAGGAGGTCGCGGACACACTAGAGTAAGCTGGTGGACTGCGAATCCTTCTTGCTTTAGGGTCGCCGGAAACGAGGAATTGCCATTTGGCAACGCAAACACAACGTCTACACCCTGGCAGCGTAGCTTCCTGGCCACCGCAAGCGCGTAGAGTTGGGGGCCTCCCGTGGCTACGTGGTGGAGAACGTTGAGGACTCGCATGCCGCCCTTTCTAACCTTTGCTCGGTCCGCGGCCGTCGCGGGTCACCAGGAAGGGGCCCAGGGCCAGGGCATCCAGGTCAGAGCGCTCGAAGGTCCAGAGGGCCTGCTGCGGCGTGCAGACAATGGGGTAGCCATGCAAGTTGAAGGAGGTGTTCAGCAGCCCGCCCAGGCCGGTGCGTCCCTGGAAGGACTTGAGCAGGGCATGGTAGGTAGGGTTATGGGCTGCCGAGACGCTCTGGGGGCGGGCGGTGAAGTCGTAGGGGTGCAGCGCCGCCAGCAGGTCGTCCCGCTTCTCCGTGGTGTCGAAGGCCAGGATCATGTAGGGCGCAGGCCGCGGCCGCTTCACGTACTGCGGCATGGCCTCTTCCAGGACCGAGGGGGCGAAGGGCATCCAGAAGTCCCGCTGCTTGATGGCGGAGTTGATGCGGTGCACCACCCGCGTGTCGGTAGCCTTGGCCAGAATGGAGCGGTTGCCCAGGGACCGGGGCCCCCACTCCATGCCGCCGGCGAAGCGGGCAACGATGCGCCCAGAGGCCAGCAGGTCCGCCACGGCATCCTCAGCGTTCTCCATGGGCTTGGCCTGGCGGTACCAACCGGACTCCCGCAGGGCATCCTCAATCTGCTGAGGCGAGTAGGACGGGCCGTAGTAGACTCCCTCGATAGGCACCTTCTGGAGGGCCAAGCCACGCTGCTGGCACTCGGCGGCGTAGGACTCCAGGGCTGCTCCCACAGCGATGCCGTCATCGCCTGCTGCGGGGTAGAAGAAGGCGTCCTCCACCTCTTCCAGCGCCAGGATGGCCTTGTTGGCCTTGACGTTGAGGAAGAGGCCTCCCCCGCAGGCCAGCTTGTGGACCCCAGTGGCGGCGACGGCGTTCTTGACCCACTGGACCATCAACTGCTCGAACCACTGCTGGGTAGCGGCGGCGATGTTGTCGAAGCGCTGGCCGGCCAGCAGCTTCCGGAGCTTGGGCTGCATCCCCTGGGTGTAGCCACCAATGGTGTTGCGGAAACGCAGCGGGTCCCTCTCGTCCACGCGGATAATCTTTTTGACCCGGTCCAGGCAGAGGTCGGCGCGGCCATAGGGGGCCAGCCCCATCACCTTGTACTCGTGGTCCCAGGGTGTCATGCCCAGATAGCGCGTTATCTCGCTGTAGAGGACGTTGCCCAGGGAGTGGTAGTAAATTGTCTCAGCGACGCGCTCCATCCGGCCATTGTTGCCCACGCTGACCGTGGAGCTCAACCCATCGCCAGAGCCATCAGCAGTCAGCACCAGCACAGGCTCCTCATACCCCCAGGAGCAACTCCGGTAGGCACAAGCGGCGTGGGCCGTGTGGTGCTCAACAAAGGTGATGCGCCGGTCGCTCAAACCCAACTCGTCCAGGATGGCCTTTACCTCGGTCATCTTGCGGAAGCGGTGGAGGATGTTGACGTAGAGCTTGGCGAAAGTCCCACTGGCGATGACAGGGCTCAGGAACTCAAACAGGCTGACGTAAAGGGGGCGCTCGCGCAAAGGCGCATGGACACGTACCAGGCCCGCCATGGCGATGAGGCCCACATCCCCCGGGTCAACGCCGGCGATGCGAAAGACCTCTCGTATAGCCAGGGTGGGGACACCACTGTAGTGCTTGATATTGCGGAGTCGCTCCTCCTGGACGGCTGCCAGGACACGGCCATCGCGGATGAGGGCTGCTCCCGCGTCGTGGCCGTCATGAATCCCAAGGACGGTGAGCCCAGAGCTAGCCATGGCACTCCAACGCTGTAGTCAAACTCACTGGCTGGCAGCCTGCCATCCTTGCGCCATCGGGCCCCTGGCCGGGCCCGTGGCAAAGGCAGGCTTGCTTCTGGGGCCTGGCCCTGCAAACAGCAAACGTAGTTTAGGTGCAGCCCCAAGGAGTTGTCAAGGAAAACCGGAGGCTGTGCCCTGGTATAGACCTACTATTCTTCGTATCGGCGCAGCACGAGGCAGGCGTTCTGTCCCCCGAACCCGAAGCTGTTGGACAGCGCCACCCGTACCTCACAACGGCGGGCCTGGTTGGGCACATAGTCCAGGTCGCATTCCGGATCAGGGAACTCGTAGTTGATAGTCGGGTGAATGACTCCGGTCTGGATGCTCATGATGCAGGCAATGGCCTCCAGTGCCCCCGAGGCGCCAAGGGCGTGGCCGATCATGGACTTGGTGGAGCTGATAGGCACCTTCGCCGCCCGCTGGCCGAAGGCCCGCCTGATTGCCTTGGTCTCCGCCGCGTCGTTGAGGGGCGTAGAGGTGCCGTGGGCGTTGATGTAGTCCACCTCCTCCGGGGTGACTCCTGCGTCCTGGAGGGCCACCAAGATGGCGCGCGCCGCGCCGTCACCCTCCTCGTCGGGCTGCACAAGGTGAAAGGCGTCGGAGGTGACCCCCCAGCCCGCCACCTCGCAATGGATTCTTGCTCCACGCGCCAGGGCGTGCTCCAGGCCCTCCAGCACCAGGATGCCGGCTCCCTCTGAGGGGACAAACCCGTCGCGCTTGGCGTCGAAGGGACGGCTGGCCTTCTCCGGCTCCTCGTTGCGGCTGGAGAGGGCCTTGATGACACAAAAACCCGCCAACCCCAGCGGGCCGATGCCGGCCTCGGTCCCACCGGCAACCACCACATCGGCTACCCCCCGCCGGATGGCCTCCGCCCCCTCGCCGACAGCCTGGGTGCCCGCGGCACAGGCGGTGATACAGGTGTTGGTGTAGCCCTTGAGGCCGAAGAGACGGCTAACGTTGGCCGCGGCCATGTTGGGCAGGATCATGGGGACAAAGAAAGGCGACACGCGCATCCCCCCCTTGGCTACCAGGACGCGGCACTGCTCCTCGGTGGTGGGGAACCCGCCGTTGCCATTGCCCAGCACTATGCCGTAGCGCGTCGGGTCCCCCGACAAGGGGTTTAGGCCGGCGTCGGCCAGGGCCTGACCAGCCGCTGCCACCGCCAACTGCGAGAAGCGGGCCATGCGGCGGGCCTCTCGCCGGTCTATGTAAGCCTCGGGGTCAAAGCCCTTGACCTCGCCGGCAATGCGGCAGGTGAACTCCGAAGCATCGCACAGGGTAATGGGGGCGACGCCGGACTTGCCGGCCACCAGTCCTCCCCAAAATTGCTGCACGGACTGACCCAGGGGGCTCATGGCCCCCAGGCCGGTGACAACGACGCGCTTCCTTCCGCTGCTCATGCAATCCCGTCCTTATAGGCCCAAGAATAGCGATTTAAGCTGTAGGTCGTCCCGATGAATCGGGACACGTCGGGACGCCCTACGGGGGGCAATCGCTGTTTTCGGGTTATAGGCTCCCCGCTGGCGGAGCCACAGGGTTGGGCTGAAGCTCAGGGTAAATCTCCGGGGCTATTCCCTTCAAGACCTCTCGCACCTCTCCTGCCAGGAAGAGGGAGCCGGTGGCCAACACCAGGTCGCCAGGGCGCGCCAGGTCTTCCGCTTGACGGACAGCCGCCGCTACCTCCTGGGTAGACACCACTTCCAGGCCCAGAGCTTGGCCAGCCCTGACCGTGCGCTCCGGTGGCGCAGCCCGCGGGTGCCGCGAGCGAGTCGCCAGCACCAAAGGCTTCAGCGGCGCGAAGACGGCCAACATCTCCTCCAGCTTCTTGTCGGCAGAGACCCCAAAGATGAGGAGGAGCCGGCGGTGCTCCAGGTAGCCATCCACCGCCTCCCGCAGCCTTATCATTGAGTAGGGGTTGTGGGCGCCATCGGCCACCACCAGGGGGTGCCGGGACAACACCTCCATGCGGCAGGGCCACTGGACGCGCTTGAACCCCTCTACCAACGCCCCGGGGCCAATGGCGACGCCCCGCCGTTCCAGGGCACGGGCCGCAGCCAGGGCGCACGCCGCGTTCTCAAGCTGGTGCTCCCCCAGCAAGGGAATCCACCCCGAGAAGGTGCCATCGGGTCCCTCGATGGTGAAGTGCTGGCCGTCCAGGCCCCACGGCCCGCGGGACCATCGGTACTGGCGGCCTACCTCGGCTAGCTCGACCCCCTGGTGGGCTGCGGCCCGGCGGATGGGTTCCAGGGCCTCGGTCGCCTGGGGTGCCGTCACCACGGCCGCGCCGGGCTTGATGATGCCTGCCTTGTCCGCTGCGATCTGTCCCAAAGTGTCGCCCAGGATGGCGGTATGGTCCAGGCTGATGGAGGTAATGACACAGACCAGGGGCCGCTCTACCACGTTGGTGGCATCCAGTGTACCCCCCAGCCCCACCTCCAGCACCTGGTACTGGCATGGCTGCTGCGCAAAGCAGAGAAAAGCCATCGCCGTCAGGGCCTCGAAGGTGGTGGGACGCCCGTCGGCGCCTTCGAGGGCCAGGAGCTCCACCACTGGTTGCACCTGCTGCACCAGGGCCGCGAAGTGGTCCTCGCTGAGGGGAGTCTGGCCCAGGCGGACCCGCTCGCGGAAGGTGTGGAGGTGCGGCGAGCTGTACAACCCTGTCGAGTAGCCGGCGGCCAGCAGGATGCTGTTGATCATGGCCGCGGTGCTCCCCTTGCCCTTGGTGCCGGTCACGTGCACCGCAGGCACCCGGCGGTGCGGGTCCCCCAAGAGACGCAGGAGCCTGAGCATTCGGTCCAGGGTATACCGGGGACGCTGGCCCGCTGGCGACACCATGCGCTCCAGGTCGGCCAACCCCAGCAGGTACTTCAACGCAGCAAGGTACTCCACTCTGCTCCCATCCTGGTACTGTTCCACCGGGGCCAACAGAAGCCAGAGGCGTGCCTAGCGGTGCCGCAGGCGCCTGGGCATGGACCCCAACAAGGTAAGCCAGGCATCGGCCCGGCTGACCTGACGGATGTGGTTGATGTTGCCCCGGGGTGACCTGGGAACAAACCCAAACTGCGCCTGGACCGAGTCCAGCGCAGTGACGTTGTCCACTGGCAGCACCTTGAGCTGCTGGAGGGTCACGGGCGGGTAGGGTTGTGTATGCTCCATGACCCAAGCCGCAGCACGCATCAGCGGTAAGAGAACATGTACCTTCCAGCGGCGCACTCCCAGCGTCTCGCCCACCAGGTCTACCAGTCCCTCGTAGGTAAACTGCTCCGGGCCTCCCAACTCCAGGACTTTACCCTGGGGCCCTGCCTGGCTAACGACCTTCGCCAGGCAGCGGGCCAGGTCGTCCACCGCCAAGGGCTGGAAGCGGGCCTTGCCATCGCCAGCGATGGGGACCACGGGCAACGCCTTCACCGGGGCTGCCAGGAGCGGGAAGAACTCGTCCCCCTCTCCGAACAGAATCGAGGCCCGCAGGATGGTGTAGGGAAGGCCGCTCCGGACCACGGCATGCTCGGCCAGCCATCGGCTCCGCAGGTATGGGTAGGCCGGGTTGTCCTGGGCGCCAATGGTGCTCATGTGAACGAAATGGGCCACTCCGGCGGCCTTGGCCGCTTCCACCACGTTGCGGGCGCCATCCACATTGACCGTTTGAAAGGTGACTGCGGGCGGGCGCTCACGGATGACCGCCACCAGGTGCACCACCGTGGTGACGCCCTGCATCGCCCGGCGCAGGGAGTCGGGGTCACCAACGTCGCCGTGCACCCACTCCACCGCGCTTTGTTGGAGGGAGGCTGACTTGGCAGAAGCGTGCGCCAGGCACCGCAGCGGCCCTACCCTTGCCCTCTGGAGGGCGGGCACCAGGTGCCGCCCGACGTAGCCGGTGGCGCCGGTGATCAGGATCATACACGCCCTTCTCAGGAGGCCTTTTTCAGGCTAGCAGAGGGGGAAAGAGGTGTCAACGAAGCGAAGTGCGATACGGCCCAAGGCTCGTGCCAACCGGGGCCTGGCGGCTTGCCGGACCCGGGACCGCCGGGGGCCGCCCTGGAGAGCCTGTGCGACCACGCGAGGCACACTACCTGCGGCTAGCCTCCGCGCTGGAGCGCCAATCCGCGCCGGACACGGCCGCGCGTTGACAGTGCCGCATAGGCTGGTATAGTATGACCAAGAGCATCGCGACCTCCCGCGGCTAGGTAGCTCAGCGGCAGAGCGGGCGCTTCATAATCGTTAGGTCGCAGGTTCGAATCCTGCCATAGCCAGTTCGGCCCGACACGGGCGGCTAGCTCAGTGGTTAGAGCGCCTGCTTCACACGCAGGAGGTCATAGGTTCAAGTCCTGTGCCGCCCACCATGCCGAAGTGGCGGAATGGCAGACGCGCTACGTTCAGGGCGTAGTGAGCTTTCGCTCATGTGGGTTCAAATCCCACCTTCGGCACCAGATTTCATGCGCTTGTAGCTCCATGGATAGAGCGCGGCCCTGCGGAGGCTGAGGCTGTGGGTTCGAGTCCCGCCAAGCGCACCAACCTTGTTCACCTTGCGGGCGGTTAGCTCAGCGGTGAGAGCGCCTCTCTTACAAAGAGGAGGTCGGAGGTTCGATCCCCCCACCGCCCATAGCCCTGTTCCTGACCACGTCGGCGCTCCGCTTTTCGCCCGAAGGCGCACCGTCTGCCCTTGGCCCAAGCACCATGCTTTTTGGTAAACTTCGGGGGCCGGGGTATAATATTTGCATGGTGTAGACAGCACCTATTCCAGGGTCCTTCAGGAGGGACACCAGGTGGAAGCGGGGGCAGGGCCCAGTGTGCTCATCAGGCTGGTAGACAACATTAAGAAGGTCATTGTTGGGAAAGAGCAGGCGGTGGAGTTGGCAGTCACCGCGCTGCTGTGCAACGGCCACGCCCTCATCGAGGACGTGCCTGGCGTCGGCAAGACCACCCTGGCCAAGAGCCTGGCCCTTTCGGCAGGATGCACCTTCAAGCGGATCCAATTCACCCCCGACCTCCTCCCCTCCGATATCACCGGCGTCTCTATGTACGACCAGAAGTTGGGCAACTTTGTGTTCCGTCCCGGCCCGGTGCTGGCCCACATTGTCCTGGCCGATGAGATAAACCGCGCCACACCCAAGACCCAGTCCGCTCTCCTGGAGTCCATGGAGGAGCGGCAGGTGACGGTAGATGGGGTCACGCACCTGTTGCCACGGCCCTTCATGGTGCTGGCCACCCAGAACCCCGTTGAGTACGAGGGCACGTTCCCGTTGCCGGAGGCACAGCTAGACCGCTTCCTGCTGCGCATCTCCCTGGGCTACCCCACCCAGGAGCAGGAGCTGACGATTATTGACCGCCAGGTCCAGCGGCACCCCATTGAGACCCTCCAGCCGGTGACGGGGCCCGAGGAGATCATGGCTGCGCAGGATGCGGTGCGGGCCATCTACGTGGACGACCTGGTGAAGCAGTACATTGTGGCCCTGGTGGACGCCAGCCGTCGGCACCCGGAGGTCAGCCTGGGCGCGTCGCCCCGGGCCTCCCTGGGACTGTTCCGCGCCGCGCAGGCAGTGGCTCTGCTGCGGAGCAGGGACTACGCCCTGCCGGACGATGTGAAAGAGCTGGCGCCCTGGGTGCTGGCCCATCGGATGGTGCTGACCGCGCAGGCCCGGATGCGTGGCCTGGACGGGCGGCAGGTGGTGGGCAAGCTCCTGGAAGAGGTCCCGGTCCCTGGCGCGCGTGCCAGGGGTTGGGCAGCACGGCCATAGCAGGGCCGCAGGGCATTGGGCTAGGCCACAGCAGGGGACGGGCGGGTCTTGGAGGGTATCCCTTTTCCACATCAGAACTCTCCTCTGGGACAATAGCCCTCTCTCTAGGCTTTGGTGGCGGACACCCTTCACCAACGGGGGCCGTATGAGAATGAGCTACATTGGGCTGGTCATGCTAGGGCTTACCCTCCTCTTCGGCATGGGCACCGGCTTCCACCTGTTCTTTCGCCTTGCCTACGTGCTGGCGTTGGTCTTGGTCGTGGGTTTCCTGTGGGCCCGCTTTGGCCTTCTGTGGGTCCAAGTCCATGTTGAGCGGCGGGGGGCCAGGGCCCAGGTAGGTGACCGTCTGGAGGGCCGGATCACGGTGCGCAACACCGGCCTGCTGCCGAAAGGATGGTTGGAGGCCCGCGACCTCTCCGACGTGCCTGGCTACAGCAACGGGATGGCCTTTAGCCTGCCCTCTCGGGGCTTCCGTTCGTGGAAGGCCAGCACCGTGGTGCGCCGCCGTGGCCTCTACCGCCTGGGACCCATCGAGGTGGCGGCCAGCGACCCCTTCGGGCTCTTCCACCTGCGGCAGAAGTTCCTTGGCCAACAGGAGCTGCTGGTCTACCCGGCCACCGTCCCGGTACCCGCCTTCCGGGCCGCCAGCGCTGTCCTGGCCGGCGAGGGGCCGGTCCGTCAGCGCACCTACGCCCCTACCCCCCACGCCTCGTCCGTGCGGGAGTACCAGCCCACTGACAGCCTGAAGCGTATCCACTGGCCTACCACGGCCCGCGTCCAACGCCTCATGGTCAAGGAGTTCGACGATGGGATGGCAGGCCATCTTTGGCTGGTGCTGGACCTCCACGCGGCGGTGCAGGCTGGAAAGGACATCGAGACCACCGAGGAGTACCTCGTCTCGGCGGCGGCCTCCATTGCCCGCGAGTACCTGGCGGCCAACGTCCCGGTGGGGCTTATCGCCTACGGCGAGCTGCGCTACATCGTCCGCCCACAGCGCGGCCTGGGCCATCTGGTCCAGCTCATGGAGCACCTGGCAAGGGCGCGGGCCTTCGGCGAGACACCCCTGGCCGAGGTCATCGCTCGCGAGTCGGCGCACTTCACCCAGGTAAGCTCTATGGTGGTGCTCACACCTTCCTGGCAGCAGGAATGGACCCTGGCGCTGGGGGAGCTGGCCAAGCGTCGGGTGCGTCTGACCGCCGTGCTGGCAGACGCAGTCTCCTTCGGTGGCAGCGGCGATATCCGCGTTCCCTTGGGGCTGCTGGACCACCACGGAGTACCCACCTACCTGGTCCGCCAGGGACAGCCCCTGAGCCAAGCGCTGGCAGGTCCCTACGTCGCCGTGGCGCCCGCCGGGCTGCAGGAGGCGCCCGTATGAAGGCTGCCAACTTCTGGACCGCGGCAGGGGTGGCTCAGGGCGAAGGACTGCCCCGAGGCCAGGCCTGGTGGCAGCGGCCCCTTGCCTGGGCCGACTGGGCTACCTTTGGGCTGCTCCTGGTCTCCCTTCAGATAGCAGTAGGCACAGTAGAGCGGGCGCATTGGGTGCCCGCCCCCAGCCTTAGTACCACCGTCACGCTGGCGATGTTGCTGGGCCTGCTGCTGAGCAGGGCCCGCGTCAACGGCTGGCTGCTCCAACTCCCAGCCCTGCTGCTGGGCGTCGTCCTGGCGTACTGGGAGACAAGCGGGCTTACTGCGGCCGGCGGGGGCCTGGCAGCGGTCCAGGAGCTCAATACCCGCCTGCTGCTGTGGTGGCGGGCGGCCATCCACGGGGGCATCAGCACTGACATTCTCCCATTCAGCCTTATGCTCACGGGCATCATCTGGGCCATTGGCTACCTGTGCACCTGGAGCGTGCTGCGCTGGAACAACGTCTGGCTAGGGGTGGTGCCCGGCGCGGTGGGCATGCTGACCAACCTCAGCTATCTGCCGCCCTCCTACGATCCCTTCTTCTTCCTGTACTTGCTACTGGCGGCCTTGCTGGTGGCGCGGATCCAGGTGGTGCGCCGCCAGCGTCAGTGGCTGGCGAGGGGAGGCCGAGTTTCCTCGACCCTGTCGTGGTCCACCATGGCCAACGCCTTGTGGGTTGCCGTGGTGGTGGTCCTCCTCAGCGCCTTCCTGCCCCTCCGTGCATACAGCCCCGGGGTGCTACGCGACACCTGGAACCGGGCGCGATGGCCGGCGGCACGGGCGGAGCGGGAGTTCGACCGGCTCTTCGCCCTGCCCGCGCGCAAGCCGCAACCCTTCCGCGTCTATAGCGATACCCTGCCCTTCCAGGGGGCCATCACCCTGAGCGATGAGCCAGTCTTCTCGGTATTGGCCCCGCGGGCCAGCTACTGGCGCGCCAGGGCCTACAGCCTCTACACCCCCCACGGGTGGGTTACTGAGCCGACCAGCCCTGTCCCCCTCTCCACCGACCCCCTCACGGGCTTCCGCCCCACCTACGAGGCGCGGAACCAGATGGCCCAGGAGGTGACGGTGGCGGCGCCGACGAGCACCCTCTTTCTGTCGGACTTCCCAATGGCTGCCAACGAGCCTTCCGTAGCTATGGCGCTGGTCCCCAAGACCTTCCTCCTTGACCTTCTGGACTCCTCCCAGGACCAGGTGTTGCCCGAAGACCTGCGCCTGGCGGTAGAAGAGCTGCGGCGGCGCCAGGTCCACCAGCAGGCAGGGGCGGGGTCCAGCGAGGCCATCCTTGGCGCCCTTCCAGCCAACGTGACAGTCACCAGACTCACCTTGGCCGCTACTCGTGGGCCCGCTGAGGTGGCGGTCCCCCAGGGTGATACGTACCGCAAGGAGCTTCTAGCAGCGCTGAGCAGCGGACGCCCGGTAGTACGACTTGAGGTCCAACGAGGCCAGCCCTACCCGCCGGACGTGGTGATGGTGCAGCCCCAAACGCGGCTGGCCGCTGGTGCCACCTACCACGTGGTCTCCTCCGTCTCCGTGGCCACCCAGGAGCAGGTCCTCACCTCCAAGTCTCAATACCCCTCCTGGGTCACCGACCGCTACCTTCAGCTTGCTCCAGAACTGCCCCAGCGCGTCCGCGACCTGGCCCAGGAGATCACCAGCAGCGCCCTGACCCCATACGAGAAAGCCCTCGTCATCGAGCGGTACCTGGCGGGGCTGGAGTACACCACGGCGGTCCCTACCCCTCCCTTCGATGCCGACGGCGTGGACTTCTTCCTCTTCTCGACCCGTGCTGGGTACAGCGACTACTTTGCCTCGGCCATGACGGTGTTGCTGCGCGCGGTGGGGGTGCCGGCCCGGATGGTGGTGGGCTACCTGCCCGGCCTGCCGGACGAGGAGACTGGGCGGTTTGTGGTCCGGGACCGCGACAGCCATGCTTGGTCCGAGGTGTATTTCCCGGAGTTTGGATGGATTGAGTTCGAACCCACGCCTGGCCACACGTTGCCTGACAGGGCCCTGCCGACGACCCTGGACCAGCCATCAGACTCCAGCCCGGGCGACCCGGACACCCTGCTGGACCCCCTGGTCTTCCAGTTCCTGGAGCTTCAGAAAGCCCTCCGAAGCGGCACAGGGAACAGTCTCGGTTCAGCGCCCACGCTGGCGGGCCTCTCCCTCCTGGGACTGGTGCTAGCCCTGGCCGTCGGCATGCTCTACCTGTACCGCCGCCTCTTCGTCCATGTCACCAGCCCTGCGCTGGTGTACTATCGGATGACAGCGTTGGCCAGGCTCAGCGGCCTGGGACCGGCACCCTCCCACACACCCCACGAGTACGCTGAGGCCCTGGGCAGAGGGGTGCCCCACGTGCGGCAGGAGGTACAGGCCATCAGCCGCGCCTTCGCCCGCGTGCGCTACAGCCGTCAGCCCCTGGCGGAGTCCGAAACACAAGCGGTGTTGCACGCCTGGCGACGGGTGCGCCGCGCCCTGGTCCAGCGAATGCTTCTCCGGGTACGACGCTGACGACCACACGAAGGAGGCAGAAATTGGATACCGTCCCACGGTGGTACGACGTTTTCCGTACGAAGCTGGGCTGGGTGGCGGTGCTGGCCTCGCAGCGTGGGCTGCGCGCCACCTCGCTCCCCCAGGCTACCCCGGAGGCCGCCCTTGAGGCCCTGGGCGCCGAGGCCCATGAAGCCGTCCACGACCCAGGGCGGCTGGTGGAGGTCCGCCAGCGCCTCTGCGCGTCCCTGGAAGGGGCTGAAGCGGAGCTAGACGCACCCCTGGACCTGGAGGGCAGGCCACCCTTCTTCCGCGCTGCCTGGCTGGCGTGTCGGGGCATCCCCAGAGGGGAGACCCGCAGCTATGGTTGGCTGGCCGCAGCCGCCGGCCGCCCCGGAGCGGCCCGGGCCGCAGGCCAGGCCATGGCCCGTAACCCCCTACCCCTCATCATCCCCTGCCACCGGGTGGTGGGCAGTAGCGGCGGCCTCCACGGGTTCGGCGGCGGGTTGCCCATGAAAGCCGACCTGCTGGCCCTGGAAGGAAAGGCTGCCGGCGCAGGCGCCTTGCGGTGCTAACCAGCATCGCCGGTTTTCCGTTATGGACACTGGAGGGCATCGCTGCGGTCGCGTGACTCTCGCCCGGAACAGGACTCTATTGACCAGTCCACCGTCCTGGGAAAGCGTTAAGCGCCAAGAGCTGCTCGCCAGGAAGGCAGTATGAGCAACTACGCATCATACCGGTCGTGTTGTGCATCGCTTCGTCTCCAAAGCAGGCAAGTTGACAATTGGGAACCGGCAATTCAGAATAAAAGCGGAGTGAGTGCATCCCCATTGACTCGGTCAGACTGGTAATAAGGGGGAGTTGGTCCGCGCCGGTCCGGGGGAGGGAAATAACCTTGTGCCCAAGGGGGGCCTGTAGCTCGTCGCCTCCTGAGCAAGCCCCCGTTGCAGAAAGCTCCCCGGCCCACGCAAGGACCCCCAGAAGGAGGGTGATTGGGAGAACGGGAGCAGTACCAGGCACAGCCCGGCTTCTCGGCATGAACAGTGGTGGAAAAGGGAGAGGAGGAGGCTTCAAGTTCGATGAGAAAACTAAACTATCTTCTTAGGCTCATTGTCCCTGCCATGGTCCTTGCTGCTTTGCTAGCAGCGCTGGCCGGTGGTCAGGTGTTTGCCTCCGGAGGCTCTGACACCCCAGAGGACATCATGGCTGAACATGATGCGCGAGTCATGGAGGCCATGGATGACCATGCAGCACGGGTTGACGAAGCCGTGGCTGACCATGCAGCGCGGGTCGATGAAGCCATGGCTGACCATGCAGCGCGGGTCGATGAAGCCATGGCTGACCATGCAGCGCTACTCGATGAGGCCATGGCTGAACATGCTGCGCTGGTCGATGAGGCCATGGCCCAGTTTGAGGAGGACAAGGCTGCCCTCATGGCTGCCCTGGAAGAGGACCTGGCCGCTGCCGAGACCGACGAAGAAAGGGCCGCCCTCGAGGCGCAGTTCATGGCTGACCTGGCCGAGCTGGAGGCAGACCTGCATCTGCGCATCGCTGGCTGGGATGAGGACCTGGAAGCGCGCATCGCTAGCTGGAACGAAGACCTGCATCTGCGCATCGCCGGATGGAACGAGGACCTGGAAGCGCGCATCGCTAGCTGGAACGAAGACCTGCATCTGCGCATCGCCGGGTGGAACGAAGACCTGGAAGCGCGCATCGCCGACTGGAACGCCGACGTAGCCGAGGATCTGGCCGACCTTGCGGATCCAGAGGAGGATGTAGACGAGCCGGACGAGGACGTAGATGAACCGGACGAGGACGTAGATGAGCCGGACGAGGATGTAGACGAGCCGGACGAAGATGTAGACGAGGACTAGGACTACAGAAGTCCAGGCTGTGGGCGTCTAACGCCGGCGTTGCTCATGCGCGTCCAGCCCCACCCTTCGCGGGACTGGACGCGCATCTTTCTTTGTGGCTGGGCCACAACGTCACCCCCTCTTGTGCAACTGGGGACATGGGTAACACCTAAACTGGGCACATAGGTGACACCTGGACGGGAGTAGGCAGAACCAGATGGGCATAGTCATCCAGCACAC
>JACQUK010000075.1 GCA_016210325.1 Chloroflexota bacterium
GACGTAGGCAGCGGCGTTGCCGTGGGAGTAGGCGTGGGCAGCGGCGTTGGCGTGGGAGTAGGCGTGGGCAGCGGCGTTGGCGTGGGAGTAGGCGTGGGCAGCGGCGTCGCCGTGGACGTTGGGTGTGGGACGAGGGTGGGCGTGGCTGGGGCTGCCGGATTGCCTCCAGGGAACGCCAGTGCCGCTAGCACAACCAGCACCACTCCGGCGAACACGGTTAGCACGGCGACCAGGACTAGGAGTCCTCGCGTTGGCTGTGGTGGGAGCATGTTGGCCTAGTCCCTCTGGACCTGCGTGACGTAGTGGAGCTGACAAGGGTCGCGAGAGAAACGCCCGACGGCATAGCGTCAGGCCAGGATTCTAACTGCCGCTCTGGTCTCAGAGACGCACGTCTCCATACCATGCAGGTGTCAATTGGTGGACTCTTAAGATTCGCGACGGCACGCGAATAACCCTCGTAGCAGCCTCACTCTACGGTACGGCGGCGGCGAATGCAAGATACTATGTTCGTGGAGCGGGCATCGAGACGCAGACGCCGGGGATCGCGCCTCTCAGGGCGACTTGACACCTGCCCGGACGCGCAGTATGCTCGGCCCACAAGGTAGCCACTTGTACAACTGAAGAGTTGCCCGACGGAGGCGCCGCGAGGCTCAAAGAAGGAAGTCCGGTGAAAAGCCGGCGCTGTCCCGCAACGGTAAGGGCCTAGGGTGCCAGGCGGCCCTGGTATCCCGGTGTCCCAAGTCCGGTCCATCACCTCCGTCAGCGTTAACGGCCTTCGAGGAAAGGTGCGGGCGCTACCACGTCACAGACGCAAAGCCCTGCCCGGCCCAAGGCAGGGCTTTTTTTGTGGCAGGACGCCTGACAGAGCGCTGCACGGCCCCTCGTCCTTGAAGGAGGAGGGGCCGTGTTTTTTGTGGAGGGAGGGCAATGCAGTCCCAAACGCAGGCAGTCCATCGCCAGGAGGCTAGTTGCTCGCGGGACCTGGAGGGTGGAAGGCGCAGGGAAGGGGGGACTTGGCTAGTGTGGAGCAACCGCGTGCTGAAGTGGACCAGGCTGGCGGGCTTGGCCCTAGCGCTCGTCATGCTGCTGGTGTCCTGCCGCGCGGCCACGCCAACCCCAACGACGGAGGGTCCGGGACCCCTCTTCCCGCTGACCCTGACGGACAGCAACGGGCGCCAGGTGACCTTCCAGAAGCCACCCCAGCGCATCGTGTCCTTCTCCCCTGCCCACACCGAGACGCTCTTTGCCATTGGCGCCGGGTCCCTGGTGGTAGGCACTGACCGTTTTTCCGACTACCCAGCGGAGGCCAACAAGCTCCCCAAGGTCGGGGACGCTTTCAGCCTGGACCAGGAGAAGCTGGCAGCCCTGAAGCCGGACCTGGTCTACCTGGACTTCAGTAGCTACATTCCTCAGGTCGAGCGGTTGGGGGTACCCGTGTTGTACCTCAAACCGCCCACTGACCTGGAGGGGGTCTTCGAGCAGGTCCTTCTCCTGGGGAAACTGACGGGGCACCTCCCGGAGGCCCGGACGCTGGCGCAGCACATGCGAGAGCGGGTGGAACTCATCATGCGCCAGGTGGCGCCCATCAACCAGGGGCCTCGGGTCTTCTACGAGCTGGACCCCACCCTCTACACTGCCGGGCCGGATAGCTTTATTGGCGACCTGCTGAAGCGACTCAGGGCAAACAACATCGCCAAGGGTGCCACAACGCCATATCCGCAGCTCAGCCCAGAGGCCGTTGTCCAGGCGGACCCGCAGGTCATCCTATTGGCAGACTCCTCCCAGTTCGGCTCTGGCGCCGAGACCCCGGAGTCGGTGAAGGCACGCCCTGGCTGGGGCAGCATCAGTGCTGTGCGTCAGGGCAGGGTCTACTCAATCAACCCGGACCTGACCAGCCGGCCAGGGCCGCGCATCGTGGATGGGCTGGAGGCCCTGGCCAGGGCCCTCTATCCTGACAAGTTCCCGTAAAGGAAGCGCATGCAAGCACACCGCCGTCCTGCGCCAGAACTGGAAGCCCCCGCGGCGCCGTCCGGGGGGGAGTTCCAGGTTTTCCGCTTCCCCTGGAGGCGGCTGGCCCTGGCCCTGCTGGCGGTCGCGATCGCGTGCCTCCTGGGCCTCAGTTTGGGAAGCGTGCCCATCCCGTTGGGGGCGCAGGTGGGGTTGTTGCTGGGCCACCTGCCCCTGGTCAACACCCCTTCTTCCTGGCCCGGGACCTGGGACACCATCCTGTGGGACCTGCGGCTCCCCCGTGTCCTGGGGGCGGCCCTGGTGGGGGCATCTCTGGCGCTGGCGGGCGGAAGCTACCAGGGGCTGCTGCGCAACCCGTTGGCGGACCCTTACCTGATTGGAGCAGCCGGGGGAGCAGCCTTGGGGGCAACGGCGGTCCTGGTGCTGGGGGGAGGGGTGTCCCTGCTGGGTTTCAGCCCGGTGACCCTGGCCGCCTTCGCCGGCGCCTTGCTGGCAGTCGTGGGGGTCTACTTGCTGGCCCGGAGTGGGAGCACAGCGCCGGTCACCACCCTGGTGCTGGCCGGCGTGGCGGTGGCCTTCCTTACCGGGGCGGCCACCACGCTGCTCATGGTGCGGGCCAGCAGTGACATCAGGCCAGTCCTGTTCTGGATGCTGGGGGGCCTGGGGAGGGTAGGCTGGCGCGAGGTGGCGACACTTCTCCCGTACCTGGCCCTCAGCACCGCGGTGCTGGTGGCATCCGGCCGGCTGCTCAATGTTCTCCAGTTGGACGAGGAGCAGGCGGCACAGTTGGGGGTGCCGGTGGAGCGGCTCAAGCTGGCCATTATCGCCGCTGCCTCCCTGGCTACCGCCGCCGCCGTCGCCACCGCGGGAATAATCGGCTTCGTTGGGCTGGTGGCGCCCCATGTGGTGCGCCTCCTGTGGGGGCCAGACTACCGGGCCCTGCTGCCCCTGAGCATGGCCGCGGGCGCGGCCTTCCTGGTGCTGGCCGACCTGGCCGCTCGCACCCTGGCGACGCCAGGCGAGGTGCCGGTGGGAGTCGTCACCGCCTTCGCAGGCGCCCCCTTCTTCCTCTACCTGTTGCGTCGGGCCAAGCGGGAGGTGTTCTGATGGGCCGCAGGGCGGATGGCCTCAACGGGACGACCCCTGGCGGGGGCGTGAAAGGCGCCCTGCCCGCCCGTGGGCCTGCCCTGTCGGTCGAGGGGTTGGTGGCGGGCTACCGAGGGCGGGCCGTCCTGCGGGGCGTCACTCTGTCGGTGTCCCAGGGCGCTGTGGTGGGGCTGGTGGGCCCCAACGGGTGCGGCAAGACCACGCTGTTCCGGGTGGTAAGCGGCGTCCTTCGTCCCGCCGCCGGGCGCGTCTGGGTGGCCGGGAGGGACCTGGCGCCGCTGGGCCTTCGAGAGCGCGCCCGGTTGGTGGCGGTGACTCCTCAGACCGCGGCCCTGCCCCCCAGGTACACCGCGTTGCAGGTGGTACTGATGGGCCGCACGCCCCATCTGCGCCTCCTTGCCTGGGAGGGTGCCCACGATGGCCAGGTGGCGCGCCAGGCTATGGTGCTCACGGAGACGTGGCACCTGGCAGGCCGCCCGGTGGGCGAGCTTTCAGGCGGCGAGCGCCAGCGGGTGCTCCTGGCCAGGGCCCTGGCCCAGGAGGCCCCCCTGCTGCTCCTGGACGAGCCTACCGCCAGCCTGGACCTGACCGGGCAGACCATGGTCCTGGAGGCGGTGCTCCGCGCCCAGCAGGAGCAAGGAGGCACCGTGCTGCTGGCGACCCACGACCTGACCCTGGCCGCCACGGTCTGCCATAGGCTGGTGCTGCTGCACGATGGGCAAGTGTTGGCTGAAGGCACGCCCCGGGAGGTCCTGACAGGCCCCCTCATCGCCCAGGCCTATGGCGTACAGGTAGAGGTCGTGCAGCACCCTCGGTCTGGGACGCCCGTTGTGCTGCACTTGGCCGGTGGTACCCTTGGGGACGGCGTGGCTGCCCCTGGTGGAAGAAAGACCTCCCCGGACGGTCCTTCAGCGCACCCCGCTGGCCCTGAGCAGGGCGTGTAGCTCGTTGAGCACCCGCGCGCTCTCTGTGAGCGGGAAGTTGTCCACCGCCATCTCATGGGTGCCCCGGATGCCGTCCACCGCCCCCAGCTCCACGATCCGCTTCACCATGGCTTCCTCGTCCTGGGGCGTGATCAGGAGGTCCTTGCGCTTGAGCACGGAGAGGGCGGCGGCCAGGCCATAGCCACCCCAGTTGGAGACGCTGGCCAGCATGAGCTTCTGGACCTTGGTGGCGGCCGGGTCCTTCACCAGGCTGGGGACCTGCTTCACCTGCTCCAGGAGTACCCCCATGCCAATCTCATTGCCACCATCGCCGATGCCGACCGTCGGCACGGTATCCGGCAGCAGGTAGTCCACCCGGGCGGTGTACTGGGTGATGTCGCGGCCCCGCATGTTGCGGTACAGGCCATCCTGGGACGCGCCGCACCGCTCGATGGAGATGACTATGCTGGGGTTGTGCTTCTTCAGCAGTCCCTGGGCAAAGGTCCGGCTCTCCTCTGGCGTGGCAATGGGGAACTCCACGTACTCACCCTTGCCCAGCAGGTCCTTGGACATCACGGGCGTTAGCCAGCGGTCGCCGATGTACCAGACCTTGTAGCCCAGCGCCTCCAGCGCCCTGCCGATGGCCAAGGCCCCCGGTGGGCCATCGGTCTCCACGGCGCCAGCGCTGAGGATGTAGAACCCGGTGATGATGAACGCCCGGTTGGGGTGGTCCAGGATGTGTTGGGCCGCCTGCCTGGCGTAGTCGGCAGGCACGTGGGGCCGGAGGGCAGAGATGCCGCGTTGGTCATTGGACAGGATGATGTCCTCAATGGTCGCCAAGCTCTCCTCCTTCGGGCCAGGGACAGTGCTGGGCGGTCCTTGGCCATTGCATCCAGTCTGTCGTAGCTTGCCTTGCTCCCCTACTCCTCAAAGGGAGGCGGGCTCTCTACCGGCACGATCATGGTCCGGAAGAGTTCGCCCTCACGCAGGAAGGCGGCCGCCAGGCGCTTGCCGATGGTCTCTCGGGTCAGCAGCTTGTGGATACGGTCCACGCTCACCGTGGGCTGGTCCTCCAGCGCAATCAGGGTATCACCGGGGCGTAGGCCCGCTCGGACCGCTGGGCTGGTCGGCGCCACGCCCGCCACCGAGACCCCCGTGGGCGAGGGCAGGTCGAGGGCCTTGACCAGGCGAGGGTCAATCGCCGCGTTCTGGCCGGCGATGCCCAGGTAGCCTCGGGAGACCCGGCCCTCCTTCAGGATGGCGCTCACCACCCACTTGGCAGTGCTGATGGGTATGGCAAAACAGATGCCCTGGGCGCCAGCGATGATGGCGGTGTTGATGCCCACCACGTGGCCGTGGGAGTCCACCAGCGGGCCGCCGCTGGAGCCGGGGTTCAGGGCCGCGTCGGTCTGGATGATGTTCTCGATGAGGCGGCCGGTGTACCCGCGCAGCGAGCGGCCTAAGGCGCTGACCACCCCAGTCGTCACCGTGGTCTGGAGCCCCAGGGGGTTGCCGATGGCGATGACCAGTTGCCCAACACGGAGCTGGTCCGAGTCGCCCAGGGGGGCCGCTGGGAAACTGCCCGGCGGCAGACGCACCACGGCCAGGTCGGTGTCAGGGTCGGTGCCCACCACCTCCCCCTCCTGGGCTGAACCATCTGCCAGCGTCACCCCCACCCGCGCCTGTTGCTGCACCACATGGTTGTTGGTCAGGACGTAGCCATCGGGAGTAATGATGACCCCGGACCCGGCCGCTGCCACCTCGTCGTGCCGGGGAGCGCCGCCCCGGGGGTGCCAGCCCCCGATCTGAATGCTGACCACGGTGGGTGCCAGCCGCTCGGCCACGCTGACCACAGCCTGAGAGTAGGTGTCAAGGATGCTATCGGGTTGGCTGGCAGAGGAAGACGTCGGCTGGCTCACACTTTGCTCCTTCCACGGCCATCGGACACGCCAGGAGCGCTGAACGGTGGCCTGGCGTGGCTTCCGCATACTCGCTCTGTTGACATCGTCCGCTCACCCTGAGCCCGTCGAAGGGTGAGTCCCGACAGGTCAGGACTCACCACGAGCGGTTAATCATGGCGCTCTTTTCAGCAAGGGGGCACTAAAGTCGTGGCGACTTTGCCTACTTTTGACCTTCTGGAAGCTGCCTGGCGTGGTCTGCACCCCTCCTTACAGCTTCTGAATAGCGTGCTTTTGCTCCTCAAGCAGGTAGGTGATGCCCTCCGACGCCAGGGAGAGGAGGTCATCAACGGTGGCCCGGGAGAAGGGGCGGCCTTCAGCGGTGCCCTGGACCTCTACGAACTCGCCGTGGCTGGTCATAGCCACGTTGAAGTCCACCTGGGCGCGGAAGTCTTCCTCGTAGCAGAGGTCCATCAGTGGCTCCCCGTCCACCACGCCGACACTGATGGCAGCCACCGCCGCGTTGAAAGGGATGGTACTCAGGATGTTGCGGTGGTACAGGTTCAAGAAGGCCTGGTACAGGGCCACGTAAGACCCCGTGATGGCGGCGGTGCGGGTGCCCCCATCGGCCTGGAGCACATCGCAGTCCACAATGAAGCTGCGTTCCCCCAGGGCCTCCAGGTTGGTCACTGCCCGCACCGTCCTCCCGATGAGGCGCTGGATCTCGTGGCTGCGGCCGCGCTCCCTGCCCTGGACGCCCTCCCGCGGGTTCCGCGTCGGCGTTGCGCGGGGGAGCATGCCATACTCTGCTGTGACCCATCCTCGTCCGGAGCCGCGCATGAAGGAAGGGACGCGGTCCTCCACGGATACAGCACACAGGACGCGGGTGTTGCCTGCCTCGATGAGCGCCGACCCCTCGGCAAAGACGAGGTAGCCAGGGGTGATGCGTGCCTTGCGGGGCTCTCGGTTGCCCCGGCCATCGCCACGAAAGACCACAGACGGCTCCTGACCAGAGTTCGCCCCCTATCTTAGCCGATACTCCCTTCCTTCGGAACCCCCGCCGGGGCCCGGTGCCACGTTGGAGAGAAGGCCGGGCCGCCTTGGCTGGCCATGTCCTCTCTTGCTATTGTACCCACAGGCGCCGGCCGTCGCTGGTGACCTCCACGCTTCCCCTCCCCGCCGTGGAGCGGAGGGCGCCAACACCCAGACTCGCCCGTGTTGTCTCCACATCCCCAGGAGCGGCCTCGCTGGTAAGGACCACCAGCTTTGCCCGTGTGTCGCCTGCCGCAGAAAGGACACCCAGCGCTTTCACCCACACCACGTCTGGTTGGAAGTTGCGCAGGTAAGTGGCGATGTCCCCGCTGCCGGCTACCAGGAAGCGTTGGCTGCCATAGGTGATTAGCAGCGCCGGTGATGGCTCCACGTCCAGCACCTGGACCAGGACGCCGTCGCTGGTGCGTACCTCCAGGCCCGGTCGCAGTGCAGTCCCGACTGAAGTGGGGACGCGACGCGATGCCAGCGCCTGTCGCCAGGCCGTGTACCCAGGCCCGCTGCTGGCCTCCGGTGGAGCAAGGGCGGCCGCAACCCGGTAGCGGCGGACTACCTCGGCCAATGCCGCAGAGCTCGGGGTGTCGGTGGCTACGACCAGATCGAGTGAGTGGTCCCAGAAAGGCATCCGCTCTCCCAGGGCCTGGGTGGTCGGGAGGGGGTCTCGGCCCCCACCTATCAATGCCTGGCTGCCGCGAGGCCCCCGGATGATGACCCCGCCACCCTCCAGGGCCGTGATCCGCAAGTAGGGCGCAGGGAAGGTCAGGGCCGCAGCCCACAGCACGGCCACAGCAACCGCCAGGGCTGGTGCAGCTACCCGGAAGGGCATCCAAGGCCGAGAGTAGCTTCGCTGGAACGCGCGGCCGATAGTGACCACGGTGCCAGCCCCGCCCAGGGCCAGGAGCAGGACCAGGTAGTAGCCCAGCACGGCAGCGGGGGCCAACGGCCCCATCTCCAGCGATGTCCCCGGCACCGCAGCAAAGGCGGGGGGGAGCCAGGCCAGGTAGGCCAGGAAGGGCCATGCCAGCCATCCGGCGGCCAGCCCTGCCGGGGCAAAGGCCAGCCCCAGAGCACCTGCCACGGCCCCCAGGGCCAGGGCGGGCGTCAGCGCGGGCAGGGCCAGCAGGGTGGCGGGCACCCCTACCAGCGACACGCGGTGGAAGTAGAAGGCGGTCAGGGGGAGGGTTGCCAGGGTCGCGGCGGCTCCCGCCGCCATCGCGGAGGACAGCAGGCCCAGGGAGGTCGCCAGGGGTGTGCCTTCCACGGCACCTGCCGGCCACCAGCGCCGGAGCCAGCGCTGCAAGGGCGGTCCCAAGAGGGCCAGCCCTGCCACGGCGGCGAAGCTGAGCTGGAACGAAACATCCCCCAGGACCGAAGGATCCAGCCCGGCCATCGCTGCTGCGGCCAGCGCCAGTGCCGGCAGGCTGCTCCCCGGCCTCCCCAGGGCCCTGGCAGCCAGGTAGGTGCTGCCCATGATGGCGGCGCGGGCCACTGGGGGCGCCAGCCCGGTGAGCACGGCGTAGGCCCATATCCCGACCAGGGGCACCAGCAGCGCCCAGGCCCGGCGTCCCAGGATGGCCACCGCCAGGGCCTCCAGCAGCCCCAGGACAATGGCGACGTGCAGGCCCGAAACTGCCAGCAGGTGGGCAGTCCCGGAGCGCTGGAACGCTTCTCGCAGGTCCGGCGGTAGCTCGCGGCGCAGCCCCAACAGCAGGGCTTGGCCCAGGGATGCCTGAGGCTCCGGCAGGGTGCGCTGGAGGCCACGGGCCAACGCGTGGCGGGCGCGGTAGAGCCACGCCAGAGGCATCAGGCCCTTCTCCGGCTCGACTAGGCGGACGTAGGTGGGCCGTATGACTGCTTCCACACCCTGGCGGGCCAGGTAGTCCCGGTAGTCGAAGTCGGCGAAGGTCGGGGGCGTCTCCAGCCTGCCCCGGAGGGAGAGGATGTCCCCGTAGCGGACCCACGGCTCTTGCCGTGTCAGTAGCATCTCTGGAGAGGGGCGGGCCGTCACCAGCACCCGGCCCTGGGCTGACTGTTGCCCTGGCCCTGCTCTGATGTCTGTCACCTGGAAGCGGAACTGGTACTCGGCCCCCGCTTGCTGGGGGTCCGTCTCCACCTTCCCCTGGACGGTGACCTGGCCCGCGTCTAGAAAGGGGGTGAGGCTACCCTCAAGGCTTTGCGCTACGTTCTCCGCCCGGAGTGCCCCCAGCAGCGCAATAGCCGCGAGGATAGGGAGGAAGAAGGGCCAGCGGCGCCACGCCAGCAGCAGCCCCAGGAGGGCTGCCGCCAGGGCCAGCAGCGCCAGCGAAGTCGGGGGGACCGGAGCGTGTAGCCCCAGCAGCAAGCCCAGCACCCAGGCCGCCGACAGGCCCGGAAGCGCCCAGGGGAGCAGTGCGCGGGAGGGCATCGCCGCTACTCCACGGTGACCAGTGGACGGATGCGCTCCAGGGTCGCAGCGCCGATGCCGGGCACCTCCAGGAGGTCGTCAACGCTACGGAAGGGCCCGTGGCGTTGGCGGTAGTCCATGATGGTCTGGGCCTTCGCAGCGCCGATGCCTGGCAGGGTGTCCAGCTCCCCCAGGGTGGCGGTGTTCAAGTTGATGGGCTTTGGTGCATTGGGAGCGACGGCTTCCGGGCCTGGAGGCTCGCCATTGCGGGCGACGTGGATATGTTCGCCGTCGCGGAGCAGGGCGGCCAGGTTCACCCGCAGCGGGTCGGCATCTTGGGCCAGTCCGCCGGCCGCGGCTACTGCATCTTCTACCCGGGAGCCCTGGACCACCTCAACGACGCCAGGTTCGTTGACCGCTCCCGTCAGGTACACCTTCATCGCGGCCGGTGCGCTGGGTGGCGGCTCGATGACCTCAGTCCCACGGGGCTGGCCAGCGCGCACCATAAGCGCAATCCCCCCTGCCAGGGCCAGCGCGAAAAGCAGCACCAGGGCCAATTGCCCTAGCCGCTCCCATCCTCTCTGGGCCTGACTTCCGCCATGCATTGCGCTCTGTTCTCCTGGCGGCCTGCGCGGAGCGCCACAAGCATAGCACGTCCCTCGGCTTCCGGGGCACCGGCACGTCCTGGCCGACGAGCATACGGTACGTGTCAACTCAGACAAGAATGTTACTGAAGGGAGAGTGGTTCACTCATTTAGGAATGTTACCGAAGGGTGGATGCCGCCTCCTTTCGATTGAGTGTCTGGGCAAGGGTAGGGTGCTGC
>JACQUK010000024.1 GCA_016210325.1 Chloroflexota bacterium
CCTTAAGCTACCTGGCCTGCAATTGACTAGATCCATGTCAGCGCGCCTGACCTTTCCCATATCTTCAAGACTCCATAAGGGGCCCTCGACAGACTGTAGACCTTCCATCCCAGGATAAGATGGAAGACGATAAGTGCGAGAACGCCGACTACGGCGATTGGAGAACGAGGATCCACCAGAAGGGCAAATGCCGCTACGCCCCCACCCACCCCGAGCACCACGCACACCCCGCCCAAGCCCATGCCAAAGGCCGGGGCCCCGAGCATGGCCACCCCGAGGGCAATGAGACCTATCGGCAGGAGGAGGAGCCCTACGACGAGCAACGCATCGAATATACCCTGGATCGCCTGCCACAAGAGGACGAGTGTCGCCTGATCCTCGGGGGTCGCCGCAGGAGCATGATAAAGGTCGGAGATCGGGACGAACGCGACATGCGGGAGAGCTCCGGCCGCGAGCACGACGAGGCCCAGAATGCCCAGGACGCTCCCGAAGAGAGTGGGCGCGAGGCTCGTCCCCCGGAGAGCACGATACAAGGCGAGGAAGTGGGTGACCCACAAGATGAGGACCACCAGGTATAGGCTATTCTCTACCGTGCGCGCCGCCCTGACGTCGGGGAACCTCATGACCAACCCCTTGGGTTCGGCAGGATCCGGTCCCACGAACGCGATTACTATAACGAAGACGAGGATGAAGAGGATGCCACCCAGGATACCGGCCAGACCACCCCATCGCAGAACGCTTTTCTCCTCCTCCATCTTCTGTAAATCATTCACCATCCATCTCCTTTCATTTGAACGATATTGATAAGTTTCTGCCATTACAGGAGACAAGGGCCCGCGTGTGCATTGTGAAGCCCACCGTCGGGGACTCGAACCCATCGGAGGCTCACAATGCAGGTATTGCCTGTCTTAACCCCTTGACCCGCCCAATACCTGCTACCGGGACCAGAAGTAGTGCAGGTATTGCTGAGCTTGTCCTTGCTCGACCTCGCCATGTCACCCTGAGCGCAGCGAAGGGTCTATGTGCCGCGTCCGGCTAATAAGCGCATGTATTTGGCGACACCGGAACCTTGCCGTAGCCGTAGGGCAGGTTTCCAACCTGCCCTGGGGTAGGTCGGGTTAGGAAACCCGACCTACGGGTGCCCGGAAAACAACGCCATCCATGTCTCGGACACAACACCAGGTGCGAGATCCTTCGCTTCGCTCAGAACGACATCCACAGATATTGCTTTGCTTGTCCTTCGACACGCACTATGAGCGGGAAAGCACGGACCCGGCGGGTGCACCAACCTGCGCAGCCCCTGGAAACCTCACGAGGAGCACTCCTGGGGGCGAGGGGCAGCCCTAGTCCTCCAACGTGCTGGTGTCACCCACCGGCAAGCCCAGCTCTTGGGCCTTGAGAAGGCGCCGCATGATCTTGCCGCTGCGGGTCTTGGGCAGGCTAGGGCGGAACTCCAACTCTCTCGGGGCGATGCTCTGGAGGCGCTGCCGAGCGTGGCGCAAGATGTCCTGGCGCAGCGCCTCCGACTCCTCGTAGCCGTTCTTCAGGGCAACAAAGGCCTTGATGATCTGGTAGGCCAGCGGGTCCGGCTTCCCGATGACGGCGGCCTCGGCCACGGCGGGGTGCTCGATGAGGACGCTCTCCACCTCGAAGGGCCCCACCAGGTGGCCGGCCGTCTTGATGACGTCGTCGGCACGGCCCACAAACCAGAAGTAGCCGTCCTTGTCTACCCGCGCTCGGTCGCCCGTGATGTACCACCCTTTGCGGAAGCGGGAGTTGTACATCTCCTGGTTGCGCCAGTAGGTGTGGAACATGGCGGGCCAGCCGGGTCGGACCGCCAGGTTCCCCTCGGTGCCTGGCGGCACCTCGTTGTACTCGTCGTCCAGCACCCCGGCCACAATACCCGGAATAGGACGCCCCATACTCCCAGGGCGCACCGGCATGGCCAGGTAGTTGCCAATGAGGATGGCGCCCGTCTCGGTCTGCCACCAGTTGTCGTGGATAGGCATCTTGAACACCTTGACCCCCCACATGACCGCCTCCGGGTTCAACGGCTCTCCCACGCTGTTGAGGTAGCGCAGGCTGGAGAGGTCGAAGCGTCCCGGCAGCTCGTCGCCAGCCTTCATCAGCATGCGGATAGCGGTGGGTGCGGTGTACCATACCGTCACGCGGTACTTCTGGATAGCCTGGTACCAGGCGCTGGGGCCAAAACCTCCTTCGTAGATGACCTGGGTGACACCGTTGGACCAGGGGGCGAACATGCCGTAGGAGGTGCCGGTGACCCAACCGGGGTCTGCCGTGCACCAGTAGATGTCCTTGTCAGCGTGGAGGTCCAGCACCCAGCGCCCCGTGGCGTACTGCTGCACCACCGCCAGGTGGCGGTGGACCACCCCCTTGGGCTTGCCCGTGGTGCCGGAGGTGTAGTGCATGACGGAGTAGTCGTACATGCTGGTCCGGGCGACATCGAACTGGGGCGACGCGCCAGCCATCAGCTCCTCGTAGCCCAGGTCGCCGGAGGGCAGGGGCGCCTTGTCGCGTTGATTCTTGTTGACCACGATGATGTGCTTGAGCTCCGGCAGGTCCGGGAGGATGCCCGCGATGTTGCGGCGCAGGTGTGGCTGGGTCACCAGCACGGCTGCACCGCTGTCCAGCAGGCGGTCCTTCACAGGCTGCGGCCCAAAGGCGGAGAACAGGGGCCCAACAATGGCGCCGAGCTTCAGGGCCCCAAACAGGCTTATGTACAGCTCCGGTACACGCTCCATGTAGATGAAGACGCGGTCGCCTTTCTGCACCCCCAGACCCTTCAGCACGTTGGCGAACCTGTTGGTCTCGTCCCGCAGTTGGGCGAAGGTGTAGCGCTCCTCCTCGCCGTTCTTGCCCTCCCAGAGCATGGCGACCCTCTGGGCCTTCTCCCCCTTGCAGTGGCGGTCAATGCACTCGTGGGCCATATTCAGGTGCCCGCCGGGAAGCCAGTCAAGCTCTCTGTACAGCCTCTCCCAGCGGAACCCTCGCCGGGCCGTCAGCGGGTCTGCGAGGTGTGGCTGGACGCGCATGGAAGAGACGGGCGGTTTTCCAAGTTCCGAGTACTCCATCATTCCCTCCTGCCGGGCTACGAAGGTAGCAGTGTCCGGCGGTGAGTTAGGGGAAGGGCCGCGGGCCAGGCGCCCCAGGGGCAGCCGAAAGAAGACCAGGGCATGCCACTCCCGCGACGCCCCACAATCTAGCTGCACCCACCAGGGGCGTCAAGAGCACGTCCCCGAGAACAACGATTCAATCCTGTAGGTCGGGTTTCCCAACCCGACCGTCCCCCACGGGCAGGTTCGGAAACCTGCCCTACAAGGGTCAATCGCTGATTTCGGGACGTCGGAACGTGCTTGACGACCCGGAGAGCTTGTGATAACTTTCCCACGCCTGTTCGGCGGCGCTGGGAGCGGAGCCGGGCTGGCGTTTTTGCTATCTTGTCAGGAGATGTTGCGGTGACAGCAGTCCTTGCGTCGCTAGGGGCAGGCATCCTTGCCCTGGTGGTGGCCATCGCAATGGCACGGCGCGTGATGCAGGCCGAGCAGGGCTCGGAGCGCATGCGCGAGATCGCCCTGGCCATCCAGGAGGGTGCTACGGCTTTCCTGCGGCGGCAGTACATGACCGTGGCCGTCTTCGTGGTGGTCATCGCGGCGGTGGTGGCCATCTTCATTGACTGGCGGACCGCCATTGCCTACGCAGGTGGCGCCGTGGTCTCGGCGGCCACCGGCATCCTGGGCATGCGTGTAGCCACCCGGGCCAATGTCCGCACCACCGCCGCAGCCGCCAAGGGCCTCAACCCGGCGTTGCGGGTGGCCTTCTCCAGCGGCGCCGTCATGGGGCTCACGGTAGTGGGCCTGGGTCTCCTGGGCATCGTAGTTCTGCTCCTCATCTTCCAAAGCGCCGAAGTGGTGGTCGGGTTCAGCTTCGGCGCCTCCTCCATCGCTCTCTTCGCCAGGGTGGGCGGCGGCATCTTCACCAAGGCCGCCGATGTGGGCGCCGACCTGGGAGGCAAGGTGGAGAAGGGCATTCCCGAGGACGACCCCCGCAACCCGGCGGTCATTGCCGACAACGTGGGGGACACCGTGGGGGATGTGGCCGGCATGGGCGCCGACCTCTTCGAGTCCTATGTGGGGTCGGTCATCGCCTCCATTGCGTTGGCGGCGGGCGCTGCGGCCGCCTTCAGCTTCGACATCGCCAGGGTGACATTGCCCCTGGTGATCGCCGGCGCCGGCATCGTGGCCTCGGTCATCGGGACCTTCTTCGTGCGCACGGGAGAGCAGGTCTCGTTTGCTGGCCTCCTTTGGGCCCTCCGCCGCGGTATCTTTGTCGCCGCGGTCCTGGTCCTGGTCCTCTCCTTCTTCATTGTACGGTGGCTCGATGTGGAGATGGGGGTCTTCTGGGCCATCGTGTCAGGTCTGGGGGCCGGCGTGCTGGTGGGTCTCGTCACCGAGTACTACACCTCCTACGACTACCGCCCCACACGGCGCGTGGCAGAGGTCGCTCAGACCGGTCCAGGCACGGTCATCATCCAGGGGTTGGCCCTGGGGATGCTGAGCACCGTGGCCCCCATCCTCCTGGTGGGGGCGGCCATCTTCGCCTCCTTCCAACTAGCTGGCTTCTACGGCGTCGCCATCGCCGCCGTCGGGATGCTTTCTACGTTGGGCATCACCCTGGCCACCGACGCCTACGGCCCGGTGGCCGACAACGCCGGCGGCATTGCCGAGCAGGCCCACTTGCCGGCCCAGGTGCGCCAGCGCACCGACGCCCTGGACTCCCTGGGCAACACCACCGCTGCCACGGGGAAAGGGTTTGCCATTGGCTCCGCGGCCCTGACGGCCCTGGCCTTGATGGCGGCCTATGCCCAGGCAGTGGGTCTGAACGTGATCAGCCTGCTGGATGTGAAAGCGCTGGTCGGGCTGTTCCTGGGGGCGGCCATGCCTTTCCTCTTTTCCGCCCTGACGATGCAGGCGGTGGGCCGCGCAGCCTACGCCATCGTCAACGAGGTGCGCCGCCAGTTCCGGGAGATCCCGGGCCTTATGGAGGGAACGGGACGCCCGGACTACGCCCGCTGTGTGGACCTGAGCACACGGGGCGCCCTACGGGAGATGGTGGTGCCTGGGGCCATGGCGGTGGTGGTGCCCATCGCGGTGGGCTTTGGTCTGGGGACGGAGGCCCTAGGCGGCCTCCTCATTGGCGCCACGGCCACCGGCTTCCTGCTGGCGGTCACCATGGCCAACGCTGGAGGTTCCTGGGACAACGCCAAGAAGTACATCGAGTCGGGGCAGTACGGTGGCAAAGGCTCTGACCCACACAAGGCAGCGGTGGTAGGGGATACGGTAGGAGACCCCTTCAAGGATACCTCGGGGCCATCGCTGAACATCCTGCTCAAGCTCATGTCCATCGTGGCCCTGGTGTTTGCCCCGCTGTTCCTGAAAGGGCCTATGGCTTAGGCCAAGCTCGCTCTGCACAGGCACATGTTGGGGGCGGCGCCGCAGGGCGCCGCCCCCAACGCGCTTCGGTCATATTGGCGCCCCCTCGCAGGGAACGCCGTCTACCCCACTGCCAGCTCTTGGTCCCGCATGTCAGTGATGAACATGTGGCCCGGGTAGTGAGTGATCATGAACTCCACCTTTGACTCCAGTGCCACCACCTGGGGGGTGATGCCGCAGCCCCAGAACACCGGCACCTCGCCCGGCAACAGCTCGGCTGGCGTGCCGAACTCGGGCTTGCTCACGTCCTTGATGCCGATGGCCTTGGGGTCGCCGATGTGCACTGGGGCACCGTGGGCCCTGGGGAAACGGCTGGTGACCTGCACAGCCTTCACCGCCTGGGACGGGGTCATGGGCCGCATGGTGCAGACCATGGGGCCACGGAACTTGCCAGCCGGGCGGCATTGGATCCCCGTGACGAAGGCCGTGTAGGAGGCCTTGCCCCCTTCCAGGCCCCGGACGGGGATGCCGGCCTCCTGCATCGCCCGCTCGAAGGTGAAGCTACAGCCCAGCAGGAACGCTACCAGGTCGTTCCGCCAGTAGGAGGTGATGTCCGTCGGCTCGTCCACCATCTCGCCCTTGCGGAAGACGCGGTAGCGCGGCAGGTCGGTGCGCAGGTCAGCACCAGGAGCTACCAGTTTGGGCTCCGGATCGCCCGGGTCCGTGACCTCCAGCAGAGGGCAGGGCTTGGGGTTCCGCAGACAGAACAGCAGGAAGTCGAAGGCGTCGGCTTTAGGGAGGATGACCAGGTTGCCCTGGGTGTAGCCTGGCGCCATGCCGGAGGTGCCAGCAACCCATTCCTGGCGGCGAAAGGCTGCCCGCAGGCGTCGGGGGTCGGTCTCTTGGTACAGAGGGTGCACTTGCGCGAGGGTCTGTTGCGCCACAGTTCCTCCTTCGTGAGCGGGGTCGCCCATGCCCGTCGTATTTCCTGCCGGTACCCATTCCACAGAGGCCCAATGCGCTCCTGCGGGCAGGGTACCACCGCCGGCGGTCGTGATGGCCCCGCGGTTTTCAGGCGCCCACGCTAATGCTAGAATGCCCCCAGGGCCGTGTCAATTCCGAGAAAGCCGCCACTGAGGACTCCCTTTCGCGGGCTGCCAGAGTGGCGATTCCTGCTGGGGAAAGCCAGATGCTTGTGAAGCCCGCCCGACCAGCCCCCTGCCCGCTAACACGCCAGTAACAGCGAACGTTCTTTATCAAAACGGAGCAGTCGTGGCGAGACGGCTGGCAAGCGGCCGATGTGGGGGGAGCCGGGCTTTCTGGCGGCTGGAACACGGTGGGATACCTCACCTGGAAGCAATGGCAGAAGTACTCTATGAGAGTTCTCCTGGTCCTGGTGACAACAGTGGCCCTCCTTCTCTCGGGCTGTGTCCGACCAGCGGCACAGCCCAGTGCCACGCCATCGCCTCTACCACAGGAAACCCGACCAGCGACCGACACTACCCCCGTCCCGGCGGAGGGCCAGCCCACTCCAGACCCTGGCAACGCAACCCCGCCAGCACCCCCTTTGCCGCCCTCCAGCCACCTGGCACCCTACACCCCTCAGGGGTGGCCCGGCCCTCTGGTGGTCTCAGGGCAACCTGAGGTTGGGGAGCCAGTGCCCCTCCATCTCGACCGGCCCGTTCTCGTTAGCTGGGCGCTGACGAACCGAGGGTCCGCCGATGTCACTACACCCTTCTTCGTTGACCTGTACTTTGACGACCTCCTAGTGGAGCGGTGGCAGGCCAGGGAAATCAAAGCAGGCGCCATCAAAGGCGTGCAGGGCTGGGACGCCCTTGGCGACCGCGTCCGCCTAACTCCCGGGGAGCACACCCTACGATTGGTCATTGACCCTACCCGCCTGGTCGGCAACTCAGACCAGTTCACGGAGAGCATCAGCGTGCAGGCGGTGTGGCTGCCCGGTGATGCTACTCCATCCCCAGGTGTTGACGCCCGAGTCTTCTCCAGGGTTGTGCCTTTCACGCCCCCTGACTGGGACGGGCCTATCCAGGCCTACAGCGTCCTCAACGGCCGCATGTCCCGGCAGCTTTCGTTGGACACACCCACCATTCTTCGCATCGCCTACCGGAACGAGGGGTTTACCACTACCCCGAGGGACTTTTTCGTTTACCTGTCGGTTGACGACCAGGTGGTCGCCATCTTTCGTCAGCAGCCTCCCCTGATCCCCGATGAGGAGGTCCTCACCAAGCCGTGGGCAGGGATGGTGGACGCCCTCCGCCTGGCGCCAGGGCCCCATCAACTGACGGTGAAGGTGGACGCCACCGACTTGCTGGATGGCGCTGAGGCCCAGGACAGGACCTACACCACCGTGCTGGTCTGGCACAGCACCCAACAAGCCGAGGAGAAGGGGCCGTTCCCGGAAGACTCCCTCGCCACCATACCCATGCCTCGCTTCGAAGCTCCCCCTGGGTGGGACGCGCCGGCCCTGGTGTCGCCGGCGGTAGGCGCCCTGGAGCAGGCACCCATAGGCCCAGGTACGAGTCGGTTCTTGAACTGGGGGGTGCGCAACCGCGGCGGTGGCGACATGGCCGGCGCCCTCCGTGTGATGGCCTACATTGATTCCACCCTTGTGGGATCCTGGGACCTCTCCGGATTGGGCGCAGGAAAGATGGAGGCAGTACTGGACTGGTCTATGGCTACCATGCCGCCGGCTATGGCGCCGGGGAGTCATGCCCTCACACTGCTGCTTGGGACCCCTGACGCGGACGGCAACCTGGCCCAGACCCTTGACCGCTTCAGCAGGTCGTTCCTATGGGACACCCCGGCTCCACCACCCCGCACCCCTACAGCGTATACCCTCCCTCAGCTCCGGGAGCGGTTGGCCCGTCTCGATGCCTTCTTCTATACACGGCGCCTACCTGTTGGGGAGGACCGGCGTTACCAGGCCGATGACCTGTTGGCCGTGGCCGACGCCGTGTACTTCTCCCTTTACGGGAAGAGCCTGCAAGATGAAGACCTGGCCATTCACATCCTATCTGACCGTGACTACGCCACCTGGATAGACCTTCAATGCAGGGACGTGCTGCGCCTGCTGGCCCCCGACCTCCGCCCACGCTACCAGGAAGGCTGCTACCGTCTAGTAGGCCAGAGCGGCTTCGCCGCCTCCTGGCGCGGCCGCTGGCACATCGTCATCAACGGCGACCTGCCGCCGGCGGAGGTGCTGGCAGTGCTGGCGCACGAGCTGGGCCACTTCCGCCAGGCCCTGGCCAACCCCGCCCTGGGCCAGGCTGACAGTCTGGACCTGCGAGCCTTGAGGGAGGCCCTCGCCTTCCTGCACGAAGCCGTCTTCCTCCGCACCCTGGAGGAGCTTACCGGGCGCAGCCTCACGGCGTACCCCCGCATCGAAGGCTACCAGCGGTACATCCAGGAGGTCCTGGCAGGCTACCGTGCGGGGGCGGAGCGCTCGGACCATGACCGCGGGCGGCTGCTGCTCTGGCTGGCCCTCCTGAGCGATTCCAACCTGCGGTCCTTCCGCACCACCCTGTTCATCCAGGGCCACTTGCCGCCCACTAGCGGCCGGCAGGTCTTTGCGTACCTCCTGGGCATCCGCCCCCAAGAGGTTGATGCTTACGTGGCCAACCTCTTCCGGTCTCTGGACGCCCAGTTCCCAGGTGTCGAGTCCCTGGCCCTCAGCCGCCTGGTGCTGGGCCTGGGCGCCAGCGGGGAGGGCCACCCCGCCTTTCGCGAAGTAGGGCTCCTGCTCCCGTGAAAGCCTCCCTCAACTGGAGGCCACGCCCGATGCTGGACCAACACCCTCAGGGATGACCCAGCGCCCCCAGGGATGGTCAACTGATAGAATCTACCTATCATTGTGATACAAGAGACGCCTCTTGCTTTATACCTCCGGGTTGCTATAATCGAAATTGCGCCCGACGAAATCCACCACACAGGCTTTCAGGGACTCCTGCCATGCCGTGGTGCCTATGCCGGCGGGCGCCAGACCAAGAGACGGGGGAGGAGACGGTGACATCCGGGGTTGAAGTCCTGGGGAGGGTGACCCCCGAGTTCGCCGAAGTCCTGAGCACTGAGGCCCTGACTTTCGTGGCCGATTTGTCCCGAGAGTTTGAGGGCACCCGCAGGGCCCTGATACGGGCACGGGCTGCTCGCCAGGCGGAGATAGACGCTGGCCAGAGTCCAGACTTTCTGACCGAGACGCAGGCCATCCGCCAGCGGGACTGGAAGGTGGCTCCACCACCCAGTGACCTGCTGGACCGGCGGGTGGAGCTGACCGGCCCTTCTTCTGACCGCAAGATGGTGAGCAACGCCCTGAACTCAGGCGCCCAGGTCTACATGACCGACTTCGAGGACGCCCACTCACCCGGCTGGAGCAGCACCCTTCAGGGCCAGATTAACATCCGGGACGCCGCCAGACGCACCATCAGCTTCCGGGAGAACGGCGGCAGGGAGTACCGCCTGGGTGAGCGCCTGGCAACCCTGGTGGTCCGGCCACGGGGCTTTCACCTTCTGGAGCGGCACGTGCTGGTGGACGGCCAGCCGGTGGCGGGCAGCTTCTTCGACTTTGGCTTGACCTTCTTCCACAGCGCCACTGCCCTCCTGGAGCGCGGCAGCGGCCCGTACTTTTATCTGCCCAAGATGCAGTCCCACCTGGAGGCCAGGCTCTGGCGCGACGTCTTTGCCTTCTCCGAGGACCGGCTGGGCCTGACCCGGGGGACGATTCGCGCCACGGTTCTCATCGAGCACATCCTGGCGGCCTTCGAGATGGAGGAGGTCCTCTACGAGCTGCGCCAATACATCACCGCCCTGAACCTGGGCCGCTGGGACTACATCTTTAGCGTTATCAAGACCTTCGCCGGCCGCCGCGACTTCATTCTGCCGGACCGGTCCCAGGTCACCATGACCACGCAGTTCCTGCGCTCGGCGGCGGAGCTGCTGGCCCACCTGTGCCACAAGCGGGGTGCCCATGCCCTGGGCGGCATGTCTACGTATATCCCCCGACGGGATGACCAGGAGGCGAACGAGAAGGCCCTGGCCCAGGTGCGCGCTGACAAGGAGCGCGAGGCCCAGCAGGGGCACGATGGCGCCTGGGTGGCCCACCCAGCCCTGGTGCCCGTGGTCCAGGAGGTCTTCCAACGGGCCTTCCAGGGGCCCAACCAGCTCAACTACGTGTCCGAGGTCCGCGTGAGTGCCAAGGACCTCCTGGCCTTCCCCACAGGGGCGGTAACCGAAGCCGGGGTGCGGAACAACATCAGCGTAGCCCTGCAATACGTGGATGCCTGGGTCCGCGGGAGCGGCGCGGTGGCCATCTTCGGCCTTATGGAGGACACCGCCACCGCCGAGATCTCCCGCTCGCAGCTATGGCAGTGGCTCTGGCACGGCGCCGTCCTGGCGGATGGGCGCCCGGTGACCCAGCGGCTGTACCAGGAGCTCCGAGCCGACGAGGTGACCAAGCTCCTCCAGGCGCGCGGCGCCGGGGGAGCGGACCAGTTCGATAAGGCGGTGGAGCTGCTGGACGGACTGGTCACCAACCCGGCTTACACAGAATTCCTCACGGTGCCCGGGAACCGTTATCTGGAGTAGATACTGGAGAGGAGGATCATGAGCACTCATCAGAACGGGCAGCACGCGAGCCAGGTCAGGGAGCTAGAGGAGCGCTGGGCGGCCGACCCCCGCTTCAAGGGCATCCGTCGGGACTACACCGCCGCCGATGTCGTGAAGCTACGAGGCACCCTGAAGATTGAGCACTCCCTGGCCAGGGCCGGAGCCGAGCGCCTGTGGCACCTGCTCAACACCGAGGAGTATGTGGCCACCTTCGGCGCCTTCACCGGCTCGCAGGTAGTACAGATGGTCAAGGCGGGCCTCAAGGCTATCTACCTCAGCGGCTGGCAGGTGGCGGGCGACGCCAACCTGGCCCAGCAGACCTATCCGGACCAGAGCCTCTATCCCTCCAACAGCGTCCCAGCGGTGGTCAGGCGGCTGAACAACGCTCTCATACGCGCCGACCAGGTCAATACCCTGGAGGGCAAGAACCACATCTACTGGTATGCCCCCATCGTGGCTGACGCCGAGGCTGGCTTTGGCGGGCCCATCCACGCCTTTGAGCTGATGCGAAATATGATCGAGGCCGGCGCCGCCGGCGTCCACTTCGAGGACCAACTGGCCTCGGAGAAGAAATGCGGCCACATGGGCGGCAAGGTGGTGCTGCCCACCTCCCAGTTCATCACCACGCTGAACGCCGCCCGCCTGGCTGCCGACGTGGTGGACGTGCCCACAATCCTGGTGGCCCGCACCGACGCCCTTGGCGCCTCGCTGCTGACCAGCGACGTGGACCCGCGGGACCGCCCCTTCATCACCAACGAGCGCACTGCCGAGGGCTACTACCGCTGGCGGGGTGGCCTGGACTGCACCATCGCCCGGGGGTTGGCCTATGCCCCCTACGCTGACCTGCTCTGGTTCGAGACCTCGGTCCCCGACATGGAGGAGGCCCGCCGCTTCGCCCAGGAGGTCCACGCCCAGCACCCCGGCAAGCTGCTGGCCTACAACTGCTCCCCCTCCTTCAACTGGAAGCGCAACATCCCGGAGAAGCAGATTGCCTCGTTCCAGAAGGAGCTGGGGGCCATGGGGTACAAGTTCCAGTTCATCACCCTGGCGGGCTGGCACATGGTCAACCTCTACGCCTTCGAGCTGGCGCGGGACTACCACCAGGAGGGGATGCCCGCTTATGTCCGCCTCCAGGAGCAAGAGTTCGCCCTGGAGAAGGAAGGGTACACCGCCACCAAGCATCAGCAGGAGGTGGGGGCCGGCTACTTCGACCAGGTGCTCATGACCGTGACCGGCGGCGCTGCCTCCACCGCCGCTCTGACGGGCTCCACCGAGAGCGAGCAATTCCACTAGCCTGCAAGGTCGCCGCATGTGAAACCAGGAGGCCCTTCCCCAGCACTGGGGAAGGGCCTCCTTCCGTTCTCTGGCTGTTCTTTTGGGAGCTACTGGGCGGTCTGCTTCACCAGCTCCAGCTCGATGCTGATCTTGACGGTGTCGCCCACCAGCAAGCCGCCGGCCTCCAGTGCAAGGTTCCAGGTGAGGCCAAAGTCTTTGCGGTTGATAGCCGTCTCGGCGGTGACGCCGGCCCGATAGCCGCCCCAGGGGTCCTTGACCACGTCGGTGTAGGTGGCGTCCAGGGCCACCTCCCGGGTCACGCCGCGGATGGTCAGGTCGCCCACCACGGCATAGCGGCCCTTGCCCTTGGGCTCAATGCGGCGGCTCTTGAAGGTCAGCACGGGGTGCTTCTCGGCTTCCAGGAAGTCTGCCGAGCGGAGGTGGGCGTCCCGCTTCGCCTCCTTTGTCTCGATGCTGGCGGCCTGAATGCGGGCCTCGACCCGCGAGTTCTCCGGCCTGGCCTCGTCCAGGTCCAGGGCTACCTCGAAGTTGGGGAACCGGCCTCTGACCGTCGCCACCATCATGTGCTTGGCGGCAAACTCAATGGCCGAGTGGACGGGGTCAACAACCCAGCGGGCTTTTGTCGTTGGCTGCGTCGTCTGCGTGGTCACGAAAACTCCTCCCCTTGCTGGTGTCGCTAACTTAACGCTAGCAACACACCTAAAGTGAGCTAACTATAGCACAGCCGCTTACCCTTGTCAAGCGACTAACTTTATGGTAGTATGCAGACAGCTTCGGGGAGGGGGGTGAGGTTATGGACTTCGAGCATATGTGCCCGCTCTACGAGCAGGCGATAGGGCTACTGGGCAAGCGCTGGACGGGGCTTATCCTCCGCGCTTTGATGGACGGCCCGCGCCGCTTCACCGAGGTCCGGACCTACGTGGACAGCGGCCTCAGTGACCGCCTGCTCTCTGAGCGCCTCCAGGAGCTAGAGGAGGCGGGCATTGTGGAGCGCAGGGTCCATGCTGGACGGCCGGTGACGGTAGAATACACCCTGACCGAGAAGGGGGCTGACCTGCGCCGCGTGGTGGAGGCGGTCCAGGCCTGGGCGGACAGGTGGATAGCCCCTCAGGCAGGGGAACGCGCCGGTACTGCACCGGGGGCTTGAAGTCTCGCAGGCTTTGTTGGCATCGTCCGCTCGTCCTTCGACGAGCTCAGCAACTGTCTTGATTGTCAAGTGGTGAGGGCATGATGAGTCTCCCAGGGCGTGTGCTGCTTAAGCATAGCATTGAGAATAGTCAGGAGCTTGCGCATGCACGCGGTGAGGGCGACCTTCTTGGGTTTGCCTGCCGTGAGGAGC
>JACQUK010000076.1 GCA_016210325.1 Chloroflexota bacterium
CTACGACGACTACTGGCGGCAGCCGGGCCTGGGCATCGAGGAGCACCTGACAGAGCACGCCGACGTGCCTATCTTCCTCTCCGGCGGCTGGTACGTCTCCTACACCCGCGCCACCCTGGAGGCGTACCAGCCGCCGGAGAGGTAGATAGGCACGTCGGCGTGCTCTGTCAGGTGCTCCTCGATGCCCAGGCCCGGCTGCCGCCAGTAGTCGTCGTAGTCGGCGTGGGTGAACAGCTCCAGGCACCAGCGCTCATAGTTGGGCACCAGCGAAAGCTGTGTCTGCCCCTGGCGGATAGGCATGCGCTGAAGCCACCCGCGGAAGTCGGGGGCCTCGTGCAGCGCCCTGTCCAGCCAGGGCTGCGGCTTCAGCGCCGCGCTGGAGTTGAGGGCCGAGTGCCAGAAGGCCCAGGCCATGAACCGCAGCTCCATAGCCCCGTTGTGGCGCACGGCCGAGTCCCAGGCGTTCCAGCCGCCCATGTTGGGCAGCATGCAAGCCAGGCCCGGCGGGTCTTGAGTGGCGAGGCCGCTCTGCACCCAGGCCATGTAAGACGTGCCGAAGGTGCCCACCTTGCCGTTGCTCCAGGGCTGCTTCAGAATCCAGGCCACGGTGTCGTAGCCGTCGTTCGGCTCCTGGACCAGGAAGTCCAGTTCCCCCCCGGAGGCGTGGCAGCCACGGCAGTCCTGGATGACGGCAACGTAGCCGCGACGAGCGTAGTAGGCGCCGTGGCGTTCCTGGCGGTCGGGGTCGTGCTTGCCGTAGGGGGTGCGCTCTAGCACCGCCGGAAGCCGTCCCCGCACCGGCCTGCCGTTGCGGGCGGGGAGATAGAGATCGGCGGCCAGCAGGACGCCGTCCCGCATGGGGACCATTACATCCGACTGTAGCAGCACGTCGTAGGTCGCCGGAGAGAGACGGGCCTTGCGCGCCTGCTTTTGGACCGCCATGATGCCTCCTTGCAAAGCAGTGCCCCTTGCCGGGTGGCCGCACTATAGCACCCGCCTATGTGGCAGAACAAGGGGGAGCAGCGCGAGGTGTAATCCGCTCACTCTGAGCCTGTCGAAGAGCGAGCGAAAGCCCTGTTGCCGCTCATGGTCCGATCCCGACAGGTTGGGACTCACCACGAGCGGAGGAAATGGCGGGTTGTGAACACAATCGGGCCGCTTCTAAGAGCGTGTATCCAAAGGGGCACATGGGACAGAAGAGCGTGTAGCAGGGAGATGGTCACCACCCCACCAGGTTGCCACGCCCCGACTACGTCGCGGCTCGCAACGACGAGGGCGAGCACATGTTGTTTCGCCGTCGTTGTCTTGAAAATAGGCACCCTGATCGCCATTTTCATTGGTTCCAGTGTCTTAGAAAGGCATGAAGGGTTGCGAGCGAGTGGGCGAGCGAAGCAATCTGGCGGGGTGAGGACGGCTCTTTCGCTTTGGGAACACCCTCTAGGCTCTGCGTAGCTTCGATGGGCCGGGCCAGGCAACGACGGTCGTGGGGGTTATCCGGACCACCGGCGCCCCCTCCAGGGGCATGGCCTGGTACTGGGGGTACTTCTGTCGCAGCAGCTCGTGGGCGCGGTCCCGCTCCGGCCTCTCGCCGAGCACCTCGGCGGCCCCGTGGACCAGCACGAAGCTGAGCTGCCCCCAGTCCTCGCTGTAGTCGTCCACCAGCACCGCCACCCTGGGGTTGGCCAGGATGTTGCGCACCCGCCGCAGCCGGCCCACGGGCACCCGCTTGGGCTTGGCGTCCAGGGCGAAGAAGAGGGACTGCCCATCGAAGGCGTACACGATGGGCACCACGTGGGGGACGCCATTGGGGGTGGCCGTAGCAAGCCGCGCCACCCGGTGGGAGCGGAGGTAGCTGGCGACTTCAGGGCTGAGCTCCATGCTGCCTCATTTGGGCCGTAGCCGGGCCTAGTGGCGCATCTGGCTAATAAACGCACTTATCTGGCAACACCGAGACCTTGCCGTAGGGCACCCTTCCCTGGAAGGACCAACCTGCCCTGGCATGGTCGGGTTAGGAAACCCGACCTACAGTTGCTTGGATAGTAGTGGCATCCGTATGTCGGACACAACCCTGGCGAGAGTGCAAAGCACACCACCCGCTCCGCTGGCGGGCTGCGGCGACCTGTGCCTCTCGAGGTCACCTGGGGCCTGATACTGCACTGCCTACGCCCCTATGTCTTCGAGCCACGCACCGACTAGCCCGTTGAACAGGTCTGGCTGGTCAATGTTCGAGGCATGGCCAGCTTTGGGAATGATGGCCAACGTCGCGGCCGGGATGTGCTGGGCCATGTAGTAGGAGGCGCGGACAAAGGGCTTGTCCCGGCTACCACACAGCACCAGCGTCGGGACCTTGATCTCCTCCAGGGCTACCATGCGGGGACTGGCCATAACTCGCTTGCTGAAGTTGGCCAGGCCCAGGGCATTATGCTGGCGCATCAGGTCGCGCGGGGTGTAGTAGTCGTCCGTGGCAAAGGCGCTTTCCATAAAGGCCTCTATCCCTCGCTCTTCCAGCAGCTTGGCCCGCTCAGAGCAACGACGGTCCCACTCCGCCATGGCCTCTGGATTGCGGTAGCCCGGGCCAGTGTCGCACAGGATGAGGGCGCGGGTCATGTCGGGGTGAGCTTCGTAGAACCGCATGGCCAGGATGCCTCCCACCGAGAGCCCACCGATGACCGCCTGCTTGACGCCCAGGTGGGCCAGGAGCTGCCGAAGGTCTTCTGTCACCGCCGCCACCGAGTAGGTCTCAGAGTCGGCGGGGGCTTCGCTGCGGCCGTGGCCCCGGAGGTCGCACAGGATAAGTCGGTGGTGCCGCCCCAGGGACGAGACCTGGGGCGACCAGGAGTAGGCTGTGCCGGCGTACCCGTGCAGCAGCACCAGCGGTGGCCCGAATCCGTGGACTTCGTAGTAGAGGTTGATACCGTTCACCTGCGCATGGGGCATGGGTGCCTCCTGTTTCTCGTGGCCTTCACACGCCGGGTAGTGGGAGTGCGCCAGCCCTCCCTGGTGCCACACCATACCACACTCCGTGCCGATGGTGGAAGGAGGCGAGGATGGCTTCCGGCACATCCCTTTTGAATGGGCCAGCGGGGTTGTATCCTGTCCTTCAGGGGCGAGTCGAGGCAGCCCTTGCCGCCGCGTGCCAGCCGGCCATCTAGCTTGACTGAGGAGCCAATGACCGGACCGGAAGAAGAGCTGAAGGCTATCATAGCCAGGGAAGGGCCAATTCCCTTCTCCCGGTTCATGGAGCGGGCCCTCTACTCGCCGCACGGGGGCTACTATGCGCAGGGCGGTGCGCCTGGCGCCCGCGGGGACTACTTCACCAGCCCCCTGGCCCACCCCGCCTTTGGGGCCCTGTTAGCTGTCCAGCTTTGGCAGTGCTGGGAGCTTTTGGAACGTCCCGCGCGCTTCTGGATAGCTGAGGTTGGCGCGGGGACCGGCCACCTGGCGCGCGCCATCCTGGCCTTCGCTCCGGAGCTGTCTTGGGACTTTGCCGCAGCCCTCCAGTACGTGGCGGTAGACCGGGCTTTGCGCTGTGATGGACCGGCCCCCGCAGATTCCGGCAAGGTGTTTTGCCTCAGGGCCGGCAACTTGCCGCTCCGAGGCGTTACCGGCTGTATCATCGCTAATGAGCTGCTGGACGCCTTCCCAGTGCACCGTTTCAAGGTGTCCGGAGGCCGCCTGCTGGAAGTGTACGTGACGGTGCGCGACGGGGCCTTTCAGGAGGTGCTGGCGGGGCCTTCCGGTCCGGCCATCCAGGAGCGTCTGGAGCTGCTCCAGGTGCCGCTGGCCGAGGGGCTGGAGGGTGAGGTATGCCTGGAGCTAGAAGGGTGGGCCGGGGACTGCGCCCATGCCCTCAGACGAGGGTTCGTCTTGACCTTTGACTACGGCGGCCTGGCCTCCGAACTGTATGCTGCTGGCCGCCGCGGCGGCACCGTTCGGTGCTACTACCGCCACACCCTCAGCGGAGACCCGTACCGGCGGGCCGGCCAGCAGGACATCACGGCCCACGTGGACTTCTCGTCGCTGGTCCTGCTGGGCAGGCAGCACGGGCTTGAGCCGCTGGGGTACGCGGCCCAGCGCCGCTTCCTGCTCAACCTGGGTTGGGAGGCCATGCTGCGGCGCCTCCAGGGCCTGCGGCTGCCACAGCGGGAGTACCTTGCCAACCGCATGGCGATGCAGGAGCTGGTGCGCCCAGGCGGCCTGGGGGACTTCAAGGTCCTGGCCCAGGGCAAGAGTGTGGGAAAGCCAGCCCTCCAGGGCTTTCAGACCGAGGGGCAGGAGTATCCTGGGCTGCTGAAGAGCGCTTCTGGCTGGCAGGTGCCACTGCTGGCCCCGGAGCACATCCCGCTGCTGGTGGGGCGCTACCCGCACCTGGCCCAGGACTGGGACCACCTGTGGCCGTGGGCCGAGGGAGGACAGCCGGAGCAAGGGGAGCGCTAGTGACCAGTTGCGAAGAAAGGGTACCATAACAGGCCGCTCGTGGTGAGCTTGTCGAACCATGAGCGGGAGGCCGGTGGACCCGCTCGCCCTTCGAGGGCCTCAGGGTGAGCGGGATTAGGGCGAGCCTTTTATATCGGGACTTACGAAACTAGGTACTAGGCGCCGCGCGGAACGGCGGTAAGCCCTAGCTGCTGCGCCACAGGGATGAGGGCGCGCACCACGAACTCAATGTGCCCGTCCAGGTCTACCCCCAGCTCCTCGGCACCCTTCAGAATGTCCTCGCGGTGCACGTTGCGGGCGAAGGCCTTGTCTTTCATCTTCTTGCGCACCGACCTGGCATCCACCGCAGCCAGGTTCTTGCCGGGGTAGACCAGGGCCACGGCGGTGATGAAGCCGCTCAGCTCGTCCACCGCAAAGAGGGCCTTCTCCATGCGGGTGGTCCGGGGGATGCCCGTGTGGTCGCCGTGCGAGAGGACCGCCCGAACGATGTCCTGGGGCACTCCCCGCTGCTCCAGGATGTGGGCGCCGTAGGTGGGATGGTCTTCGGGCCGCGGACAGACCTCCCAGTCGAAGTCGTGGAGCAGCCCGGCCAGCGCCCAGCGCTCCCCGTCCTCGCCAAAGCGGTCCGCATAGGCCCGCATGGCCGCCTCGACGGCCAGCAGGTGCCTTTTGAGGCTCTCGTTCTTGACGAACTCCTGGAGGATAGCCAGGGCATCATCCCGGTTCATGGTCCTCACCCCTATCCTTGACTTTGCCCTAGAAGTGCCTTTAATGTCACCCTTCGTCCCGACCCGTCGGGACGAAGGGTCTGGAGTTGGGGGTCAGCCAAGTATAAACTGGACCCCACCCCAGATTCTTCACTTCGTTCAGAATGACTTTTGAGGCAAAGCCCCTATCCTGGCTCATTCCAGGCGGCGGACCAGCCCAAGGAGGCTCGCCGCCAGCAGGGAGACCAGCACCCACCCCGCGACGATGTGCAAGCGCAGGTACGCGAAAGCCGCCAGCCCCAGGGCGGTAGCAGGCCTGGGCTCCCAGAAGGCCTTCTGGTGCAGGTCAATGATGGGCAGGAGCGTGTCCAGGGCGTAGGCCCAGGCGTGGAAAGCCGGGTAGTCACGGGGGGCCACACCGGTGGCCTTGTACGAATCGCTAGCAAGGACCGCGGCGGCGGAAGGCGCCATGAGGCTGCTCAAATCCGCCCACCAGAAGAGCAGCGCCCCTACGGCGAAGAAGCCCCCCAGCCCCCAGAGGGCTCTCTCGCTCCGGTAGCCGTGGCCCACGGTGAAGCCCAGGAAGCGCCTCCACAGCTTGTTCCAGAACCCCAGCTTTCCCCAGCGGACCAGGTCATCCTGCTTGGCCATCATCACCCGGGCGGCGTCCTCCTGGCGCCCCATGCGCCGGAACACCGCCGCGAGCTGGTCATAGGGCTGCGGCCTGAACTGCCTGTGGGGCTGGAGCCGGAGCCAGTCCAGGCGCTCCCGTGCGCTCTTCGGTGTATCGTCCCCTGCCAGGGCCGCGTACTCGAAGCCTTCTAGCAGCAGCTTGCCGCTGGCCGGCCAGCTCCCCCGGTCATCCACCAGCGGCCCCACGTGGGCGTACATGAGATTGAGGGCGCCATCCATCTGAACGCGGTCCAGGAGTGCTGCGGCGGCAACCTCCGCGCGCTCCAGGGTCAGGGCGACGCCTTCGGGGTTCACGAAGTGGCCGCACCGGCAGGCGAGCTGGCCGTCAATGACGGCGCCCAGCAGGCGCACCACGCCCTTCGCCTCAAACCCCTGGTCCAGGA
>JACQUK010000010.1 GCA_016210325.1 Chloroflexota bacterium
GGGGGATGGTCGAAAGGGTTCTTCAGCACCCTGTTAGACAAGGGCCATCAGGGGTGCATCTCAACCTTCTCCAGCGGCGCCAGGCTGTAGAGCAGCCGCTTTACCCCTGCGCCCTGGAAGGCCACGGTCACCTCGTGGTCGCCCCCTGAGCGGGTGCAGCTCACCACGATGCCCTCGCCGAACTTGGCGTGGCGCACCCGGTCGCCTGTCTTGAGGGGTGGTCTGGGTGGTGGCGCGGCTTGGGTGGCTGGGGTCACCGCCGCCTCGTCACGGGGGCGCCGCGAGGCGATGAGCGACGGCGCGCCGGACCCCAGGGGCATGGCAATGAGGTTGGACGGGATGTCCCGCAGGAAGCGCGAAGGGGTGTTGGGCTCACCGGGCATACCACTGCCCCTGAAGCGGCGGCGGAAGGCACGCAGCAGGTAGAGGCGCTCCTTGGCGCGGGTCATGCCGACGTAGAACAGGCGGCGCTCCTCCTCCAGTTGCGCCGGGTCGTCCAGCGATCGGCTGTGGGGCAGCAGGCCCTCCTCCAGCCCCACGATGAACACCGCGGGGAACTCCAGGCCCTTGGCCTGGTGCAGGGTGATAAGCGTCATGGCGTCCCGGTCCGCCTCGGCGTTGTCCTGGTCCGAGACCAGGGCCACCCCCTCTAGGAAGGCGGCCAGCCCCTCCTGGGGGCCCAAGCGGCGGAAGTCCTCGGCGGTGCCTCGCAGCTCCGTGATGTTCTCCCAGCGCTCCTGGCCGTCCTCCGTCTCCTCCAGCAGCCACTGGCGGTAGCCGGCCCGCTCCAGGAGCAGGTCCATCAGGGCCACCACGTCCAGCCGCTCTGCGGCCTGCCGTAGCTCCTGGACCATGGCGTGGAACCGCAGCAGGGCCGCCCTGCCGGACGAGGGGATGAGAGCAGCGCCCTGCTCGTCAGAGGACAGCCTCCCCAGGGCGTCGAGGGCGGAGACGCCTTGGCCCCGTGCCCACCGCACAAGCTGGTCCTGGGTCTTCTGGCCAATGCCCCGGGGGGGCACGTTCAACACCCGCAGCAGGCTCACCTCGTCGGCGGGGTTAGCCACCAGCCGGAGGTAAGCCACCACATCCTTGACCTCTTTGCGATGGTAGAACCGCAGAGCGCCCACCAGGTGGTAGGGGATGCCGTACCGCAGGCAGGCCTCCTCCAGGGCGCGGGACTGGGCGTTGACACGGTACATGGCGGCGCAGGCGGAGTAGGGGACCCTCTCCTGGCGGTGCAGGCGGTCCAGCTCTCGGACCACCCAGTTGGCCTCCTCTTCCTCGTTGTAGGCTTCTGCCGCCACGATGGGTGCCCCCTGCCCCTTGCTGGTGTGGAGAGGGTTCTCCAGCCGCTGGCGGTTGGTCGCAATGACCTTCTGCGCTGCTGCCACGATGGTCTGGGTGGAGCGGTAGTTCTCCCCCAGGTGGACCACCCGACAATCAGCGTAGTCCTTCTGGAAGCTGAGGATGTTCCGCAGGTCAGCGTGGCGCCAGGAGTAGATGGACTGGTCCGGGTCACCCACCACACAGATGTTGCGGTACTTGCCTGCCAGTTGCCGGGCAATCTGGTACTGGGCGACGTTGGTGTCCTGGAACTCGTCAATGAGCAGGTGCAGATAGCGCCCCTGGTACTTCTCCAGCACGTCGGCGTGGTCGCGGAGGAGCACGAAGGTCTTCAGCAGCAGGTCATCGAAGTCCACGGCCTGGCCCGCCACCAGCAGCGCCTGGTAGCGCTCGTAGACGCGCAGCACCACCTCGTCGTAGTAGCTGCCGACCCGCAGGCGGAACCCCTCCACGTCCAAGAGCTGGGCCTTGGCCGCCGAGATAGCTTCGTGGACCGCGTGGGGTGGGAAACGCCGCGGGTCCACCTTGGCCTCCTCCATGGCCTGCTTGATGACGGTCCCCTGGTCCTCCTCGTCGTAGATGACGTAGTTGTGGGCCAGGCCGATGGCCTCCCCATCGCGGCGCAGGATGGCAGCGCACAGCGCATGGAAGGTGCCGCACGTGAGTTGCTCCGCCCGGCTGCCCAGCAGGGCCTGGAGCCTGGCCCGCATCTCCCGCGCGGCCCGGTTGGTGAAGGTGACCGCGCAGATGCGGTGAGGTGAGACCCCCACGGTGTCCACCAGGTAGGCGATGCGGTGGACGATGACCCGGGTCTTGCCGGACCCCGGCCCAGCCACGATGAGCACAGGCCCCTCGATGGCTGTGACAGCCTGGCGCTGGCTGGGGTTGAGGGCGTCCAGGATATCTACTGGCATGGCATGAGCATTATAGCACCCAGGCTGGAGGCTCCGGACGGCGACCCGCTACGGCACGCGGCGCAGCGTTGGGGAGAAGAGCAGGGACGCAATGCCAATCAGGAGAATGAAGCCCCCGGCCACCGTGATGGCCACCCCCGTGCCATAGCTCTGGGCCAGGACCCCTGCCAGCACGCTGCCCACCGGGCTGAGGCCCATGTCGAGCATGTACAGGCTCATTACCCGACCGCGGAACTGGTCCGGGGTGATGGTCTGGAGGATGGTGTTGCTGGTGGCGAAGTAGATCATCTGAAAGGCGCCCAGGAACACCAGCGAGGACAGGGCCGCGCTCATGGACGTGCTCATGGCGAAGAGGAGGGTGCCAACTCCGGCCATGGTGATGGCCATCACCAGAAGCATCCCCTTGTGCTGGAAGTTGCCCAGCGAGGCCAGCGCCATCGTCCCCACCAGGGCGCCGACGCCGGAGAGCGACATCAGGAGTCCCAGCCCGCCTGCCCCCACTCCCAGGGTCTCCTTGGCCACCACCGGCATCAGCGCCATGGTGAAGGGCATCAAGAAGAGGGAGGGCAACAAGGCCATGACGATGACCATGAGGATGGGGCGCTGGCCCCCCACGTAGCGCACGCCCTCCTTCAGGTTGGAGAAGAAGGAGAAGCGGCGGCGGCTAGCGGTGTCCACGAGGGGCAGCCGGATGGGGAGCACCATGAGGAACACGCCCAGGTAGGCCGCGGCCTGGATGAAGAAGTTGGCCCCCGGCCCGAAGGCGGCGATGAGCAGCCCTCCCAGGCCTGGCCCGATGATCCTGGTAACGTTGAAGGCCGCTGAGCTCAGGGCGATGGCGTTCAGCAGGTCTTTCTTGGGGACTATGGTGGGGGCAATGGTCTGCCGCACCGGCTGGTCGAAGCTCCAGACGATGCCCCCCAGCAGCGAGAACAGGAAGAGGTGCCAGACCTCTACCCGGCCCGTGGTCACCAGGACGGCGAAGCCGGCGGCCAGCACAGCCATGACAATCTGGTTGGCCAGGATGAGCCGCTTGCGGTCTACCCGGTCCGCCACGACGCCGGCCACCGGTCCCGCGAACAGGAAAGGGAGCATGCGGGTGCCTGCCACGAGGCTGGTCAGGAAGGCGGACTGGGTCAGTTGGAACGCCAGCCACCCCAGGGTGATCTGCTGCATCCACATGGCAGTGCTGACGAAGAAGGTGCTGCCCCAGTAGAAGCGGAAGTTGCGGTGGCGAAGAGAGGCAAAGGTGGTGATGCGCGGTAAGTACCATGCGGGGCGTGCCGTTCGGCCCTCGGCGGTCTCCATGCCCCCCACTCGTCGGCCCATAACCTCGTAACGCTGCGACGCAGCCCTTTCTTAGGGGCGGTCTCTCGCCCTCGTTGACAGCAAGATACTAGTCTATCCCTGCGCGCTGGAAACGACAAGGGCGCTTGAGGGCCCAAGAATAGCGATTCAAGCTGTAGGTCGGGTTTCCCAACCCGACCTACAGCGCCTTGCCTCAGGTGTTGGGCCTTCAACCCTGGTGACGGGCTGGATCATGGTGGAAAGGGCGGGCAAAAGGCCAGAGGTGGCTTGAGACCCGAAAACAGTGATTCACTGTCGTAGGGCATCCCGACACGTCCCGACTGATCGGGACACGTCGGGACGAACCTGCCCGCAGCGGACGGTCGGGTTGGGAAACCCGACCTACAGCTTTAACTGTTCTCTACCCCCGCGAGCGGGGGAGAGTTAGAGTGGGGGCGAAGATGAAAAGGCACCGAAGACGCGGTCCGGCAGGTTGACATGGGGTCCCGGCACGTCTATCCTTCGCGACAGCAGTACCCGGTGGCTTCGTCGAAAACCCGTCATGGCCTCCGTGCGTGGCGCGACGGGGTCGCCGTGCGCGGCCTGAGGGGAGGTTGCATCCTGCCCGACAAGGGAGGTGCGCCATGTCCGACCTGGGCAGCAGCGCGTTGGCCCGCCTGCGGCGACTCCTATGCCCCTCCCTGGGCCTCCTGCTGCTCCTGATGGCGCTGGCGCCAGCCCTGGGAGTCGTGCAGGAGACCCCCGGCCCGCGCCTGAGGCGCCCCCCGTCTTCCTGCTGAAGTTCGGCAGCGACACTACCAGCCCTGGCAAGCTCAATAACCCCTCCGGCGTGGCCGTTGCCCCCGACGGCACGGTCTACGTGGCCGATACCTACAACACCGCATCCAGAAGTTCGGCTACCCACTACCCCCTGAGCCACCTCCGCCCCCGCCTGAGGTGGCGCCCATCCCCGGCGTCACGGGCTGGGGCCTGGCCGCTCTGGGGGCGCTGCTGGACGTAGCGCTGTTCCTGCTGCGGCGCCGGCGGCGCTCCGCCCGCCCTTCGAGAGCCTCAGGGTGAGCGGGTTTAGATTCCGCGCATGGTGAGCCCGTCGAAGGGGCGAGCGGGTGCGAAGGCTCGCCCCGAGGCCGCCGGAAACGCAAAGACCCTCCGCGAAGGACAGGCCGTGGGGGTGGCGGCGGCGCTTGGGACCCCTAGCCCTTGCGGAGCGCCTCGCTGAGTTCGTGGGACAGGTCCTTGAGCGGGGCGAGCTGCGGCGAGGCCGTCAGGTCCGTGGACAGGGGGGTGATGGCCACCCGGTTGTGGCGGACGGCCCAGATGTCGGTCCCCTCCACCACCTCCCATATGGGCTTGCTGCGGCTGATCCAGTACCACTTGCGGCGGCCGTCGTCTCCCACCTTCACCACATCGGCGTAGCTGCGCCGTCCCAGGCGTGCCACCTCCACCCCTTCCAGCTTCTCCAGGGGCAGGTTGGGCAGGTTCACGTTGAGCAGCAGCGGCCGAGGCAGCGCCCCCTCTGCGACCTGCCGGGCCAGGGCCCGGACCAGCAGCCCGGCCGGCTCCAGGACCAGGTCGTTGAGAGAGGTGATGGAGACTGCAAGGGAGGGGATACCCCGGAAATAGCCCTGGAGCGCTGCGCCCACGGTCCCCGAGAGCAGCACATCCTCCCCCAGGTTGGAGCCGTGGTTGATGCCAGAGATCAGGAGGTCGGGAGGGCCGTCGAAGAGGACCTCGGTGGCGACAATCACCGCGTCCGCTGGGGTGCCCTCCACGGCGTAGGCCCGGACGCCCTCCACCAGGGAGGGGAAGTCCACCACCCGCACTGGCAGTTGCAGGGTCACGGAGCAGCCCACTCCGCTCTGCTCCCGGTCCGGGGCGCAGATGACCACCTGGCCCAGGTCTCGAAGCTGCTCAGCAGCGTACCACAGCGCCCCCGAGTGAATGCCGTCGTCGTTGGTCAAGAGGATCTTCACGGTACAATCCTATCGAGATTGCCAGCTTTGGGGACCACCCCAGAAGCATAAGTATAGCATGGTGGTCTCCCTTCCCGCCCCGACGCTATCGGGGCGCCGGCCTTTCCCCGTTGGCCCGCTCTGCTGCGCCGCGAAGCTGATGGGGTGTCACGGCCTGCAATGGCCTATACTAGAAGCTGTTCAGGAATCTCTTGCACGCCCCCGTCTGAAGGAGGGGGTATGATGCCGCCCCCTTCAGGGGGCGGTGTGGGAAGCCTGGTTTCCGAAAAGCCTCTGGTGCTGTACCTAGCTGTCAACGGCCGGGTCGAACCCAAGAATAGCGATTGACCCCCGTAGGGCATCCCGACACGTCCCGATTCATCGGGACGTGTCGGGACGAACCTGCCCACGGCGGACGGTCGGGTTGGGAAACCCGACCTACAGCTTGAATCGCTATTCTTGGGTCGAAAAGGGGGGAGGCAGCCATGAGCCGAACACAGGACGGGAACTCACCCGCGGTCAGGGGCATCCCCCTCGCTGCGCTGGCGCTGGTGGCGCTGGTGCTGGTCGCCACCCTGACTGGCTGCCGAGGCAGGGGGCCTGGCACCACTGACTCTGGGCAACAGGCCGCCGGACGTGACACCCTGGCCGGTATGTTGGCTGGGTCAGAGTTCCTGGTGGGTGAAGACCGCTTCCCATTCGGGGTCCGGGCCCTGGACGGGGGCCTGGTTGAGGGTGCCAAGGTCCATGCCCGGTTCTTGAAGCTTGGGCAAGGCGGCAAGGACCAGTTCAAAGGTGAGGCCGACGCCGCCTGGCGAGAGGTCCGGGGCACCACCCCACACCAGCACCCTGACAGCCAGGTCCACCTGCATGAAGAGGTGCAAGGCATCTACGTAGTGAACGGGGTCACCTTCGACGAGCCCGGGTTCTGGCAGGCGCGGCTAGAGGTCCGCACAGACGAGGCCAGCAAGCCACAGACGGCCAGCATCGCCTTTGAGGTCTCGGAGCGGTCCGTCACCTTCGGGGTAGGGGAGCGCGTGCCATCGAGCCGCAATCTGACGGTCCGCGATGCCAGGGAGCTAGCTGATATCACTACCCACTCCCCTCCGGAGCCGGGCCTCTACCAGCTCACGGTGGCCGATGCCCTAGAGCAGGGCAAGCCGTTGGTGGTGGCCTTCGCCACGCCGGCCTTCTGCGTCAGCCGCATGTGCGGCCCGGTCACCGACGTGGTGGCCCAGGTCTACCAGGGGTGGCATGACCGCGCTACCTTCATCCACATCGAGCCGTACCGGCTGGACATCGTCAGGAGCGAGGGCCGACTGGTCCTGGCGGACGTGACCAAGGAGTGGAGGCTGCCCAGCGAACCGTGGGTCTTTGTGGTGGACGGGCAGGGTCGTGTGGCCGCCCGCTTCGAGGGCCTGGTGACGGCTGAGGAGCTGGAAGCAGCGCTCCAGGGAGTGGGTTCGTAGTGGGCTAGGGCTGCTTCCGCCGCTGGTGTGAAACCGCAGGGGAGGCATAGGGATGAACTACCACTTGGCCGTGGCGGAGGTCGAGCAGGAGCACTGGGTAGCGTGGGTACTGGAGCTACAGGGGTGCTTCGGCTCCGGCCCCACACAGGAGGCTGCCGTCTCCCTGGCGCCAACGCGGGTGTCTGCCCACTTCGCGTGGCTCGCCCGCCACGGGCGGCGCTCCGCGCTGGCAAACGAATCGGTAGAGGTGCAGGTGGTGGAGGTGTTCCGTTCCCCCCAGAGCATGGGTGAGGACCGGGTCGGGGCCTTCTTCGAAGACGACCGCAGGTCTCTGGACGGGCGCGATGTGGATGAGGGTTTGTGGCTTCTGAGCCGTACGCGGCGAGATCTCATGAGCGTTGTCGAGCAGGTCCCGCGCGAGAAGCTCCACGGGCCCATTCCTGGTGAGGTGCAAGGCTCAGTGGCTGGTGTACTGGACCACGTGGCCTGGGCAGAGTGGTGGTACTTTACCCGCCTGGGCCAGGCCTTCGACCGTGATGAGATGCCAGAAGACCCCCTGGTCAAGCTGGAGAAGGTGCGTCAGCAGACGGTGGCCCTGCTGCCAGGGCTAGTGGGCGATACCAGGGTAGCCGAGCGCAGGGGGGAGAAGTGGTCGGCCCGCAAGGTGCTGCGCCGCACCCTCTGGCACGAGCGCGACCACACCCAGCACATCGCCAAGCTCCTGGGCCAGTAGGGACGGCACGAGTAAGCGGTCCCTGTCCGCCGCCCCGCAACGGGGTCAGCTAGCCCCCAGCGTACAGGCGGAGCTTGCTTCGTCCCTCCAGCTCCCGTAGGACCGCCTCGTCCATGGAGTAGCTCTCTTTTTCTGTGGGGAACTGGCCCACCTTGACCTCCTGGGCGTACTGGGCAACCGCTTGCCCAATGGTCGCTGCCAGGTCCGCGTAGCGCTTGGCGTGTTTGGGCACGAAGTCCGTGTACAGGCCCAGCATGTCGTGCAGCACCTGCACTTGGCCGTCGCACCCGGCCCCGGCGCCGATGCCAATGGTGGGGATGCCCAGGTGCTGGGAGAGGAGTTGCGCCAGGGGAGCGGGCACCAGCTCCAGCACCACCGCAAAGCATCCGGCCTCCTCCAGGGCCAGGGCATCCTCCAGCATCTCGGCAGCAGCCTCCGCGGTCTTGCCCTGCACCCGGTAGCCTCCCAGGCCGTAGACGGACTGGGGTGTAAAGCCCAGGTGCCCCATGACGGGGATGCCGCAGGCCACCAGGCGTCGGACCGTCTCGGCCACCGGGCGTCCGCCCTCTAGCTTGACTGCCTGGGCGCCGCCCTCCTGGAGGAAGCGGGCAGCATTGCTCAGGGCCTGCTCGGCGCTGAGGTGGTAGGCCATGAAGGGCATGTCTGCCACCACCAGGGCATGCCTGGCGCCCCGGGTCACCGCCTTCACGTGGTGCAGCATGTCCCCCATAGTGACCGGAAGAGTGTTCTCGTAGCCTAGCATCACCATGCCCAGGCTGTCCCCTACCAGCAGCATGGGGATGCCTGCCGCGTCCAGGATTCTGGCCGACGTATAGTCGTAGGCCGTGAGCATGGCGATCTTCTCGCCCTGCGTCTTCATCTTCTGAATGTCCCTGATGGTGATGCGCTTCTCCATGCTTGCCTCCTTTCGGTGCGCTCCCTGCTATGCCGGGGTAGCGCCCACTGGCCCGGCCGGCGCCGGTGCCTGGGACTGGGCAAGGGCCTCCGTGAGCCTTTGTTCGAGCTGCCTGGCCTGCTCCGGGGTGATACCGCGCTTCTCTACAGCGATAGGTACGCCTGCCAGGGCCAGGTGGCAGTACAGTAGTAGGAACTCTGGAGACCGCGCCTGGAGGGCCGCGAGGTGCTGCTCCAGGGTCCCCACGTCCCCCCTTGCCACCGGCCCGGTGAAAGCCTTGGGGAGCCCGTTCCGCTCCAGGCTTTTCACCGTTCCACCTACCAGGGGGAGAAGGGCCCGCAGTGCCTCCTCCCTGGTTGGGAGGCTCCCTGCTGTCCCTTCAAACCTTCCCCAGCAATCGGCTGCCAGCTTCACGAGGGTGGTGACGAAGCCGCAGGCGGCCACAGCCGCCACATGGTACAGGGCCCAGTCCCGTCCGGCGAGGGTGATGGGCCAGCCCCCCAGGGTATGGGCCAGCTCCCGAAGCCACATGGCCAGAGGCTCCTGGGCCTCTAGCGCGAAGGCTATGCCTTTCAGTGGCCTGGCACCGCGCCCTGGGCCGGAGAAAGTCTGGAGGGGATGAAAGATGCCAACGACGGCCCCTTGCTGCTGTGCCTTCGCCAAAGGCTCCAAGCCCAGGGCGCCGGAGCAGTGGACGACCGCCTGCCCCGGACGCCAGCGGACCGCGCCTGCCACCTGGGCGATAATGTCGTCTGGTGTGGTAATGAACACCACCTCACAGGCATTAGCTACTCCCTGGGCATCCGACATTGGTGAGCACCCTGGTACCTGCCGGGCCAGGCGCCGCGCCGATGCCCCCCTGAGACTGGCCACCGCGGTAACACGGTAGCCCCGGCGTGCCATAGCCCTGGCTAGGGCGGTGCCGACGGCCCCTGCCCCCACGAAGCCCACCTGGGCCCCCCTAAGCACTGCCATTGCGCCACTCCCTGGCAGAGGGTACCCCGCCCAAGCCCGTGGCGTTGGCGATGGCGCTGACCACTGCCCGGGCCACCACGGCCACCGCTGCTGCCCCCAAGTGGTCCAACTCAGCCGGGGCCTCACGAGCGCCGGTGGCCAGCGCAAACAGGCAATCGCCGTCCCGTGTGGTGTGGCAAGGGCGCACAGCCAGTGCCAGACCGTCGTGGGCGAGGCACGCCAGCCAGTTGGCCTGCTCCTTGGTGAGCCTGGCGTCGGTGGCCACCACGCCGATGGTGGTGTTGGCCAGGAAAGGGCTGCTTGGAGACGGGGCGCCGCGTGTCCATAGCTCCACCGTGCTGTGGAACCCCCTCCCTTCGGCGCGACGGGGGCCGGCCAACAGGTCCCCGGTCTCGGGGTCCACCACGTCGCCCACAGCGTTCACCACCACCAACGCTCCGACCATTGGACCGTTGCCGACCTGCACGCTCGCTGTCCCAACACCGCCCTTGATGGCGTGCTCCAGGCCCAGGGTCTTGCCAACCGTGGCGCCGGTGCCTGCGCCCACGGAGCCCTGGGCCACCGGGCCGCCCGTTGCTGCCAGGCATGCCTGGTAGGCGTCCTGCGCCGTGGGGCGCACTCTTCCGGTGATAAGCCCCAGGTCAAAGAGGACAGCGGCAGGGACAATGGGCACAGCCCCCGCCGGCGTCTGGAACCCAATGCTGCGCTCCTCCAGATAGCGCATGACGCCACCAGCCGCCTCTAGCCCGAAGGCGCTGCCGCCGCTGAGCAGCACTGCGTGCACCTGCTGCACCAGATGCATGGGGCGCAGCAGGTCGGTCTCGCGGGTGCCTGGGGCCGCGCCCCGCACCGCTACGCCACCCACCGCTCCCGTCCCGCACAGCACCACAGTGCAGCCGGTGCCATGCTGGACATCGGTATAGTGGCCCACCCTGATGCCAGCCACGTCGGCGATGGCGTCAAGCATGGCACAAGAAAAAGGCCACACCCTTCCCGGTTTGGAAAGGCGCGGCCTTTCGTCGAAACAAAGCTGCTGCCGTCGTGGTCATGGCGATCCCCGCGGCGCGTCTGATGCACCAAAGAAGCTCACCGCCCACAAGGGGTCGGTGGCACCCTCATCGTACCATCTCTCTCCCAGGTGTCAACTGCCCGGGGGACCCGGCCAAGGTCTTTTCATTGTCGCGCATTCGTCCCCTATCCTGACCTTCCCCCGGAAACGGGGGAAGGTGTGCAACTGGGGACATGGGTAACACCTAAACTGGGCACATAGGTGACACCTGGACGGGAGTAGGCAGAAC
>JACQUK010000077.1 GCA_016210325.1 Chloroflexota bacterium
GGGGGCAGCTCCCTGGCGGATGCGGACAAGATCCGGCATGTGGCGGGGCGCATCGCCGCGACCCGGAACAAGGGGAGCCAGGTGGTGGTCGTCTGCTCCGCGATGGGCGACGCCACCGACGACCTCATCAAGCTGGCCCACGCCGTGAGCAGCCGCCCTGACGAGCGAGAGCTGGACATGCTCCTGTCCACCGGCGAGATCGTCTCCTGCACGCTAGTGGCCATGGCACTGCGCGCGGACGGCTACCCCGCTGTCAGCCTCACTGGGTTCCAGGCCGGCATCCATACGGAGAAGACCCACGGCAAGGCCCGCATCGCTGCGGTGACACCCAGCAGGGTCCAGAAGGAGCTGGAAGACGGCAAGACCGTCATCGTGGCCGGCTTCCAGGGCATAACCGAGGACATGGACGTGACCACCCTGGGACGTGGCGGCTCCGACACCACCGCCGTGGCCCTGGCCGCAGCCCTGGGCGCCCAGCGGTGCGAGATTTACACCGACGTGGAAGGCATCTATACCGCGGACCCGCGGGTGGTGCCTGAGGCCCGGAAGCTGCCGGAGCTCGAGTACGAAGAGATGCTGGAGCTGGCCATGTACGGTGCCAAGATGCAGCCCCGCTCCATCGAGTTGGGTGCCCTCTACAACGTGCCCATCCTGGTGGCGTCCACCTTCACTGACACACCAGGTACCCTTATCCACCGGGAGGCTATCATGGAAGTCCGCAACAAGGTCCGGGGAGTCGCCTACGACCTCAACGTGGCCAAGATCACCGTCCAGGGCGTCCCTGACCGGCCGGGCATCGCTGCTACCCTGTTCGAGCCCCTGGCCAACGTGGGCATCAGCGTTGACGTCATTGTGCAGAACGTCTCGGTGGACGGGCTTACCGACGTGAGCTTCACGGTGGCCCGCACCGACCTGTCCAAGGCCCTGGACGCCGTGGCAGGGGTGGTCAAGGCCATCGGGGCACGGGGCTTGCAGCAGGATGACCGGTTAGCGAAGGTCTCCATCGTGGGCACCGGCATGCAGAACGCCCCAGGCTACGCCGCGCGAATGTTCCGCGCCCTGGCCGCCGCGGGCGTCAATATCGAGATGATTACCACCTCGGAGATCCGGATCACCTGCATCGTTCGAGAGGACAAGGCCAAGGAGGCAGTGCGGGTGCTGCACCACACCTTTGCCCTGGAGCAAGCATAGGGGACGGTAGCCCCCTAGGCGCTGCACCCCCGCTACTCCTGGCCTTGGTGCACTGCAACTCAGACCTTTGCACAGGGGCCGACCTTGCCACCAGTCTACCTCTCTATCATCATCCCGGCCTACAACGAGGCGCAGCGCATCGCGGCGACGCTGGCCAAGGTGACGGCGTTCCTGGCCCAGCAGCCCTACACCTGGGAGGTGGTGGTGGCCGACGACGGCAGCACCGATGCCACAGCCTCCCTGGTCCGGGCATTTGCGCAGAAGGAGCCCAGGGTCAGGCTGCTCTCCCTTAGCCACAGGGGCAAGGGGTGGGCGGTGCGCCACGGGATGCTGGCAGCCACAGGCCAATACCGGTTCCTGTGCGATGCCGACCTCTCCATGCCCATCGAGCTGCTGCCACGCTTCTTGCCGCCGCAGCGGGACGGGTACGCGGTGGCGATCGGCTCGCGGGAGGCGCCGGGGGCACGGCGCATGAACGAGCCCTGGCGGCGTCACCTGGTGGGGCGCGTCTTCAACCTTATGGTACGGCTGGTCGCCGTCAGCGGCCTTCAGGATACCCAGTGCGGCTTCAAGTGCTTCACTGCCGAGGCGGCACAGCGGCTGTTTTCCCAGCAGCGCCTCACCGGCTTCGGGTTCGACGTAGAAGTGCTGTTCCTTGCCCGGCGCCAGGGAATTCCAGTCGTGGAAGTCCCCATTGACTGGTACTTCCAAGGCAACAGCAAGGTCAGGCTTCTGCGGGACACAGTCCCCACGCTCCGGGACCTGCTGATAGTCCGCTGGAATGCGCTGCGCGGGCGCTACCAGAGGTAGCCTAGCCCTGTTGACATGCTGCCATTTATTCCGCTCACCCTGAGCTTGTCGAAGGGCGAGCGGACGATGTCAACAGGGCCAAGTAGCCTCAAAGCCATGCGGCCAACCCTGTGGTGCTGTGCCGGCCACGGCTGCATGAGAGGGAAAACTGCCGAGCGCCATGAGCAGTTGGGGAGAGGTACCGCCGAGCACTACTGGAAGAAGGGCCAAGCCTTCAAGGCAGAGGAGGGTTAGGCCTCCTGGCGCTGCGTCTCTGCTTTGATTGTGGCAGGAGGCTCCTGAGTTCTGGGCTGGAAGACCAGCAGGTGGATGTCGCCATCAGGGAAGGGTAGATGGTGCTCCTCAGGCCGCAGCCACCCTATCCCTTCATAGGGGTAGCGGCAAAGCGCGGCCACCAGCTCCCGGACCACCGGGTCATAGCTGTGATAGTGGACTTCGGGGATGTAGTGGGTGGGAATGGCGAGCATGCGGCGGTCCTGGGCCACCTGCTCCAAGAGCTCCCTGGACCGCACCAGCGTCGCGGTCCCTGACTCCAACGCTTTGACCAGTTGCCAAGTCTCGTGGGACCGGCCCGGGCGGTCCAGCACCTTCTCCATGATGACGCGGCCACCCCGCTCCGGACCCTCAGCATGGGCATACCGGCTAGGGTCGTAGCCAACGATACGGAAGCCCAGGGCGAACCGCATCCGGATGCTGGGGCCGTTCTCCGGTCGCACCGCCAGGGTCATGCGCCGCCTGCGGTGCCAGCGGGCACACACCTCTTGCGCCATCGCCAGGACGCGCCCCAGCCCGGAGCCGATGAGCTCAGGGCGCAGCGCAGTGGCATAGCAGTACACCTCGTCTGAAGCCAGGTCCGGGTGGCTGCCAATGGGACGAACCAGCATCTGGGACTGGCCTTGCAGGTCCCCCTCCACACCCCGCAGCAACAGCAGGTAGCCGTTCCTCCCAATCTCCGACAGCTCGTCTACCTTCACACCCACTGCGGGGCCAAACACCAGGTTGTCCAGACGGCGCGCCTCATCCAACTCCCTGGGCGAGGAGGCGATGGCGACATGGAACACCCTCCCCGGGCCCTTGACTGGCACAGTCCCACGACGGAGGCTAGGGGGCCGGCGCCCCCTCGTCCTGGCAGCCTTTTCCATGATGTGGCCTCCTCGATGCACGGGACCAGCTCCCGCCGCGGCCGGCCGGAGCTGGTCCTGGCACGCCTCAGGCTACCCCGGGCCGCCACTCACATACGTTGCGGGGCCGATACTCCCATTAGCTCCAAGCTACGTGCCAATATGACGCCCGACGCCTCCACCAGCTTGAGGCGCGCGCTGGTGAGGGCCGGGTCGTCGGTGATGACCCGACAGTGGTCGTAGAACCAGTGGAACGCGGTGGCCAACTCCGTTGCGTAGTGCGGTAGGTGGTGGGGTTGGAGGGTATCAGCAACAGACTGCACCAACTCCGGCAGGAGGACCAGCTTGCGGATGAGGGCCATCTCCTCGGGCGCACGGAGCAGTGCGACGTCCCCACGGCGGAAGTCCAACCCTTGCTCCTCCGCGTTGCGCAAGATCCCGGCAATGCGGGCGTGGGCATACTGCACGTAGTAGACCGGGTTCTCCTGGGACTGCTTCTGGGCTAGCTCCAGGTCGAACTCCATCTGGGACTCAGGCGAGCGGGCCAGGAAGAAGAAGCGGCAGGCGTCGGGCCCCACCTCCGCCACCAGGTCGCGCAGGGTCACAATCTCCCCCTTGCGCTTGGAAGCCTTCACTCGCTCGTTGCCCCGCTTCAGCGCCACCATCTGGGCGATAATGACCGTGAGGCGCGACGGCTCCAGCCCCAGGGCCCCCACCACTGCCTTCAGCCGGGGCACGTGGCCCTGATGGTCTGCCCCCCAGATGTTGATGACCCGGTCGAACCCCCTCACTGCAAACTTGTTGTAGTGATAGGCGGCATCTGAGGCAAAATAGGTGGGGAGCCCGTTGGAGCGCACCATGACGTTGTCCTTGTCCTCACCCAGGGCTGTGGAGACAAACCAGATGGCCCCCTCCCGCTCTGCCAGATGCCCCCCCTGGCGCAGCAACTCCACTGTCCTCTGGTACTGAGAGCTTTCGAAGAGGCCCTTCTCGCTGAACCACTGGTCGAACTCCACACCAATAGCGGCCAAGTCCTGACGGATGACCTCGAGCATCCGTCGCAGGCCTAGCTCCCCAACCTCCCGGATGGCCTGCTCGCGGGACATCTTGGCGAACCGGTCACCGTGGGCGGCTACGATCTCCTTGGCCTCGTCCACCAGGTACGCGCCCTGGTAGCCCCCGTTAGGGAGCTGGGCGTCCTGCCCCACGGCCTGAAGGTACCGGGCGTAGAGCGAGGCGTAGAAAAGCTCCATCTGGTTGCCAGCGTCATTGATGTAGTACTCGCGGGTCACCTGGTACCCCGCGGCTTTCAGGACATTGGCCAGAGTGCTGCCCAGCACTGCGCCACGGGTGTGGCCAACGTGGACAGGGCCAGTGGGGTTCACGCTGACGAACTCCACCTGCACCCGATGGCCCTGGCCGGCATCAACGTTGCTGTAGGCCGGGCCAGCCTCCACAATGGCATCCACCTGGCGCTGGAGCCAGGACTCGCGCAGGAAAATGTTGAGGAAGCCCGGCGGCGCTGCCTCCACCTTCTCCATCTCTTCCCCAAGCGGGACCATGGGCACCAGCCGGCGGGCGATCTCCATCGGGTTCATGCGCACGGCCCGGGCTAGTTTGAGCGGAAGGCTACAGGCGAAGTCGCCATGCTCCTCCTTGGAGGGCCGCTCTACCTGCACTTCCGGAGTGGCAATGGCGGGGAAGAGGCCCTTCGCCTGCGCCTCGGCTGCTGCCTGGAGGATACGCTGCCTGACTTGTTCGGTGATCAGCATGGAGACTCCGTCACTGGTGTCTGCCCACGTGAAGAGCTTACTGCAATCCAACTCATTTGGGGAGGGTGCTTGCATGGCATGCGGCTGCGCAGGTTACCATCAGCTCACCTCCGCCTCCTGGACAGCCGCTTGCAGCAGCGGGGCCACCTCCTGCCGCAGCGCAGTATGTTCAGGTCGCTGAAGGTCCGGGTCGCTCTCCAGAAGCCGTACCGCCTCCTGGCGCGCCAGGGAGAGGAGCTCCTGGTCGGAAAGGCGGGCCACCCTGAGGTCGGGGAGGCCGCTCTGCCGCGTGCCCAGGACCTCACCGGGCCCCCGGAGGGCCAGGTCGGCCTCGGCAATCTTGAAGCCGTCCTGCTCCCGCTCCAGCACCTTCAGGCGTTCCTGGGCCTCCGGCGAGGGGTCATCCGACAGCAAAACGCAAAAGCCCGGGTACTGGCCGCGGCCAACTCTGCCCCGGAACTGGTGCAGCTCCGCCAGGCCGAACCGCTCGGCGCTCTCGATGAGCATCACCGTGGCATTGGGGACGTCCACCCCCACCTCCACCACCGGCGTCGCTACCAGCACATCAATCGTGCCGTCACGGAACTGGGCCATGACCCCCTGCTTCTGCTGAAGGGGCATCTGCCCGTGCAACAGGCCCAGGCGCAGGTCCTTGAAGACCTCAGCGGAAAGCCGGGCGAACTCTTCCTCGGCGGCGCGGGCCTGCAACGCCTCCGACTCCCGCACCAGCGGACAGATAATAAACGCCTGCCGGCCCGCGCCGACCTGCTGGCGCACGAATGTATAGGCCCTGGGGCGCTCCTCGGGCCCCAGCCACCGCGTGCGGATGGGCTGGCGCCCGGCCGGCAGCTCGTCCAGGACTGAAAGGTCCAGGTCGCCATACAGGGTCAGGGCCAGGGAGCGCGGGATGGGCGTGGCCGACATGGCCAGAAGATGCGGGCGGCTCCCCTTTCCACGCAGGAGGCGCCGCTGCACTACCCCGAAGCGGTGCTGCTCGTCCACCACGGCCAGGGCCAGGCGCGGGATGGCTACCCCCTCCTGGATCAGCGCGTGGGTCCCCACCAGGATGCTGATTTCTCCCTCGACCAGGCCGCGCTGCACCTGCTCTCGCCCGGCCTTGGGCAAGCTGCCAATGAGCAGCCCCACCTGGAGCGGCCACTCCAGGGATGGCAGGCGTACGCGCAGCCCTTGAGTGCCGTTGGCTGGCTCTGCCAGGCCGCCCAGCAAGCGACTAACCGTAAGGAAGTGCTGCTCAGCAAGGATCTCGGTGGGGGCCATCATGGCCGCCTGGTGGCCAGCCGCGGCGACAGCTAGCATCGCCGCCAGCGCCACTACGGTCTTGCCGCTGCCAACCTCGCCTTGGAGCAGGCGTGCCATGGGACGGGGCTGCTCCAGGTCAGCCAACACCTCTGCCAGCGCAGTACGCTGGGCACGGGTCAGATCGAACGGCAGGGACCCTACGAACGATTCCACCACCCGTGAGTCCACCCGGACCGCCGGCGTCCCCTTCACGGCCTGCCAGTCCCGCTTGCGGCGCAGCATCGTCAACTGCACCAGGAAAAGCTCGTCAAATGCCAGGCGCCGCCGCGCCTCCTCCTGGGCAGCCACGTCTTCTGGATAGTGGTACGTCAGGAGGGCGGCAGCCAGCGGAGCAAGTCCGGCCCGCTCAGACACCTCGGGCGGGACAAAGTCCTGGAGCCGTGGCAACCAGACCTCCAGGGCCCGCCGTACGACCCGCCGTACCGTCCGTGGCGAGAGGTAGTCACCACCCTGTCCATGCCGCTTGGGAGCCCTGGCCTCCCTTCCCTCGCCGGCAGCAGTAACCCTCCGGACTGAAGGGTACACAGGAATGAGCTTGCCAGGCCGGAACAGGGGGTCCTCACCCTCTACCACTTCGTAGCCCTGGGCCTCCAGGGTAAGCCGACCGTTGAACACCCGGAGGTAGCCACTGACGAAGAGGCGGTCGTTGGCGCGGACGGTCCTGGCGACAAAGGGCTGGTTGAACCACACTACTCGCAGGTTACCGGTTTCGTCGCCCACCACCGCCTCGGTGGCCTCCATCTGCCGCTGCCCCAGCCGCACCGTACGCACCTCCCACACGTTGGCCAGCACCCCTACCTCCTCACCACCATTGAGGTGCGCCACAGGAGTCACCGGCACGTGTCGGCGGGGGAAGAAGTAGAGCAGGTCGCGGATGCGGGCTACCCCTGCCTTGCTGAAGCCGGTGGCCACGACAGGCCCAACACCGGGCACCACGGTTATCGGCGAGTCCAACGAGAGGCCTTTGGGCATCGGTGAGGGGGAACGTGCGACGCGGCCTCCACCGCCCACCGACGCAGCCTTGGCCGGCGGCGCCGAGGTCCCTTCAACTTCACCAAGGGCCTCCAGGGTGCGCGTCGCCCAGACTGCGCGCTCCGCCGGGGACAAAGCTTTGTAACGCACGCCCCAGACCCCCGCCTGGTCCAGCCGCTGCCACAGGGCCTCAGTGCCCTCGGCCCCCCGCGCGACACGCTCCAGGAAGCGGTCCAGGCCGCCGGTCACAGTCCGGTCAGCGTAGCCCCGGCGCCCTTCCTCCTCCAGGAACTTCTTCAACAGCTCAGGCCACGACGGAGCCTTCGGGTCTTTCTGCTGCGCCATTCCTGTAGTCATCCCCAAAACAACGTGAGGAGGCAAGCAGTTACAAACGGATGATACCCTGCTGCCCCGGCCCCCAAGAAAGCGACGTCAGGAGGTCGTAGCCCTGCGCAGGGCAATGCCGATGGCCCCTGGCCCCACATGGGTACCGATGACCCCGCCCACCTGGGTGACCACCAGCTTGCCGCGAGGCACCAGGGCAGCCAGTCGGCCCGCCAGCATCTCAGCGTCCGCGGGAGTAGTGGTGTGCATGACGGCCGCCTCCCTTAGAGGCGCCCTCTCACGGGCCAGCTCCACCAGGCGGTCCAACCCCTTCTTGCGGGAACGGGGCCGCTCCAGGGGATGGATCTCCCCCTCCTTCAGCCCCAGAAGGGGCTTGATGCTGAGCAGCGACCCCAGGAAGGCCTGGGCTTTTCCAATGCGCCCGCCCTTCTCCAGGTACTCCAGGGTGTCAAGCAGGAAGTAGAGGTCCGTCTCCTCCATCGCCTCCTGCACCACCGCAAGGACGTCCTGGACCCCCGCCCCCTCTCGGGCGGCGCGGGCGGCCGCCATGACCACCAGCCCCAGGGCCATGGAGGCCTTGCCCGAGTCTACCACGTGCAGGCGGTCGGCCTGCCCCAGCATTTGCTGTGCCTGGCAGGCGGAGTTATAGGTGCCGCTGAGCTTGGCAGAGATATGCACCGAGAGGATGGCATCGGCCTTGGGAAGAAGCTGATGGTAGACCTCCAGCATGGCGCCTGCCGAGGGTTGAGAGGTGGTGGGAAGCCGCTGGGCCGCCACCAGCCGCCCGTAGAATTCCTCTGGAGAGATGTCAATGCCGTCCCGCAACGCCCGGTCCCCAAAGTGGATGCTCAGGGGCACCACAACAATCCCCAGCTCTTTGGCGACCTGCGACGGGATGTCAGCGGTGCTGTCGGTCACGATACGTACAACCACACTCACCTCGGAAGGCCACCAGGCCTCAACGTGCCGTGCTTCACTCCAGGGAGAAGACGTAGTGATAGTAAGGCTGGCCGCCGTAGACCAGCTCCACGTCTACATGGTCCCAGCGACGCCGCAGCGACGCTGCCAGGGACTCGGCCATTGGCTGGTCCACATCACCGCCCCAGTACAGGGTCAGGACCTGGCCCTCTTCAGGCTGTGCCCGCGCCACCAGCTCCTCGACCACATCAGGTGGGCTATCGCCTACCATACTCAAATCACCATCCAGCAGGCCCATGACCTGCCCTCGCCGTATGGCCTGGCCATCCAATCGGGCATCACGGATGGCTGTGACTACCTCACCACTCCGCACGGAGGCAGCAGCCCGCTCCATAGCGGCAATGGCAGCCTCGACATCCTGGTCGGGGCTGAGGGCCAGCAAAGCCGCGATACCCTGGGGGATACTCCGGGTAGACACCACGTGCAGCGGCTTGCAGGCCAGGGGCACTGCCTGCTGGGCGGTAGGGATGATATTGGGGTTGTTGGGCAGCAGGATGACGGTGGCGGCCGGCGCCTTCTCCACCGCCTCCAGAAGCTCCTGGCAACTGGGGTTCATGGTCTGCCCGCCCGGGACCACTGCCGCACCCAGGTTCCGCATTACCTTGGCCAGCCCGTCACCCCAGACCACAGACACCACCCCCAGGGATGCCAGGGCCTGCTCGCTCTTTCGGGCAGCAACGAACTCGTGGTTCTGCTCCTGCATGTTTTCCACACGGACACCGGCCAGGGTGCCCAGCGAGACGCCGTAGCTCATCACTGGCCCAGGGTCGGCTACATGCACGTGGACTCGGACCATTGCCTGGTCGCCGATGACGACCGCCGACTCAGCCCGCCCGCTGAGGTGCTGGCGGATAGCCTCGGGGTCCAGGCCACAGCCCTGGATAGTGAACTGGGTGCAGTAGCCATAGGTCTGGTCTTCGATGGCCTTGAGGAAGGCCATCGAAACGCGGCCCGTAGGGGCCACCGTCTCCATGCAGACCTCCTCAAGGGATTCACCCCGCAGGGCACGGACAGCCCCTTCCAGGACCAGCGCGAAGCCCTGTCCACCAGCATCCACCACGCCCGCCTCGCGCAGGACGGGGAGCAACTCAGGTGTGCGCGCTACCGCAGTCCTGGCCCCCTCCAGGGCCGCTTCCAGGACCCCCAGGGCGGAGGGCTTGCCCCTCCTGGAGGTGGCAGCCCGCTGCGCAGCCAGGCCGGCCTCGCGCATGACGGTAAGCATGGTACCTTCCACCGGCCGGCTGACCGCTTTGTAAGCCTCAGCGGTAGCGACCTGCCAGGCCCTGGCCAGGTCAGCCGGCTCAACCTGCTCCTTTCCCTCCAGTGCATGGGCCAGGCCCCGCAGGAACTGCGAGAGGATGACGCCAGCGTTGCCCCTTGCCCCGAGCAGCGCAGCCCGGGCGATGACGACCAGCACTGCTCCGGCATCGCCGCCGGGCTCTCTGTCCAGCGCCTCTTGCACAGCCCGCAACGTCAAAAGCATATTGGTGCCGGTGTCCCCGTCAGGCACAGGAAAGACGTTGAGGGCGTTGATGGCCTCGGCGTTGCGCTCCACCGCCCTGGTCCCAGCAGCCAAGATGCGCCGGAGGTCATTGCCGCTAAATGGCCGTTTGGTGCCCGGAGGCGCCTTCACCACAGTCTATGTCCCTGCTTTTCCTTGAATCCGCCACCCGGATATGGTATCGTATCTGACAGCATTGTAGTCAAGGCGGCTCCTCCCGTCAAAAGGGCGGGCCCGCCCTCTTCAGGTGAAACGTTATGGCCCATTGTGAGGTCTGTGGCAAGATCGGCCGGTTCGGACGGAACGTAAGCCACTCGAAGCGCCACACCAGTGCCCGCTGGCTGCCTAACGTGCACCGGGTCAGCATGGTCGTCAAGGGGACCCGCCGCCAGGTGGCAGCCTGCACCCGCTGCATCCGCAACCAGTTCAAGGGGACCCGGACAAAGGCCGCCTAGGGTAAGAACGCGGGCCGACGCCCTCACTCCCCGGAGCCAAGCGCTGCCCTGACGCTGTGCCGCAGACGGCCGATGGCTTGGGCAACGCTCTCCCGGCGGTTGAACACCGCTGATCCCGCCACCAGCACCCTGGCCCCAGCCCTGACCACGGCAGGCACCGTCTCGGTGCTGATGCCTCCGTCCACTTCTAGCTCCGCAGCCAGCCCCCCCTCATCGAGTTGCTGACGGAGCCGGGCCAGCTTCCCCACCGCGCCGGGGATGAACTTCTGCGCCGGGAACCCCGGGTTGACACTCATCACCAGCACCAGGTCCAGGTCGGCCAGCACCTCCTCGACCGCTGCCAGCGGCGTTGCAGGGTTCAAGGCCACGCCGGCGCGGGCGCCGCACTCCTTGACCTGGTACACCACGCGGTGCAAGTGACGGCACGCCTCTGCGTGCACAGTGACGATGGCCGCCCCGGCCTTCACAAACCAGGGGATGAGCCGCTCCGGTCCCTCCACCATCAGGTGCACGTCCAGGGGCAGGGGGGTGCAGGAATGAACAGCTTCCACCAGCAGGGGGCCAAAGTTGATATTGGGCACAAAGTGGCCGTCCATCACATCCACATGGAGGTAGTCGGCTCCCGCGGCGGCCGCCTCGGCAATCTGTTCACCCAGCCGGATGTAGTCTGCCGACAGGATGGAGGGAGCGAGCTTGATGGTGGGACGTTTTGGCATCTCCAAACACCTTCAACAAGGTTGCTGCGGGCCAGGGACCAAAGCCCTCGCTATGGCAAGGGGTCCTGCGCCTGCCCCTGGGCCAATGCCTGCCGCGCAGCCTGGAGGGCCATTTCAACCTGCCTTGGGGCCGTGCCGCCCGGCACATCCCGGGCCGCCACTGCTGCCTGCGCGGTCACCTGGAACACATCCTCCTGGAAGAGGGGGGAGAAACGGCGGTACTCCTCCAGGCTGAGGTCCCGCAACCCCTTGCCTTGGCCCTCTGCGTAGCGAGAAAGCTCGGCCAGAACGCCGTGGGCCTGGCGGAACGGCACCCCCTTGCGCACCAGGTAGTCCGCCAGGTCAGTGGCCAGCAGCAGGCCCCCCTCCGCAGCGCGGGCCATGCGCTCGCGCCGCACCTCCAGGGTGCGCACCATGCCCTCGAACACCCCCAGAGTGCCCAGCAGGGTGTCCACGGTGTCGAAGAAGCCCTCCTTGTCCTCCTGGAGGTCCCGGTTGTACGTCAGGGGCAGCCCCTTGAGGACCGTCAACAGCCCCAGCAGGTGGCCGTAGACACGGCCCGTCCTGCCCCGCGCCAGCTCCGCGAAGTCGGGGTTGCGCTTTTGCGGCATGATGCTGGAGCCGGTAGTGTAGGCGTCAGCCAGGCGGATGAAGCCGAACTCCTCCGAGGACCACAGCACCAGCTCCTCGGCCAGGCGGGAGAGGTGCATCATGCAGACGGCTGCGGCGTGCTGGTAGTCCAGCAGAAAGTCCCGGTCCGAGACGGCGTCCATGCTGTTCCCACTGATGCGGCTGAAGCCCAGCTCCCGGGCCACGAACTCCCGGTCCAGCGGGTAGGGCACCCCCGCCAGGGCGCCGATGCCCAGCGGCAGCACATCGGCGCTGGTGTGGGCCTGGCGGAAGCGGCCAGCGTCCCGCTCCAGCATATGGAAGTAGGCCAGCAGGTGGTGTGCTAGCAGCACCGGCTGTGCCCGCTGGAGGTGGGTGTAGCCTGGCAGCAGGGTGGCACGGTGCGCCTCCGCCTGGTCCAGCAGGGCACCCTGAAGGGCACGGAGCCGGCGCAGCGTCTCGGCCGCCACCTCTTTGGCGTAGAGCCGCACATCGGTGGCCACCTGGTCATTGCGCGAGCGGGCAGTGTGGAGCCTGCCTGCGGCCTCGCCAATCTGCTGGTGGAGACGGGCTTCGATGTTCATGTGGAGGTCTTCCAGCTCCTCCCGCCAGGGGAACTCGCCCTGCTCGATCTCCTGGCGGATGGCAGCCAGCCCCATGACGATGAGCTCGGCGTCCTTCTCGCCGATGATACCCTGCCTGGCAAGCATCCGGGCATGGGCCACCGAGCCGGCGATGTCCTGGCGGTACAGCCGCCGGTCGTAGGCGATGGAGGCCGTGTAAGCGATGTGGGGCTTCTTCCCCTTGCCCGGTTGAAGCATCCACCTACCTCATGCAGCCAAGGAAGACCGGGTCAGGATGGCCAAAGTTTGAGAATGTGATGCCGCAGCCAACGCCCGTGCAGGGCTGCCCCTTTGCACTAGGCCAGCTTGCCTAACCGGTTGCAGGCTTCCAGCTCGTCAGGGGTAAGCTTTATGTCAACCGACTTGGCGTTGGCAATCACCTGTTCCGGACGGCTGGACCCCAGGATGACGGAGGTGATCACAGGGTTGGACAGGGCCCAGGCAATACATAACTCCGCAGGGGTATGGCCACCCCGCGCCGCCATCTCCTTCAGCCCCTCAGCCGCGGCCAGGGTGTCTTCCGTCATAAAGCGCTCCCTGTTGGCCGGCAGCGAGGCCAGCCGCGAGTCGGGAGGCGGCTCCTGGCCCACCTGGTAGCGCCCAGCGAAGATGCCCACCATCAGCACCCGGTAGGGGACCACGCCCACTTCCTGGTCGAGACATGCAGGGAAAAGCTCCCGCTCAACCCCTCGCCGCAGGAAGCTATACTCCGGCTGGACCGCTTCAAAGCGAACGAGGTTGTGGGCCTCTGATATCCACAAGGCTTTCATCAGTTGCCAGCCGTAGAAGTTGGAGCACGCCGCATAGCGCACCTTGCCCTGGCGCACCAGGTCGTCGAAGGTCCGAAGTGTCTCCTCCAGCGGCGTGTCGGCGTCCCAGAAATGCTGGTAGTACACATCAATGTAGTCGGTCTGGAGGCGGCGCAGGCTGGCCTCCACCGCGTCCATCATGTGCTTGCGCGACGCGCCGCGGTCGTTCACCCCCGGGCCTACTGGGCTAACCACCTTGGTGGCCAGAATGACCTGCTGACGGCGCCCCTTCATGGCCTTGCCCAGCACCTCCTCGGAGCGGCCCCCAGTGTAGCTATTTGACGTGTCAATGAAGTTGATGCCCTGCTCCAGGGCCGTGTCCACCACCCGCAGGCTGGCGGCCTCGTCCACGTACCCGCCCAGCATGTTGGTCCCCAGACAGACCCGTGAGACCTTCAGCCCCGAGCGTCCCAGGCGGCGGTATTCCATAGCGCCCCCCTTCGCAGCCGGATTGGGTTCTACTTTACTGGGGACGGGGGACTGGCGCAAGCAGAAGCTACAGGCCCAAGGACAGCGATTGAATCTGTAGGTCGGGTTTCCTAACCCGACTGTCGTAGGGCATCCCGACATGTCGGGATGCCCTACGAGAGTCAATCGGTAGTTTCGGGCACAGATGGTTAACTCGCCTTCTGCAATGAGCCGGCCAGGCCGTTGCCTGCCCTGGTATGTCCCCTTACAATCCGGTAGGGAGCGCAATTCTTACGAGGGGCAGGGATGACCAAGGCGAAGATGACCCCTGCGGCATCTGCGCGGTGAGAGCGATGGACTTCGCCCAATACCAGGTCCTCTCCTTTGACTGCTACGGGACCCTCATAGACTGGGAGACGGGAATTTCGCAGGCGCTGCGCCCCGTCCTCGCCGCTCACGGTCGGCGGATGGGCGACGACGAGCTACTGGAGCTCTACGCCCAGTTGGAATCGGAAGCAGAGTCGGGCGAATACACGATGTACAGGGAGGTGCTGCGGCGTGTCGTAGCGGGGCTGGGCCAGCAGCTGGGGTTCGTCCCAACTCCCACGGAGCGGGACTGCCTGACCAGCACGCTGAGAGACTGGCCACCCTTCCCCGACACGGTGGCCGCGCTGCAAGCCCTGAAGCGGCGGTCCCGCCTGGCGGTCATCTCCAACGTGGACGACGACCTTTTCACCCTTACTCAGAAACGCCTCGGTGTCGAGTTTGAGTGGGTGATCACGGCAGAGCAGGCCAGGAGCTACAAGCCGGATCGCCGCAACTTCCAGCTAGCACTGGAGAGAATCGGCCTTCCCCCCAATAGGGTGCTGCACGTGGCCCAGAGCCTTTACCACGACGTAGCTCCCGCCCAGGCCCTTGGGCTGGCCACCGTATGGGTCAACCGCAGGAAGGGGAAGAAAGGCGCCGGGGCCACCCCGGCGGCAACGGCCCGCCCCAACCTGGAGGTGCCTGACTTGAAGACGCTGGTGTCGATGGTAAGGCTGGACTAGAGACCATCCGGAAACTGGACCTTCGACCCCACCCTTCAGGGGGCGGCGTGCGAGCGAGTTTCCGAGCAGCTTCTACTGTCGCGTCTGGCTAATAAACGCACCTGTCTGGCGACACCGCGGCCTTGTCGTAGGGCAGGTTCCCCAACCTGCCCCAGCACGGTCGGGTTAGGAAACCCGACCTACGGTTGCCCGGAGAGTAGTGCCATTATGCCAGTTGCAGCCCAAGAAAATACGTCCGATAGTACCCGCGGTCCCTGGTCAACAGACGGTCGGCGTGGACGGTTGCTTGGGCGAAAATGTGGTTATCGGCCACGACGTGCTGTCGTGGGAGAAGATGTGTTCCACAACTTGCGCAGTGA
>JACQUK010000078.1 GCA_016210325.1 Chloroflexota bacterium
CGCGCTGGCTTTGATGACAGCATGGAGGCGCTTGCCTATGGCGCGATCCAGCTCCGGCATCTCTGCGATCTTCGCGAGCACGGCGCTTTCCCCGTCGGCCTTGTCCGCGCGCGGGCCGCGGCGCGCGGCCGCCTTCAGCTCTTGGGCGCGCTCCCGCATCGCGGCTCGTTCCTCGTCCGTGAATCCTTTGGACGCCTTGCCGGTGGTGCTCTTGGCGGACTTCTGTGTGCCCTTCTGTGCAGGTTCCATGGTCACCCCTTCGTCAGAAGCTCGGCCAGCCGGTCCCACGCCATTTTCGCACCGGCGGCGGCTCCAAGATGAAGCATAGCAAAGCCGGTGCCGAGGTCAACTGGCTCTTCACGTCCTCCGACGCCCGCGTCAGGCTCAGGCTCTTCTACCCGGAAATTCGCGCGTGGCGGATCACTCGGCCTCTCCCTACCTCCTTTCACGCCCGTACGGTAGAAGCCGATTGTCTTTTCGCTCCGCACATCCCGCTATCCTGCCAACACCTTCGGAGAGTGCGTCAAGAAGGCCAGATCGGAGAGTGGCCCTGTGTTATCACACCTCGTGGTCGCAACTGGCGTGTCATAGCACCAGAGTTGTATCAACGGTGCTGCAGCCATGATGTGAATGGAGATGTCACCGCATGGCCGCTTGCGCGCCGCCCCAGGATATTGAGCCGAAATACCACTAAAGTGTCAACACGCCTGCCACGATTCCGAGGAAGACCGATGCGAGAGATCCAATCAGGCCCACCATGGAGAGGCGCATGATTGCTGGTGCGTCCTCAGTTACACGTCGCCAGCCCATTACCGTCTTCAGGGCTATCCAACCACCAGCTATCGTCGCCAAAACCCCTACCCCGCCCGTGATGAACGGCGGTGCACCTACAGTTGCAGATTGCCTTGGTGCAACGTCCACCAGCATGAGAGTCAAGGTCGTGAACACGGCTCTTTCTACCACGCCCATGGAAAACCCTACCCAATCAAACCTCTCGGTGCTGTCAAGTGCACGGCGTGCTGTAGCGGAGAGGCTTCCTTGGCCCCTGTCCTGCTGGTAGTGTGCTCTGGCCCACCAGTGAAGCAGGTCTACAGACATGCCGACGGCAGTTGCGCTCAGCAGTCCCATCCATAGGTAGGCAAACACCCACCAGTAGACTGGGTTGAATATGGCATACACGAGCACAGCCGCTGCCACGGTCAGGACCCCTAGTATCACGTATATCAGGTGGTCCCGCGTAGGCTTCACATTTGGTCGTAGCATCTGGCCCTCGTTGGCAGGATCGCTCAGAAAGCGTGGTTCGATCCGCTGAACGTCGGCCCCCAACGCCGGAGAAGCGGTGCCTTCGCCCGATCGCCTCCCGGTAGGCCCGCAGCAGGTGCTCATACCCGCCGAGGGCGCAGACCAGCGATGGGCGACCGGATGTCCCTAAGCAGCCTCTACGTTCTCCAGGTGGACCAGGCGCCGGCGGCCTTTCCCAAAGACCTTCTCTTTCGCAGACAGGATTTCTATGCCGGCGATATGGCCCTCGGCATCGTAGTCAATTGCAATGTCCGGCTCCAGGCGCTTCGTCGTCACAGTGGTAGCCCTTATCTCGATGTAGAGGGCGTCCGCCTCAGGGTCGTAGCGCACCTTCATGCCCCGCCTCCTAGAAGTAGAACACGTAGACGGTGATCACCACTATCGCTTCGTTTTCGTCCTTGAAGACCGGGACTATCTGTTTCGTCGCGTATAGTTTTCCATGCCACGCCTCATTGTACGTGAGATTCATAGTGCACTCAAACCTACTTGCCCTGGCTGGACGCCAAGCTGTTGTTGTAATAGCCAGGGAGACCTCCTCTTGAGAGGTACCACGTTTTGCCATGCTCATGAGGGCATGCTGCGTGAATCGTATAGGTTTTGTGGTTCTCTTTTCCAATTACCCTACCAGCATCGCATCCCCAAAGCTGTAGAACCGATAGCGCTGCTCAATGGCCTCCCGGTATGCCTGCATCACGCTTTCGTAGCCGCCGAAGGCGCAGACCAACATCAGCAGGGTGGAGCGCGGCAGGTGGAAGTTGGTGAGCATGGCGTCCACTATCTGGAACTTGAACCCTGGCAGGATGAACAGGTCGGCCCATCCGGAGGAGGCCTGAAGGGGGCCCGCGGCCGACGCGGGCTGCGGCTCTCCGGAAGGGCCTCTATTATCCCCGCCTGAAGGCGGGGGCATCGGTGCCACCCCCTTCAGGATGGGGCCCGACGGGTATTGCGCGTCTGCTCTCTGGCACGCCCGCGCCACGTGCTCCAGCACCCGCACGGCGGTGGTACCCACGGCGATGACCCGCCGCCCCTCGGCTTTGGCTTCGTTGACGGCCCGGGCGGTCTCCGTGGGCAACTCGTAAGGCTCCGAGTGCAGCTTGTGCTCCAGCGGGTCCTCGGCCTGCACGGGGCGGAAGGTGTCCAGCCCGATGTGCAGGGTCACGAAGGCCATCTCGACGCCTTTGGCGCGCAGTTGCTCCAGCAACTCCTGGGTGAAGTGCAGCCCCGCTGTGGGGGCCGCCACGCTGCCCTTGATGCGGGCGTAGACCGTCTGGTAGCGCTCCGGGTCGGCCAGGGGGGTGTGGATGTACGGTGGCAGGGGCACTTGGCCGGCCTGCTCCAGGGTCGTCTCGTCGTCGAACCGCACCAGGCGGATGCCGCCGTCCTGGACCTCTATCACGTTGGCAGTGGTGCCGTCGTGCAGGGTAACCGAAGTGCCGGGCCGCAGCCGCCGGCCTGGGCGGCCCAGGCAGCGCCACAGGCCACGCTCCAGGCGCTGCAACAGCAGTAGCTCCACAGCGCCGCCGGTGTCCTTCCGCGTCCCGTAGAGGCGGGCGGGGATGACCCGGCTGTCGTTGAACACCAGCAGGTCGCCGGGACGAAGCTCCTCCACGATCTCCGAGAAGCGCCTGCGGTGGGCGGTCTCGCCCGTGGCCCTGTACAGCACCAGCAGGCGCGAGGAGTCGCGGGGCTCGGCAGGCTCCTGGGCAATGAGCTCAGGGGGCAGCCCGTAGTCAAAGTCGGCGGTACGCATGGGGAGCTAGGCCACGCCGGCCGGTTGCAGGCGGGCCGCCTTCAGCGTGTTGTACAGCAGCATGGCGATGGTCAGGGGGCCTACGCCACCGGGGACAGGGGTGATGGCTTCAGCCTTCTGGGCCACCGCCGCGAAGTCCACGTCGCCGGCCAGCCGGTAGCCGCTCTTGCGGGACGGGTCGGGCACCCGGTTCATGCCCACATCAACGACCACGACGCCCTCTCTCACCATGTCCGCGGTAATCGTGTTGGGGCGCCCCATGGCGGCGATGAGGATGTCGGCCTGGCGGGTAACTGCCCCCAGGTCGTGGGTGCCTGTGTGGCACACCGTCACCGTGGCGTTGGCGCCGGCCGCCTTCTGCATCAGCAGCAGGGCCACTGGCTTTCCCACGATGTTGCTGCGGCCGCACACCACCACGTGCTTGCCCTCGGGGTTGTAGCCGGAGCGGAGGAGCATCTGCTGGATGCCCGCAGGGGTGCAGGGGACGAACAATGGCTCGCCTTGGGCCAGGCGGCCCATGTTGACGGGGTGCAACCCATCAATGTCCTTGTTGGGGTCTATCTGGAGAAGCACCGCGCGCTCGTCCAGGTGCTTGGGCAGGGGGAGCTGCACCAGGATGCCGTGGAAGTGGCGGTCACCGTTGAGCTGGCGGACCAGGGCCATCAGCTCGCCCTGGGCCGTGGCCTGCGGCAAGTGGAAGGTCTCGGTGTGCATCCCAGCCTCGCGGCAGGCCCGCTCCTTGTTGCGGACGTAGACGGCTGAGGCAGGGTCCTCGCCCACCAGCACGGCGGCCAGGCCGGGGACAATGCCCTGGGTCGCGCGAAGCTCTGCCACCTGCTGGGCCACCTCTGCTCTGATGGCCTCGGCGATGCGTGCCCCGTCAATGGTCTTCGCGGTCATGTCTGCTCCATAGGGCGAGAGGACTCTTTGGCCGTTGCCATCATAGCATGGGCCATCCTACGGGGCCAAGGAAGTGGCGATGCTCCAGAAGGGGGCTGTGCTTCCCAGTAGCCGCACGGCATGCTATAATCCTGTCTGAGAGAAACGAAACGTAGAGGAAACGAGCGAGGCAGAGGGCTTTGGATAGGGAGAAAAAGGTAGAAGTCGTCGAGAAGTTCCGTGTACACCCCACCGACACCGGCTCCACAGATGTCCAGGTTGCGCTGCTGACAGAGCGCATCAACCAGCTTAGCGAGCACCTGCGGGCCAACCGACATGACTTCGACTCGCGGCGCGGGCTGCTCAGTCTGGTCGGGCAGCGCAGGCGTCTGCTGGCCTACCTGGCCAGGGAAGATGTGGACCGCTACCGGACCCTGATCGCCAGGTTGGGCCTTCGCAAGTAGCACTCCGTTCCACCACGGAGTGCTTTCGTTTCTGGGACGTTTGGAGGAGGACCTTTCCCCTATGCTACGTACATTTCAACGAGAGATTGCTGGCAAGGTATTGACGCTGGAGACCGGACATCTGGCGGAGCAGGCCAACGGCGCTGTCACGGTGCGAATGGGTGACACGGTGGTGCTGGTCACGGCGTGCATGGCGGCGACACCACGGGAGGGGATTGACTTCCTTCCCCTGACCGTGGACTACGAGGAGCGCCTCTACGCTGCCGGCAAGATACCCGGTAGCTTCTTCCGTCGCGAGGGGCGGCCCAGCCAGGAGGCCACCCTGGCGGCACGGCTCACCGACCGCTCCATTCGCCCGTTGTTCCCCAAGGGGCTGCGCAATGATGTGCAGGTCATCTGCACCGTCCTTTCGGTGGACCACGAGCACCAGCCCGACATCCTGTCGCTTATCGGCGCCTCGGCAGCCCTGTCCATCTCGGACATCCCCTTCGAGGGGCCCATTGCGGGCTGCCGCGTTGGGCACGTGGAGGACGAGTTCGTGCCCTTCCCCACCTTCTCACAGGGCAAGGATAGCCAGCTAGACCTGGTGGTGGCAGGGAGCCGGGATGCGGTGGTGATGGTGGAGGCGGGAGCCAGGGAGGTGCCAGAGACCCTGGCTATTGAGGCGGTACGGCGTGGTCAGGAGGCCAACCGGACTGTCGTCGATCTCATCCAGGAGATGGTGCGGGAGGTTGGCAAGCCGAAACTCGTGTTCACTCCGCCACCGTCTCCTGCGCCTGAACTCCTGGAGAAAGTCGCCGAGGTTGTAGGTCCGCGCCTGGAGGCAACCGTCTTTGGCGGAGGTGAGAAAGGGGAGCGGGACGCTGGCCTCGACGCGCTGCGGCTGGAAGTGGTCGCCAAGCTTGGAGAAGCGTACCCATCTGAGGAGTTGGAAGAGGCGTTCCAGGCATTGGTGCGCCAGGAGTTCCGAAAGGGCATTCTCCAGCAGGGCCGACGCCCGGACGGTCGTGGCACCCAGGACGTTCGACCCATCACGGCGGCGGTAGGGGTGCTGCCACGCACCCACGGCAGCGGGCTGTTCAAGCGGGGCCAGACCCAGGTGCTGACCATTACCACCCTGGGCTCCCTGGGTGAGGAGCAGGAGCTGGACACGCTAAGCCCGGATGAGAGCAAGCGCTACCTGCACCACTACAACTTTCCGCCCTATTCTACCGGCGAGACGCGGCGTGTCGGCTCGCCGGGGCGCCGCGAGATTGGCCACGGTGCCCTGGCCGAGCGGGCCATGCTCCCGATCATCCCTTCGGAGGAGGAGTTTCCCTACACTATCCGCCTGGTCTCCGAGGTGATGAGCTCCAACGGCAGCACCTCGATGGCGTCGGTCTGCGGCAGCACCCTCTCTCTCATGGATGCGGGGGTGCCCATCAAGGCCCCGGTGGCAGGCACCGCGATGGGACTCGTCATGGGCGAGGATGGCCAGTACCAGGTGCTCACCGACATCCAGGGCCTTGAGGACCACATGGGTGACATGGACTTCAAGGTAGCAGGCACCTCGACTGGCATCACCGCGCTTCAGATGGACATCAAGGTCAAGGGCATCACCTACGAGGTCATGGAGAAGGCCCTGGAGCAGGCCCGGGAAGCCCGCCTGTTCATCCTGGGCAAGATGCGTGAGGCCATTGCCGAGGCGCGCCCTAGCCTGAGCCCCTACGCACCGCGCATGCTGCGGCTCACCATCCCGGTGGAGAAGATTGGCGCCGTTATCGGGCCGGGCGGCAAGACCATCCGCTCCATCATCGAGCAGACGAAGGTCAGCATTGATGTGGAGGACGACGGGACCGTCTTCATCGGCTCCCCCAGCGAAGAGTCCCTCCAGAAGGCGCGCGCCATTGTGGAGTCCCTGACCCAAGATGTGGAGATAGGGAGCGTCTACACTGGGAAGGTGACCCGGATGGCCACCTTTGGTGCCTTTGTGGAGATCCTGCCGGGCAAGGAAGGTCTGGTCCGGCTCAGCGAGCTCACTGACCGCTCCATCTCGCGCCCCGAAGAGGAGGTGCAGATCGGGGACGAGATCACGGTCAAGGTCATCGAAGTCGATCGGATGGGACGCATCAACCTCTCGCGCCGCGCTGTCCTGGAGGGGCCGACCTACACTCCCCAGCCGAGGGAGGAGCGACGTCCTCCCATGGGATCGCCGAGGCCAGGGCCCCGACCGGGGTTCGGCCCTCGCCCGATGCCTGGTGGACGGCCAGGCCCGAGCGAGATGCGCCCGTCAGGGCCGCGGCCACCTGGTGAACGGCGCCCCGGTTTTGGAGCGCCGTTCGGGCCACGCCCGCCGCGTGAAGGCCCGCCACAAGAGAGGCGGGGGCCGTGAGTAGTCTCCCCAGCGCCGAGCCTATTCGGGCCGTGGTGCATGGCGCCTTGGGCCGCATGGGCAGCGAGGTGCTGGCGGCCCTGGCACGCGCCAGCGACATGCGGCCGGTCGGGGCGGTGGACCTCCGCGCTAACGACGACTCCATGCTCCTGCCGGATGGCTCCTCGCGCATCCCCCTGGCCAGCGACCTGGGGACCATCCTGGAGCGCAGCCATCCTCAGGTGGTGGTAGACTTCTCCACTGCGGCGGCGTGCATGGCCGCAGCGCGCCAGTGCCTCCCCGCAGGGGTCCCCCTGGTTGCCGGGACCACCGGCCTCTCTGACCGCGACCTGGCGGAGCTGGATCGCCTGGCCCGGGAGCGTGGAGTGGGGGTTGTTGTAGCTCCCAACTTTGCCCTGGGCGCCGTGCTCCTGCTCCACCTGGCGAAGCAGGCAGCCCGCTTCTTCGACTACGCTGAGCTTATCGAAGCGCACCACGAGGCCAAGATTGATGCCCCCTCTGGCACCGCCTTGGCCATCGCTCGAGCGATGCTGGAGGCGCGGGGCCGGCCCTTCACTCGCAATGAGCCTGAGAAAGAGCCCCTGGCGGGCACTCGCGGCGGGGCAATGCAGGGCCTCTCCATCCACGCCATGCGCATGCCGGGGCGCCAGGCCCACCACGAGGTGGTGCTGGGCACCGCCGGGCAGACCCTCTCCCTTCGCCATGACGTCATCAGCCGAGAATGCTACATGCCGGGCGTTCTCATGGCGGTGCGGCAGGTGCTACAATGCAGGGGCCTTGTCCTGGGCCTGGACAAGCTTATGGGGCTTAGCTAGGCCAGGGCAGGCTACCCACCTCAGGAGGTTGAACGGTGCGGTCGTGTAGTATCGCTGTGCTTGGCGCCACCGGCGCGGTCGGGCAGGTGTTCCTGCGCATCATTGAGGAGCGGAAATTCCCTGCCAAGTCCATCAAGCTCTTCGCCTCCAAGCGCTCGGTGGGCAAGCGCATCACGGTGCTGGGGCAGGAGTGCGTGGTGGAGGAGCCAACCCCTGAGGCGCTCCGGGGAGCCGACATCGCCTTCATCTCGGTCAGCGGCGAGATCAGCCGCCAATGGGCACCCATCGCGGTCAAGGCCGGAGCGCTGGTCATTGACGACTCCTCGACTTTCCGCATGGACCCTAACGTGCCCTTGGTCGTCCCCGAGGTCAACGCCGACGACCTGCGGCACCACCAGGGCATCACTGCCATTCCCAACTGCACCACGACTCCCCTGGTGATGGCCCTCTACCCCATCCACAAGGTCAACCCCATCCGCCGCATCGTGGTGGATACCTACCAGGCGGTCTCCGGCACCGGGCGGGCCGCCATGGACGAGCTGCGGGAGCAGTCCAAGGCCCAGCTCGACGGCAAGGCGTACCCCCCGCGCGTGTACCCTCACCCCATCGCCTTCAACGTGTTGCCCCATGTGGACACCTTCCTGGACAACGGGTATACCAAGGAAGAGTGGAAGATTGTCCAGGAGACGCGGAAGATCATGCACGCGCCGGACATCGCCATCTCCGCTACCACCGTGCGGGTGCCGGTCTTCACGTGCCACAGCGAGGCGGTGCACGTTGAACTGGCCCACCCCATGTCGCCGGAGGAGGCCAGGGAGGTCATGGCAGCCTTCCCTGGCGTCGAGGTGGTGGACGACCCCAGGCAGTCCCGCTACCCCCTGGCGCTGGACGTCGCTGGCAAGGACCCGGTGTACGTGGGGCGCGTCCGTCGTGACGTCTCGGTGCCCAACGGGCTGGCCATGTGGCTGGTCTCCGACAACCTGCGCAAGGGTGCCGCCCTCAACGCCATCCAGATCGCCGAGGAGGTCCTGAAGCAGGACTTGCTGCTGACGCCCGAGAGGAGGTGAGGCATGTCCGGGCCTATTGGAAGGCTGCTCACGGCCATGGTGACCCCCTTTGATGAAGCCGGCCGGGTGGACTACGAGGGAGCCAAGCGGCTGGCCAGGGCGCTGGTAGATTCGGGCAGCGATGGCGTGGTGGTGGCAGGCACGACTGGCGAGTCGCCGACCCTGACGACCGAGGAGAAGCTGCGCCTCTTTGCCGAGGTGAAGGGCGCCCTGGGCAGTCGTGGCCAGGTAGTGGCCGGCACGGGCAACTACAGCACGGCGGAGAGCGTGGAGATGACCAGGGAGGCGGAGCGCACCGGCGTGGACGCCGTCATGGCGGTGGTACCCTACTACAACAAGCCGCCCCAGGAGGGGCTGTACCAGCACTTCAAGGCCATCGCCGACGCGGCACACCTGCCCCTCATCCTCTACAACGTGCCGGGCCGCACCAGCGTGAACATGGCGGACCAGACGGTCATCCGTCTGAGCCAGATTGAGAACATCGCGGGGGTCAAAGAGGCCTCCAGCGACATGGACCAGATTGGCCGCATCATCGCCGGGGTCCGCAAGGGCTTCAAGGTGTGGAGCGGCAACGACAACGAGACCTTCCCCATCATGTGTCTGGGCGGCTACGGCATTGTCAGCGTCGCCTCGCACCTGGTGGGACGGCAGATCAAGGAGATGATGGGCGCCCTGCTGGAGGGCAACGTGGAGCGGGCCGCCGCGCTGCACCACCGGTTGCACCCTCTGTTCAAGGTCCTCTTTGTGGTAGCCAACCCCATCCCCGTCAAGTACAGCCTCAACAAAGTGGGCTTCCCCGCTGGGACGCCCCGCCTGCCCCTGGTTCCCCCCGACGAGAAGTCGGCCGCGCAGATTGACAGGGTGCTGGCGGGGTACACCATTGACCTGCCGGTGGGGGAAGAGAGAGGTCTGTCACCACTCCACGGCCTGTGGCAGGGAGTGGACATTTCAGGGAAGGATATCGAAGATACTAAGGCCCGGGGCAAGGGGCCCTAGCCGGTGTTCTACATCGTCGACACTCATCCGCTAGGCTGGTTCCTAGCGGCGGACTCCCGGTTGAGCACTATAGCCCAGTCAATCCTGTCAGACCCTGGCCCTGGCAACCGGCTGGTAGTGCCAACCATTGTCTTGGCCGAAGCCTGGGATCTTGCCAGGAAAAAGAGGGTTTCTCCAGGCTTCGCTGAAGTCATGGGCTTATTCGCACCAGAAAAGTGCTGATTTGGCCCTTGGGACTGACCACCATCGAGCATCTCTCTGGACGGTTCGCCGACATTCATGACGAGGTAGTGGTTGCAACGGCCCTGGAGTTGCAAGTCAGCCACGGTCCGGCATCCCTAGTTACCAGGGACGTTGCTATCAGCGAAGCACGGGTTGTCACCTGCGTGTGGTAAAGGTGGCTAAGGGCTGGGTGGGGAGGACCCCACCCCTGACGGTGGCCAACCCTAGCCCCGTCAAGTACAGCCTGAACCGCGTGGGCTTCGCCGCGGGCGCGCCCCGGCTCCCCCTGGTGCCGCCGGACGAGAAGTCGGCCGCCCAGATGACAAGGTGTTGGCCGGCTACATGATTGATTTGCCGGTGGGCGCGGGGGCGTAGCTGTCCCTTGGTGCTGGCCCGCCATGGGAACACCGCACGGTGGTCCGGGCGGGTACTCATGTGCAGGGCATGCCTGGCCGGTGCCGGCGTCATTCAGACCTCCCACCTCGACGGAGGCGCGGCAGCACAGGCCATGAGAGATGACGTAGTTGAAGCCCCGGAGAATAGCAATGAAGATAACGTATGACCCCAGCGTCGACGCCGTATACATATCGTTCAAGAAGGGCCCGACCCAGGTCACCACGATTCACCTCACTGAAGACATCGCCATAGACCTGGGGCCTGGTGAAGAGGTTGTGGGCATCGAGGTGCTGGAGGCCTCCAAACACCTGAGCATTGACAGAGAGCGGCCGGAAATCAAGCTAGAGAACGTGCGCGCTGCGTGAGATTCGGTGGGGTCAGCCGAGGCGGCGCGTGGGCTTCCCCGCGGGGGCGCCCCGGCTCCCCCTGGTGCCGCCCGACGAGAAGTCCGCCGCGCAGATTGACAAGGTGCTGGCGGGGTACACCATTGATTTGCCGGTGGGAGCAGGGGCGTAGGGGGCGCACCCCAACGCCACCGGAGGAGCACGCGGCTGTGGGACCGGCCCGGATCTACCTCATGCACAAGAAAGGCAAAGTGGTCCAGTAGCCTGCGAAGCAAGTTGAGGCCACTGGGTGACAGGGATTATCCATGCCGGTAGATGAGCGCACCTTCGTCGCTGATGTAGCCGGATGGGTAACGGCCATCCTGGCCCGCCGTCAGGACTTGCCCTATGGACTTGCCCACGTGGAGGAGCATGGCGTCGGCAATCGCAAGCGACATGATTTTGTCCTCTACCGCCGTGGCGCCCACCGGGTTGTCCTGACGGGCGAGATCAAGATGCCGGACAACCCCGAAGGCAAGAGTCCGTTTCACCAAAGCCTCGTGGAAGACGCCTTCACCAAGGCATCCAGGAGAGGTACATCCTACTACTTCACCTGGAACGTCCGTGAGTTCGTGCTGTTTGAGACGCACCGGGAAGGTGTTCCCTTCATGGAGCGTCGTGTTGAGGGGCCAATCCCCGTCGCCGATGTCACCACAAGCGATGACGTACAGCGCAACGATGTCCAAGACGCCGTCAAAGACTTCTGGGAGAAGTTCCTGGACAGTCTGGCGGCGCTTGAACAAGGCAGGCGTCGGCTCCAAGACATGCCTCTTGACCAGCGGTTCGCTCGGCGTCTCGAGGCCACTCTGGAGGAGCCCATCGCTGCCACCAGTGCCGCTCTTCTACGACGGTGCCGCGCCGACCGACAGCTCAACGGCGAACTCCGAAACTGGATGGTCTCTGAGCAGGGATGGGAAGACTCCACATCGGATGTGGTGCTTCGCCAGAACATAGACAGGGCCGCACGCCTTAGTTGCTACGTTCTCATGACGCGCCTGGTGTTCTACGAGGTCCTTCGTCGGCGGTTCCCAAGTGTCGCCCCCCTAGTTGGAATGCGGCCCGGAACTTCGGAAGAGCTTTCAGAGTCTATCGAAGCCCGCTTCAGCGAGGCCATTACCTACTCCGGCGACTACGAGACCGTTTTCCGGCCCAGGGACTTCGGCAGCACACTCCCTTTCCTGGCAACAAATGCCCACCAGCTTTGGAGGGCCGTCATCGAGCGGATTGAGGAGTTCGACTTCTCCCGCCTGGACTTTGACATCATCGGCCAGCTATACGAACGCTTGATTGGTCCCACTGAACGGAGGCGCTACGGACAGTTCTACACATCACCCGATGTGGTGGACCTGATCAATGCCTTCTGTATCCGAGAGCCGCATGCCCGGGTCTTGGACCCTGGCTGTGGTGGGGGAACGTTCCTGGTTCGCGCATATGCCAGAAAGCGGGCCTTGGCTCACCGCCGGGGCGAGTCTCCCTCCCATCAGCAATTGCTCTCCGAAATCGTCGGCATAGACAGGGCCACCTTTCCTGCACAGCTCTCCATCATCAACCTGGCTGTCCGCAACATCACGCAAGCAGCCAACTACCCCCTGGTTGTCCGGCAAGACTTCTTTGATGCTCAGAAAGGGAAGCCCCTGCCGCACATCACGTCTTTGGACGGTTCTACCAGCAGCATTGTGCTGGACAATCTGGACGCGGTCGTCGGCAATCCCCCGTACATTCGCCAAGAGGAACTTCCCCGCCAGTACAAAGACCACCTCGAAACCCTTTTTGACTCAGAGTGGCCGGGCCAGACCGCTCCTACCGGGAGATCGGACATCTACGTCCACTTCTTCACACACGGGACTGCCTTCTTGGGGGAAAGAGGGCATGAGGGCTTTGTTACGAGTGTTGGCTGGCTAGATACCGACTACGGCTTCCGGCTCCAGGAGTTCTTGCTGAAGAATTTCCGCATTATCGCCATTATCGAGTCACAGGTCGAGAAGTGGTTTGAGGACGCCCGTGTTACCACCGTGGTAACCCTTCTCCAGCGAGAGCCCAGCAAGCAAGCCCGGATGGCGAACATCGTCCGGTTCATTCAACTCCGGAGGCCCCTGGCGGAGATCTATACTGAGGCACTCAAGGGCCCCATCAACGAGTCTGATGAAGCGGCCCGCCAGGGCGACATGGATGCCGTGCGCGACCTCATAGAGGAAATCCGCGAACACCAGAACACCGACTACTGGCGGGTCCACGTAGTGCCCCAACGGGTGCTGTGGGACATGGGCTGCCGACTTCCCCGGGCCGCCGCGTCGGACGAATCAGACGAGGAAGAGCCGCAAGACCAGCAACGCCAGGCCGCCCTGGCAGGTGAGCAGACCGATAGCGCTGGCCAGGGAGCAGCCCAGTACAAGGGAGGCAAGTGGGGCCAGTACGTGCGGGCGCC
>JACQUK010000087.1 GCA_016210325.1 Chloroflexota bacterium
GTCCAGGAGCTGCCTCCAGGCCGTCCTGTGGGCCAGGTCGTTGGCCGGGGCCTGGTCCACGTACTCCCGATAGGCCGCCCAGCCCTGGGCCTGGCAGAAGTCCCGGAGGGCCAGGAGCTGGGTCTCCGGGTCCTGCTCTTTGTCGCTGGTGCTGACCCTGGCGTAGAGGGCGACCCTTCGACTTCGCTCAGAGCAGGCTTTCATGGCCCCCTACCCCGCTCCAAATGCGCTCCAGAACCCGCAGAGGGCGGCGCGCTGGTGCCCAGGGCATCCTCGGGGTGCGACGCCTGTCCCTGCCCCGGCTTCTTCCCAAACACCCGGCCCAGCAGCGACCGCTTCTCCCCCAGTTGGCGCTGGAGATCGTCCAGCTCCCGGCGGGCGTCCTCGATGGCCTGTTGGACCCGGGCCAACTCGACCCACTGGTAGCGGTCCCGCAGGCGTTGGACCCTGTCAGCAAGGGCCTTCTCCTGCTTCGCCAGCTCGGCGTCGTCCGCCTCGTGCTGCCTCAGGGCTTGCTGAAGGGCCTTCCGTCGCTCCTGGAGGTCGGGGAGGGCCCTGGCCTTCTGGTCCAGATCGGCACACGCTCTCCGCAGTTGCTCGACACGGGCCACCTCTTCCCGTGCCCGGTCATACTCCATCTCCCAGGCTTCTGCCTGGTCGCGGATGGCCCGATGCTGCTGCACGAACTCCTGAATCTCCCACTGTCGTCGGGCCAGGCAGACCGTCTGCTGGAGATGCTCCTCCAACCCAGCTACCCGGGCGGCCAGGTCGCCGAACCGCTTGACCGCCTCTTCCACCTGGGCAACGGCTGCTTCAACCTGGGCCGCCAGCCGCTCCTGGATTCTCTGGAGTTGAGCCGGCTCCAGCACGAGCCTCACCTTGCCGTGGGTGGTGGCGGTTCCGACGCCTAGGGCGGTGAAGGTCTGGCCCCCCTCGGAAGCGGCGACGATGACGCCATAGGCTTCTGCCGCCCGCTCGACCACCTGCAGCACTGGGGCCCTGGTAGTGCCCTCCATTGCCATGAGACACGCTGCATGGACCAGGGCCAGACGCGTGCGAAGCGTGCTCAGGCCCATGAGGACCGGCTGGGCCGCTGTCGTAGGGTCATTCGTCTGCCCCTGGTGGCTTCGGCCGCTACTCATACGCTGCCCCGCCTGTACTCCTTAATACACTGTTCGCCGCCCACGGCATCGGCCTACCCTCCTCTCGACCCTACCCCTGGACTGGCAGCCGACCCCTGCGCCCTGCCCTCACTCCCTGACACCCGCGCCAGCACCTGCTTGACGTACCTCTGGTCGCTGACGAACCCTCGGAAGTGCCGCCCGTCCCTAGAGCAGACCAGCATCAGAAAGGGTTTCCCACTCTTGCGCCCCCTGGCCATGCGCACCGTCAAGGGCCCCCCACACACCAGGCACGCGACCGTGTTCATGGGCTCTCCTTCCCGACCCCGTTCCCGCTGCCCCTGCCCAGGTAACCCAGGCAGAGCTCGTAGAGAGCATTCCCCCGACGGTTCGGGTTCTCTTCCGTCCTGGTAGCCCCAGCCAGGGCCTGCTCCAGCGCCTCCTCCACCACCTCGAGCTGCCCTGACGTCAGTTGCACCTGGAAGTGCCGCAGCCTGGCCGCCTGGGCTTCCTGCCACGCCTGGAGATGGGCCGCGATGGTCTCTTGCCCCAGGGAGGCCAGGTCCCGCAGTCCTTCGGCGCTCTCGGGCAGGAGGGCCAGGACCTCCGCCTGGGGCAGGTGCTCCAGCACCGTCCTGACCAGCTCGGCCCGCAGCCCAAGGTCATCTTCACCATGAAGGTGGTTCAGAGCCTGCGCCAGGAGCCGGGCACGGGCGTCGTCCAGGTCCACCACCACGCACAAAGCCTTCTGATGGCGGAGTTCCTGCAGGGCGCGCAGCCTTTGATTGCCCGAGAGGACCTCGTACGTCCCGTCTCCCAGGGGGCGGGCCACCAGGTTCTGCACCAGCCCGAAGCGCTCCACCGAGCGGCGAAGACGGGCCAGCATGGCCGGGTCCATCTGGTTGGGGTTCCAGCAGGCCTCCCGGAGCTGTTCCACGGGCAGTTCAACCATCTGCATCGCCGCCTCCGTTCTTCGGGTACGGTAGGACCGGGACCCTGAGCCTGGGCCGCCACGCCGGGTCCAGGAAGTAGACATAGCGGTGCTTGCAGCTTTGCGGCACCAGACGCACCGCCACACCGTTGCGCTGGAAGTGGGCGACGGAGTGGCTGCCGTAGGCATGAGACAATGAGCGGGAGTGGCGGGCCTTACCATCGCCGATGTCGTAAAGGGGCATGGCCTCGGAGAGGCCGGCGTAGAGCCATCCGGTGGCCTGATAGACCACGCCGAGGTGTCCCTGGGCCGGGTCGGCGTAGGACACCAGGAACTTGAGGCGCGTGTGGCGCCGGAGGGCCCGCAGCACCACGCCGAGGACGCGGGACTCGCTGTTCTTGGAGAGCTGGTCCGAGAGCCAGAGGCGGGTGAGCGTCGCCCCATCGTCCCTCGTTGCCCCTTCGACCAGGCAATGGGCTTGCGAAGGGCCGCAGCCGATGGTAAGCGCTCCAACGAGGCGGGCGCCAACGAAGACGCCAAAGGCCAGCCGAGTGCCGCCAGGCATGCTGTGCAGGTAGTGGTGGCGGACCACCAGGTCGCGGGCGAATCGGAAGGGGACTGGCCGCACCCCGAGGGCATGGAGCGGCGAGGTCGGCCGCGAGCCGCCATCTCGTGGCTGGGTTGCCACGTGTGCTCCCTCTTGCACCATCGCCGCCTGCGTCATTGTTATGTCTCTCTCTCGTCCTGGTCGCTCAGGGCCTCCCGGAGGGCGGCCAGGGCCCCGAGTGCATCCTCTTCCCGCCCCTGCCACCAAGGGGGCGTCCACTGGCCCCAGCACAGCTTCGGGTATTCTCGGTAGAGGCGTGCCGAGGCGATGGTCTTCAGGTAGTGGGCCGCATACCAGGAGACCCTGGTGGTGGTGACCGTCCGCAGGGGCGCTTCCACGTAGCTGATGGGGAGGGAAAGCACCAAGTCTCGCTCCGCCAACTCCGAAGCCCAGGCCAGGAGGGCTTGCTGCTCCAGGTACGCCAGGTACTGCTCCCAGGGGGCCGTGTCCCTCCCGCGTGCCTGTGCCAGCGCAATGGCCCGCCTCCCCCTGGCGATCTCCTCAGCGATAGGTCGCGTCATCTCCCCCCACCTCTTCCAGGAAGCTCTCCCACGGCGGTGCTCCCAGCCCCTGAGCCTCGGCTTGCTCTGTGTGTGCAGGCAACACCGGTTTGGGTTCGAACCTTCGAACCGCACCACCCGCCTCAGATACGCCCCAGATTGCGGGATCCCGGTTCGAATCGGGTTCGAAACCGGTTCGAACCGCATTCGAACCGCCAACTCGTATTTGGCTGGTAGCTGAGCAGGAGGAGGGGGTTCGACGGTTCGAATCGTTTCCGGTATCCCCTGCACATACAGCGAGACCAGCCACTTCCGGCAACGGGTTGCCCCCTGGCAGCGGCGTGCCCAGGACCAGTTGCGTTGGGGCGCCCCGCTGGGTGGCCTGGTTCACCAGCCACCCTCCCTGGAGGGCCCGGCGGACCCGGTATTGGACGCTACTCTTGGCCAGGCCCAACTCCTGCGCCAGGGCCTGCTCCGTCACCGGGCCACCAGTGCCGCTTAGGCGGCCCACCACGCCTACAGTCTCCCGCACCGCTGGGGTCACCCCCTCGCTCACCGCCGTAGCGAACACCTCCTCCAGGAGCCAGCGGGCCTGAGCGTAGTCCTCCAGGGTCGCCACCACCCGCTCTTCGGGGTCCCGCCCTCGTTGGCGCTGGGAGAGCAGGGCTAGGGCCTGGACCACCGTCAAGAGTTGGGCAAAGTCCCGGCGCACGCGCACCGCCCTGGCAGGAACGGCGTCCGCCAGGGCGTGGGCAAAGGGGACCACCGTTCGCCGCTCGCCGGCCAACTCCAGCCACCGCTGCAAGGCAACCCAAGGCCCGTGTTCCGGCAGGGGGAGGGCTTCGTTGCGGCGGTCAGCCTGGGCGTGCAGGATGCGGCGAGTCTGCTCCGGGGAGTCGGAGATGGCGACGGTCAGCATCCGGGTGCTGGCCTGCTCGCCCAGAGGCTTGACGCTGGTAGTGACCAGGCCAGTGGGGCCGGGCTTGACGATGCGCCGCGTGGCGAACCTGCCGTCCAGCCCCTGTTCCACCACCTCGTAGGTCATCTCGCGGTCCGACATCAGGGAGCGGACCGCCGAGGCAGCGGCCCCCTCCTCCGGCAGGCTGTCCGCCTCCCAGAGTATGACCGTGCGGTGGGTGAACACCTGGTCGGTGTAGACCAGGGCCCTGGGTGAGGAGGCGCGCACCAGATAGTAGGCATTCGGTGGGAAGAAGGGGAGGACGGCGTCAACAGCGGCGTTCTTGCCCGCCGCGCTCTGCGCGACGTAGGTAACGTTCAATGGCTCCTGAAGCAAGCGGCTGGTGATAGCGACATAGGCCAGAAGGGCCGGGCGGGGGTCGCCAACGTAGCCAGAGGCCTGGAGTGCGCCCACCAAGCGCTCCAGCACGTCCGGGGCTTCCAGGAGATGGCGGGCGGCAGTGTGCGCTTCCCTGGCCTCTCTGCTGAGCGCCTCGTCGCGCAGGGCCGAGGCGGGCCTGGCAGCCTGGAGCAACTCCTCCAAGCGGTCCCGGAACTGGTGTGGGTCCTGGAGGTAGAGGTCCGACGGGTCCTTGGATCCTGGTGGCGCCTCGATGATGCGCACCTCTGGGAGGTCGACGGCGACGGTCTTGACCAAGGTGTCTCCGCCCAGGTCAGGCTCCTGCCAGACGTACACCGTCAAGCCCTGGAGAAGGGGAGCGTACTGCTCCTGCCAGCCAGTGGCGCCAGGGACACCGAGGGCAGGGACCCGATGCTGCCAGAGCGTCCAGGTGTCGCTCTCCCCCTCGACCAGCACTACCCAGCCAACCAGACGAACCTGTTCGATGAACGCTAGGCCGTACAGCGTCGGGTGGTCGCCGCGACGCCAGATGAAGCGGGGGCTGCCGTCGAGGCTGAGCCGCTTCCGGACGGCGACGACCTCACCGCGTTCGTTGGCGTATGGGATGCCTACGCAAGGAATGCGGCCTGGCCCAGAGCCGGCGAAGCCGTCGGCCACCCCCAAGGAGCGCAGGAACGCCTCCGGAAGGCCCTTGGCCTTGGCCAGCGCAGCCACCGTGAGGCCCGGTGGCGTAGCCTCGGGCGCGGAGAGGCCCAGCTTGGCCGCCAGCTTGTCCAGGCTACCCTTCTCCCCACAGGCCATGCACCGGAACCCACGTTGGTTCATCTTTAGGCTGGGGTGCTGGTCGTCGTGGTAGGGACAAAGAGCGGTGAGCCAGCCTTTCCTGTCCGGGCCCGTGAGTTTCTCCAGGTGCCCCAGAACCTGCTCCATCAGTGCGTCGTTCACAAGACCCCCTCTAACAAGGGGGTTTGAGGGCCATAGCTGCGTGTAAAATGACGGGGGACGGGTTTTTGAAAACTCGTCCCCCCCCGTCGGGGGGTCGCCAGGTTAGAGCCCCTACCGGCCTTTCTTTCGAATTCTCCTCTGGAACCCCCGGAAGTTGTTGCGCACACTCGCACTGTTCAGGCCTCGCTCCCGACAGATGGTCTCAATGCTCTTCCCGCTCTGCTCTCGCTCCAGGTAGACCTCCAGAGCTTCCCGCTCCTTGGGGTATGCCAGCTCCGAGAGTTTCTCAAGCTCCTCAGCGGCCACCGGGCCCACGGGCTCGGACACACGCGTTCCGGCGGCCGCCATCAGGGCTTCAAGTTCCTCGGCAGTGCCAGCCCGGTCGGTGTCCCTGAAAGCCTTCGTGTCGTGCCCGTATTTCTTCTTGATCGTCTCGGCAAGGATGTAGAGGAACATCCGCCGGAGAGCTGCCATCATCGCTTGTTCGTTTTCGCCTAACGCGGCATCGATGATGTTGAACACCTCGCTGCCCAGATGCCAGCCCCGTGCGCTGGCGTCAGGCTTGCCCCCATCGAGAAGGGTCCCCAGGGTCCGGGCCGCACCCTCCAAAGTGGCCGCTTCAAAGGGGACTTCACCGGCCCCCGCCAGGAACTCCTGGCAGGTGACCGCCGCCTCGCTCACCAGTGCATCGACATCCTGGAAGTCGATGTCCCGAGTCATGCGCGTGTTGTAGCGCCCTCGCTGGGCATCCCTCAAGGCTGATCGTATCGCCTCCACCTCGTGGGCGAGGGTCTGCCGCACCTGCTCCTCAATCTGCCGCCAGGCTTCAGCCAGCGTCCAACCCCGGTTTTCCAAGCGGAGAACGAAGCGGAAGATGCTGTAGTAGGTGGTGCGGTACACCCGGTGGGCCTGCGGCCAGTGCTGGCGCACCCACTGACGGAGCTGCTGAGGGATCAGGTACAGGTGGCTGACGTGGCGCCGGGTGAAGTCCTCCTCAAGCTCGTCGACGGCCCGTTTGAGCAGAGGGGGCAGGGGTTCGGCAAACAACACGGCTTGGACACGGGCCTCCGTGACGACGGGGTAGATCGCTGCAATGAGATGGCACAGCCCCCTGGTCCGGGTCCAGCGCAATTGGATCGCACGCGTATTCTCCATCTATGCGCATTTTCGACTCAGCGCACAGGAGGTACAAGAGGGGCCAGGAGCAGAAGGGGGTCCGTCGAGCCGACCGGGCGGGGCGACGCATGCAGAGATACCAGCGGGTTGTCCACCGCGCTCCCGCCAGGGTATGTATACTGCCGCGTATAGGTTGCCTCCAGTCACCTGTGTCGCCCGCCACAACAGCCGGCCCACGGCCCGGCGAGAAGTGGGCCACGCCTCGCGGATGGCGACCGGGAGGCTCTCCAAAAAACCGCCTCTTGCCCCAAATCCGCAGCGGTGGTATAACAGGGCCGTGCCAGAAGGAC
>JACQUK010000079.1 GCA_016210325.1 Chloroflexota bacterium
CCTCGGGGCTGGTCTGTTTCCATGGCACGATGGGCCTCCTGGGTGGTCTTCCCTTTGCGCGCACTCAGGATGTTACCCATGTGCCCAGTCTTTGTGTTACCAATGTACTCGGTCTGTACCCCCTCTCTAGACTCTCCCCCATACGGGGGAGAGGACAGTCTCTTCCCCCGTTTCCGAAGGAAGGTGAGGATGGGGGGCGAACCGGCAACAATGAAATGTCCCTGCCCGCAAAGGGCCACTAGGGCTTCAATGCCCCGACGAGCTTGCTGCTTACTGTCTCGATCTCCTGGGCGCCATCAACTTCTCTGAGCTTCTTCTGCGTGCGGTAGTAGTCCAGCAGAGGCTCGGTCTGCTGTTGGTAGACCCGGAACCGCTGGCGCACCGCCTCCGGCCGGTCGTCCTCCCGCTGGTACAGCTCACCGCCGTCGCGGTCGCAGCGGCCCTCCACCCGGGGAGGGGCCGTTTCCCGATGGTACGGGGCCTGGCAAACACGGCAGATGAGGCGCCCCCCGAGGCGCCGCACCAGCTCCTCCTCAGAGACCTTCAGCAACACTACCCGGTCAAGCCCCTTCTCCCCTAACGCCCGGTCCAGCGCCTTGGCTTGCTCTAGGGTCCGCGGGAAACCGTCCAGGACAACGCCCCCAGCACAGTCCGGCCGGGCCACCCGCTCCAGGACCATGGCGATGACGATGGCGTCCGGTACCAGCAGTCCCTTTGCCATGAAGGTCTTGGCGTTCTGGCCCAACTCAGTGCCCTTGGCCTGGTGCTCGCGAAACAGGTCGCCCGACGCCACGTGCACAACACCCAGGCGTTTGGCCAGCGTCCTGGCCTGGGTGCCCTTGCCCGCCCCCGGCGGCCCCAGCAGGACAACACGCACCGGCCTGTACTCCTTTCCCAGAAACACACCCTTGCCTCGGAGTCCCTTCCGTGCTGGCGCGCTTACCCAAGAGTTGCTACGCCAACGGCCACAGGGCGAGGCTTGACGCTCGCACCGGCAGAGAGCGGAGACTCTCTGTCTCAGCGGATGAAGCCTTCGTAATGGCGCATCAAGAGCTGGGCCTCCAGTTGGCGCATGGTGTCCAAGGCTACGCCCACAACGATGAGCAGGGCGGTGCTGGAAAGCTGGAGGGCCCGTATATCCGTCAAGGTGCTGGCAAGGTACGGGGTAACGGCTACCAGCCCCAGGAAGAGGGCTCCCGCCACAGTGATGCGGATGATGATCCTGGTCAGGTAGTCCTGGGTGGGTTTCCCAGGCCGAATACCAGGGATGAAGCCGCCGCTCTTCTGGAGGTTCTCTGACAGGTTCATCTGAGAGTACACCACCATGGTGTAGAAGAAGGTGAACACGACCACCAGGAGAAAGAGCGCCACCCAGTAGACCACGTGGGTCGAGTCAAACAGGCGGACAACGGTAGCGGCCAGACCAGCGCCTAGAGAGCCTCCCCCAGTATTGAAATACTGGGCCACGGTGGCCGGCAGGATCAGCACGGAGAAGGCAAAGATCAGAGGGATCATTCCTGCTGAGTTGACCCGCAGCGGGATGTAGGAGGTGCCCGCCGCACGCCGGATCACCCCTCCGCGGAAGACGGTGCGCCCATACTGTACCGGGACCCGGCGCTGGGCCTCCGTGAACAGCACGATCAGGGCCACGATGGCCAGGGCGAGGACAACGAGGAGGATGATGCCCGTGAAGTTCTGCCGCTCCACAAACCCCTGGCCTACCATCTGGGGTAAGCCGGCCACAATGCCGGCGAAGATGATCACCGAGACGCCGTTGCCAACGCCCCGCTCGGTGATCAGCTCTCCCAGCCACACCAGGAACATGGTCCCTGCGGTCATGGAGACCACCACCGCCAGGGTAGCGGTGAATCCACCCCCCAAGAGGCTCCCGTCGCCAAGGACCCCGGCCCGCTGAAGGACGAGAAGCTGCGCGTAGGCCTGGACAGCCGCAATGGGAACTGTGGCCCAGTGGGTGATCTGGTTCAACCGCTGTCGCCCGTAATCGCCCTCCTTGGAGAGGGCCTTGAGGGAAGGCACCACTGGTACCAGGAGCTGAAGCACAATGGAGGCGGTGATGTAGGGGTAGACCCCCATAGCCGCCACGCTCAACTGGCGCATCGCCCCGCCGCTGAAGATGTCCAGCATCCCCAGGAGTTGGTTGTCCCGAAACAGGTTTGCCAGCGCTTCTTGGTTGACCCCAGGGATGGGAATATGGGCAACAACGCGGAAGACCACCAGTATTCCCAGCGTGAACAGCAGGCGGCCGCGCAGGTCCGGTATGCGCATAGCATCGGTCACCGCCTGAAGCAACGCCGGTCGACCTGCCTCTCTCCTCACCGCCTGCGCCACGACTTACCCCTCCTTCCCCTCTGGAGGCGTGGCCGAAGTCCCCTTTTTCGCAGCCTCGGGCGTCTCGGCCTCCGTCTCTTCCCTCGCCTCCAACTCTTCCACTTGGCCCCCAGCAGCCTGGATCTTGGCCTTGGCAGAGGCCGAGAAACGGTGGGCGGTCACCAGCAGTGCCTTGGTCAGTTCCCCATCCGCCAGGACCTTGACCGGCTTGTTCGGGTCACGGATAAGGCCCATCAGAGCCAGCTCCTGGAGCGTTACCTGAGACCCTGCATCGAAGCAGTCCTCCAACTCCTCCAGCTTGACAAGCTGGTATACATGACGGACCAGCGGCTTAAAGCCCCGACGGGTGGGCAGCCGCAAGACCAGCGGGAGCTGGCCCCCCTCGAAGCCCGACCGTGGGCCGGAGCCGGAGCGAGACTTCTGTCCGCTCATGCCACGGCCAGCCATGTTCCCACGGCCGCTACCGTTGCCCCGCCCCAACCGTCGCTTGTGTCGGTGCGCTCCGTGGGGTGGCTTCAACTCGTGTTGCTTGACCATGAACGCCGCCTTGCTCAGGGTTTCTCCCTGTGGGAATGCCTGAATGCGCTTCGCCTTGGAGGGTTCAGGCCCCTTCCTGCGCGGGTTCCACCTTGACCAGGTGTCGGATTGCCTTCACCATCCCCCGGATCACCGGGGTATCAGGATGGACCACCGTCTGGTGCAGGCGCCTGAGCCCCAGGGAGCGCAGGGTCGCCCGGTCCTCTTGGCGGTGTCCAATTTCGCTCTTGACGTAGGTGATCCTCAGCTTTGCCATGGCTCTCCACGCATGACTGCACCGTGGCCTCCAGCCTACAAGCTAGCGGGAGCCGACGGCGGCAGCCTCCTTGACTTTCTGCCGGCGCTGGGCCTCGACCTCAGGCTGCCGTATAGAAGCCAATGCCTCCATAGTCGCCTTGGCCAGGTTGACAGGGTTCGTGTTCCCCATAGCCTTGGTCAGGATGTCCTTGACCCCGGCCTTCTCCAGGATGGCCCGCAGGGTGGCCCCCGCCACCACGCCCGTGCCGTTGACAGCAGGTTTCAGCAGGACCCAGGACGAGGAGAACTTGGTGTGGACATCATGGGGGATAGTGGACCCCGTCAGAGGGACATGGATGAGGTTCTTGCGAGCGATGGCCTGACCTTTCCGCACGGAATCGGGCACCGCGTCAGCCTTACCCAGGCCAATGCCCACATGACCGCGGCCATCCCCCACCACCACCAGGGCATTGAAGCGCAGGTGCTTCCCCCCAGCAGTGACCTTCGCCACACGGCGGATGAGGATGACCCGGTCTTCCAGCCCCTGGAGCTCCTCAGGATTGACCTTGGGTGCGTGCTCGTACAGCAATTGTGGCATCAGAACTTCAAGCCTCCCTCCCTAGCCCCATCAGCCAGGGCCTTGACCCTCCCGTGGTATTGGTAGCCTCCACGGTCGAAGACAACGGTGGTCACCCCTGCCTGGAGCGTCCGTTGGGCCACCACGGCCCCCACCGCCTTGGCCCGCTCACTCTTGGACTTGCCCTGGCATTGCTTGCGCACCTCTGGCTCCTGGTCTGACGCCGCAGCCAGGGTATGGCCGCGGGTATCGTCAACGACCTGGACGTAGACATGCTGAAGACTACGGAACACGCAAAGACGTGGACGCTCCGTGGTCCCAAAGACCTTCTTCCGAACGCGAAGATGGCGCACCTGGCGTTTGGCCCAGGGCGTCCCGGCCTTGCCAAACAGCCGGGGTACCCTCCTTTGCAGGGTTGTCACTGCTTCTTCCTCCCTGCTGCTTTCCCTGGCCTCAGGTGGACAACTTCCCCAGAGTAGCGCACGCCCTTCCCCTTATAGGGGTCCGGCGGACGGGACCGCCGCAGCTCTGCTGCCACCTGGCCTACCATCTGCTTGTTGGTGCCAGTCACCGTGACCTTGGTGGCGCTCTCTACCAGGAGCTTGATACCAGGGGGTGGGTCGTACTCCACGGGATGGGAGAACCCCACCTGGAGCACCACCTTGTTTCCCGCCTGCTGCGCCCGGTAGCCCACGCCAACAATTTCCAGGGACCGCCGGAAGCCCTGGGAAACCCCCAGCACCATGTTGTTCAGGAGCGCCCTGGTAAGGCCATGGAGAGCGCGGTACTGGCGCTCGTCCGAATGACGGGCTACTCGCGCCGTCCCGTCTACCACCTTGATGGACAGCTCAGGGTGAAAGACAGCCACCTCGCTGCCCAGAGGACCTTTGACGGTGACCCGGTTGCCCGGCTCCACCGTCACCTCGATGCCCGCTGGCAACGGAATGGGTTTTTGTCCAATACGCGACATGGCTCACCTACCAAACTAAGCAGAGGACTTCCCCGCCGGTCCCCAGCTTGTTGGCCTCCTTGCCGCTCATCACCCCACGGGGGGTGGTCATGATGGCGATACCGAGGCCACCCAGAGGGCGGGGGACCTGCCGTTTCCCAACATAGGCCCGCAGTCCTGGCTTGCTCACCCGCTTCACCCCACGGATGAGGGGTACGCCATTCTCCGAGTAAGCCAGGTATAGCTTCAACACCCGGTGGGGCTGGCCCCGCACGAGTTCGTAGTTTTTGACGAACCCCTCTTCCTTCAACACCTTGGCAATGGCGATCTTCAGGTTAGAGGCGGGGACCGTCACCGTATCATGGTGTACGGTCACCGCGTTGCGGATCCGGGTCAGCATGTCGGCAACTGGGTCAGTGACGACGCCCATCCCACCACCTCCTACAGACTGGCCTTGCGGATACCCGGGATCTCGCCCCGCAGGGCAAGGGTCCGGAAGCAGAGGCGGCACAGGCCAAACTGGCGCAGGTACCCCCGAGGCCGTCCACACAGGTGACAGCGGTTACGGTACCGGACCGCGTACTTGGGCGGTTTCAGCCACTTGATAATCTTGGCTTTCCGCGCCATGCGACACTCCTCCCTAGCTTGCGGCGGCCTGCTCCCGGGTGAAGGGCATCCCTGCCAACTCCAGCAGCCGCTGGGCCTCCCGGTCCGTGCGTGCCGTGGTGCAGATTGTCACCTGGAGGCCCCGGATCTTGTCGATCTGGTTGTAGTCAATCTCAGGAAAGACGATCTGCTCCCGCATCCCCAATGAGTAATTGCCCCGGCCATCAAAGGAGGACCGGGAGACGCCGCGGAACTCCCGGACCCTGGGCAGCACCACGTTGAACAGCTTCTCCACAAAGAAGTACATCCGGTCGCCACGGATGGTCACCATGGCACCGATGGCCACACCTTTCCGCAGCTTGAAGCTGGCGATGGCCTTCTTGGCCTTGGTCAGCACAGCCTTCTGCCCTGAAATCAGGGACAGGTCTCGGCTGGCCGACTCCGTTGCCTTGGCGTTGGTCAACGCCTCGCCCAGACCGATGTTCAGCACTACCTTCGTGAAGCGGGGCACCTGCATTGGACTGGCGTAGCCAAACTCCCGCATCATGGCCGGCACCATCTGGGTGCGGTAGGCCTGGAGCAGGGATGGCACCACCCGCTGGGCGGGCCGGGCCTCGGCTGGCGGCGCCTCGGCCTCTGCCGCAGCCTTCTTGGGCGGCTGCGCCCGCTTGGCACCCTCTGCACGCTTCGCAGGAGCCTTTCCGCTGGCCCCTGCCTCCGGTGGAGCGGCTCCCTTCTTCTGGGCAACAGCCCCCTTCTCCTGAGCGGCTGCCTCTTTCTCCTCTTTGGAGCGCCGGGGCTGCTTGGCCTTGGGAGCCGGTGCTTGCCCCTCTACCCGATCGTCTCCTGGCACTTGTGACACACTCTCACCTTTTTCCCGTCTTCCAGGAACTTGAAGCCCACGCGCACCGCCTTGTGGCAGTGGGGGCAGAGCAGCTTGACATTGGCCACGCTGATGGGCGCCTCCAGGGTAAGCACCCCTGCCTGCCGGACACCCGGACGGGCTTTCTGGTGGCGCTTCACCACGTTGACGCCCTCCACCAATGCCCGGCTCTCCTTGGTCAAGATGCGCTGCACCGCACCGCTCTTGCCACGGTCCTTCCCCTTGACCACCACCACGGTGTCGCCTTTGCGTATTTTCTGCGCCATGCTCTGCTCTTCTCCCGGGCCCCAGGCCCGTTGCGTGACCCCTATCCTGAAGCCCGCTGATGGTGCGACACGACGCTCCACGTCAATGGCGCGGCGTCAGACCACCTCAGGAGCCAGCGAGACGATCTTCGTGTAGCCCTTCTCCCGGACCTCCCGAGCAACGGGTCCGAAAACGCGAGTCCCCACGGGGTTCTTGCCTTCCCCCAGGATCACCGCCGCGTTGTCGTCGAACCGAACGTAGGAGCCGTCTTGCCGCGACTGGTTGAAGTGCGTGCGCACGATCACCGCCCGGACCACCGTGCCCGCCTTGACCGGGTCCGAAGCATTGGGGATAGCCTCCTTCACCGAGGCTGAGATCACATCCCCTAGGCCGGCGTAGCGGCGGTGGCTGGCCCCCGGGATGTTGATGCACATGATGATCTTGGCCCCGGAGTTATCCGCCACCGTGAGACGGGTGTACCGCTGGATCACTGAGGCTCCTCCTTGGCCGCTGCCTGCGTCGTACTCTCGGCCTGAGTTCGCACCTCGGCCTGGGCCATCGGGACGGCGCCCGAAGCAGCCTCCGCAGCCGGCGCCTCAGAGCCTTCGGTGGGGCCTGGGACCGCGGTGCTCGCTGTCTCAACACCGACTTCATCAGCGGGCAACTCGGCTACCTGACCACGCCGCACTACCTCTTTGACCAGCCAGCGCTTGGTCTTGGAGATGGGCCGCACCTCCACCACCCGCACCATGTCACCCAGCTTGCACTGCCCCTCAGCGTCATGCGCATAAAGCCTGGTAACCCGGCGGATAGCCTTCTTGTAAAGTTTGTGGTGCTGGACCCATCCCACCTCCACCACCACCGTCTTGGCCATTTTGTCGCCGACGACCCGGCCGACCTGGAACTTATGATGGGACATTAGTCTCAATCCCCAGCTCTCGCTCCCGAAGTACCGTCCGCATCCGGGCGATGGTCTTTCGGGCCTTCTTGATTTCTTCGTAGTTTTCAAGCTGGCGCGTGTGCCAGCGGAACCGCAGGTTTAGCAACCCCTTGTGCTGCTCGTCTAGCTCCTTTTTGAGCTCCTCACTGCTCTTGGCGCGGACTTCATCAATGCGCATGACGCTCCCCTAGTGCTCCCCCTTGACTTCCGCCGCAGGGGTGACAGGTGCCAGGTAATCGGCGCGGGTCACCATCTTTGTGGATATCGGGAGCTTCTGCGAGGCTAGCCGGAAAGCCTCCCGGGCCACGTCCTCACGGACCCCTCCAAGCTCAAAGAGGATGCGCCCCCGCTTGACCACCGCCACCCAGTGGTCCACCGCCGCCTTGCCACCACCCATGCGCGTCTCCGCCGGCTTCTTGGACACCGGCTTGTCGGGGAAGACGCGAATCCAGACCTGCCCACCACGCCGCAGGTTCCGGACAATGGCGCGGCGGGCTGCCTCAATCTGGCGGGCAGTGAGCCAGACAGGCTCCATGGACTTGAGCCCCCACTCGCCAAAGGCCAGGGTGGTGGCACCGGTCGCCACGCCCTTGCGACGCCCGCGGTGGGCTTTGAGGTGCCTAACTCGTTTCGGCTGAAGCATGCTCGCCCTCTTCTTGCTCCTCAGCCCTGACAGTCACCTGGATTGGCTTGAGCTCTTCCGCCGCGGGCTCCACATCGTAGCCTGCTGGCATGATGTCGCCGCGGTAGATCCACACCTTGATGCCGATGCGCCCCATCGCCGTCCGGGCCTCGCCTACCGCGAAGTCAATGTCTGCCCGCAAGGTGTGGAGGGGCACACGGCCCATCATCACCTTCTCGCGCCGCGCAATCTCGGCACCGCCCAGGCGCCCACCACAGACGATCTTTACCCCTTTGGCCCCGGCCTGCATGGACCGGGACGCCGTCTGGAGCATGGCCCTCCGGTGCGAGACGCGCCGCTCCAGTTGCTCAGCAACGTTGCGCGCGACTAGCACGGCGTCCATCTCAGGCTTCTGTACTTCCTGTACGGTGATGCGCAGCCTCCCCTTGGTCAGGGCCTCCAGGGACTGGCGTAGCTCCTCCACCCGCTGGCCTTGCCGTCCAATGACGATGCCTGGCCGCGCGGTGTGGACGGTAACGGTGACCTCCTGGGTGTTTCGCTCGATCTCCACCCGGGAGATACCGGCGTCCGGATAGCGATGCATGATGGCATGGCGAATGCGCAGGTCCTCCAGCAGCGTGTCCCGGTACGCAGCACGCGGCTCGGCATACCAGCGGGCCTGCCAGTCCTTGATGATGCCCAGGCGAAAGCCGATAGGATGGGTCTTATGCCCCACCTTCGCTCCCCTCTTCGTCAACTACCACCGTGATGTGGCTCGAACGACGCAAAATAGGGCTAGAGCGGCCACGGGACTGCGGGCGGAACCGCTTCAGCTTCAGCCCATCATCGGCGTACACGGCAACCACGCGCAGCTCGTCCGCCGCCATCATCTGATTGTTCTCCGCGTTGGCCACGGCCGACTGGAGGGTCTTGGCCACCGCCTTGGCGGCGGGGCTAGGGATGAAGCGCAGCGTAGCCAGGGCGTCCTTGACCGGCTTGCCCCGGATAAGCCCCAGCACCCTTCGCACTTTCTTGGGTGACATGCCGAAGTTCCTGGTTACCGCTCGCACTGCCAAAGCACACTGCTCCCTTTGCCTGGTAGCGTCCCGCAGGCGCTACCCCATCGCCTCGCGCAGCTTTGCTCCGCCGTCACCCTGCCGCAGCGGGACGCACCTGGGTGGTCTTCTCCGCGCGGCCACTGTGTCCACGAAAGGTCCTCGTTGGCGCAAACTCACCCAGCCGGTGCCCCACCATGTTCTCGGTGAGGTAGATGGGCACATGGCGCCGGCCATCGTGGACGGCAATGGTGAGCCCCACCATGTCCGGCATGATCATCGAGGCCCGCGACCACGTCTTGATGACCACCTTCTCGCTGGAGCGGCGTGCCAGTTGCACCCGCTTGGCCAGCTCCGGATGGACGTAGGGCCCCTTCTTAACCGATCGCGCCATAGCCTATCCTTCTCCGCTTGACGATGAAGCGGTTTGACCGCTTGTTGCGACGCGTCTTGACTCCCAGGGCCGGCTTGCCCCACTTGGTCTTGGGGTGCGTCAGCCCGATGGGGTTGCGACCCTCGCCTCCGCCGTGGGGATGGTCCCTGGGAGACATCACTTTGCCCCGCACCTGCGGGCGCCATCCCAGCCAGCGGCTCCTCCCCGCCTTGCCCAGGTTGACGTTCTGGTGCTCAACGTTGCCCACCTGGCCGATGGTGACGTAGCATTCCGAGAGCACTCTCCGGAGCTCCCCAGAAGGCAAACGTAGCACGGTGTACCGCTCTTCCCGGGCCATCACCTGGGCTGCCCCTCCCGCGCTGCGCACCAGTTGACCGCCCTTGCCTCGGCGCAGCTCCACGTTGTGCACCATGGTGCCAGCAGGCACCAGTTTGAGGGGCAGAGCGTTGCCCACCGCCGGCTCGGCGTCAGGCCCCGCCATGATTTGGCTCCCCACCTTCAGCCCAACAGGGCAGAGGATGTAGCGCTTCTCACCATCGGCGTAGTGGACCAGGGCAATGCGAGCGGAGCGGTTGGGATCGTACTCGATGGCTTCCACGGTGGCGGACACATTCAGCTTGTCGTACCGCTTGAAGTCCACACGGCGGTACATCTGCTTGTGTCCACCCCCCCGGTGCCGCGTTGTCACCCGGCCGTAGCGGTTGCGCCCCGCCCGCTTCTTCAGGGGCTCTAGCAGTGCCTTTTCAGGCGCTGCCTTGGTGATCTCCGCGTAGTCCGGTAAGGCAGCCTGGCGCTGGCTTGGCGTATGGGGCTTGAAAGTCCTGAGCGGCATAGCTATGTGCCCTCAAAAATGGTAATCTTCTGGCCCGGCTTCAAGGTGACGATAGCTTTCTTCCAGTCAGGGCTCCTCACCCAGCGCGGGCCAAAGCGCCGGCGTCTGCCCCGGACCATCAACACGTTCACGTTGATCACGTCCACGTTGAACACCCGCTCCACGGCCTGTTTGACAATCCCTTTATTCGTATGGAGGGCCACTTCAAAGGTATAGCTTCCCGTCTCCTGAAGACGGGTGCTCTTCTCTGTGACCAGGGGCCGCACCAGCACCTTGGTCAAGTCCTGGAGGTCCGTCATGGCAAATCCCTCTCTTCAGGCCCCGTCCTTACGGGGCCGCTGGGGCAGGCTGCTCGCCAGACGGCGATGCCAGCCTCCGGACCGTGCGGCGGGGGCGCTCCTGGGCCCACAGCTCCTCCACCTTCTTCACCCCGTCCACGGTGATCAGCAGATGGTCGTAGTCCAGCAGGTCGAGGGTGCTCAGCGTATGGGCGGCAATGGCCCGCACCATCGGCAGGTTCTTGGCCGCCCGCAGCACCAGTGGGCTGGAGGTCCCGGTCACCACAAGGCACTTGTGCTGGATACCCAGGGTGGCCAGCACTCCTTTGAGCTCCTTGGTCTTGCCGTTGGCCACACTGAGGGACTCCACCACCGTAATCTGGTCAGCGCGTGCCTTTTCGGACAACAGGCATCGCCGCGCCAGGTGCCGTACTCGCCTGGGGGTATCAAGATGATAGTCCCGGGGATGCGGGCCCCACACCACACCGCCATGGCGCCACTGGGGCGACCGCGTGCTGCCCTGGCGAGCGCGTCCGGTGTGTTTCTGGGCCCACGGCTTCCGGCCACCACCGTGCACCTCGGCCCGGGTCTTGGTGTCATGGGTGCCCAGGCGGCGGTTGGCCAGCTCGGCCACCATCACCTGGTGCACTACCGCGGTGTTCATGGGAATGCCGAAGACGGCATCACTGACCTGCACCTGGCTGAGGACCTGTCCTTCAAGGTTCTTTACTGCCAGTTCCATGCCATCACTTCCCGGATGTCTTTGTCCGCCGGATGAGCAGCAGACCGCTGGTGGGCCCTGGCACGGCGCCCTCAACAAAGAGAAGATTGCGCTCGGCGTCCACCTGGACCACCTTGAGGTTCCGCACCGTCACCCGCTCGTGGCCCATGTGGCCCGCCATGCGAGTCCCCTTCAACACACGGCCAGGGTAGGTCGTGGCACCGATGGCGCCAGGCGCCCGTTGGCGGTCCGACTGCCCGTGGGTCTTGGGCCCCCCTTTGAAATGGTGCCGCTTCACGACGCCTGCAAATCCGCGGCCCTTGGACGTCCCGGTCACCTGCACCGCGTCGCCAGGCTGGAAGAAGGCCACCGTCACCTGCTGCCCCACCTCTACATCGCCCACGTCATCGGCGCGGAACTCCCGCAGATGGCGGAACAGCGTCCCAACACGCTTGAGATGGCCGGCCTCGGGCTTGGTCAGGGGTTTGATCTGCGCCCGTGTTGCCCGCTTCAGATCAAGGCCCTGTAGCTCCCGCACTGCTTCAAAGCCCAACTGGACGGCCTGGTACCCATCCCGTCCGGAGGTGCGCACCTGGGTGACGACGCAGGGCCCTGCCTGCACGGCTGTGACCGGCACACCGCGGCCGCCAGCCCCCAGGATTTGGGTCATGCCCAGCTTTTTTCCGATGATCCCTTCGATCACTGCGCTGCTCCTGCTCCCATACGGCCGGCAGGTACTCCCACTACGGCAAGTACGTCTGCCCAGGCCCGCCAGGACACCCGGCTAGGTCTTGATGGTGATGTCAACCCCGGCAGGGACGTTGAGCCGGGACAGCGCCTCCAGGGTCTTGGCGGTTGGCTCCAAGACATCAATCAGGCGGCGGTGCCGGCGCAACTCGAAGTGCTCCCGTGAGTCCTTGTCTGCGTGGGGCGAGCGGATGACACAGAACCGCTGGATAGCGGTGGGCAGCGGCACTGGTCCCGCTACCACTGCCCCGGTCCGCTCCGCTGCCTCGACAATCTGCTTGGCAGAGAGGTCGAGGATGCGGTGGTCAAAGGCCCGCAAGAGGATCCTGATCTTCTGCTTCGCCATACTCTACCACTCTACTTCTGCCGGCGCATTGCCGCGCCACCTTTTCCGCTCAGAAAACTACCCCTGCCTGACCAACACAGAGACGGGCGCACACACCCTCGCCGCCCGTCTCCCGGCCTCTTAGCAGGTCGGCGCAGCGCCCCCCCGTTCTGGGGACGCGCGGGTAACCCTCTCCACTTTTGCCCTATACAGTTTGCAACACCGGGGGCCTGTTGGCAAGCCTCCCGGCGACAAGTTAGGTCCTGGTCACCAGTTGCTGCACGACGCTCGCCGGCACCTCTTCGTACTGGTAGAACTGCATCGTATAGATAGCACGCCCTTGCGTCAGGGACCGCAGGTCGGTGGCGTAGCCAAAGGTCTCTGCCAGGGGGATGTACGCCCGCACCGTCTGGGTCTCGTTCTGCCCCTCGATATTCCGGATACGGGCTCGCCTGGCAGCCAGGTCGCCCAGCACTTCTCCCAAGAACTCGCCGGGCGTGACCACTTCCAACTCCATGATAGGCTCCAGCAAGAGCGGCCTACCCCGCTTCAGCGCCTCCTTCAAGGCCATCGAAGCAGCCGCCTTGAAGGCGATCTCGGAGGAGTCCACTGGGTGGAAGCTCCCATCCACCAGGGCCACCTTGATGTCCACTACACGGTAGCCGGCCAGGGCGCCATTTTCCAAGGTCTCCTTGACGCCGGCCTCGACCCCAGGGATGTACTCCCTGGGAATCGCGCCCCCCACAATCTTGTTTTCGAAAAGGAAGCCCTGCCCTCGAGGCTGGGGTTGTACCTCCAGCCAAACGTGGCCGTACTGGCCATGGCCGCCCGTCTGACGGATAAAGCGCCCCTCTACCCTGGTAGGGACCGTGATGGTCTCTCGGTAGGACACTTGGGGCCGGCCCATGCGGACGTCCACCCCGAACTCGCGCCGCATGCGGTCCACCACAATATCCAGGTGCAGTTCACCCATGCCAGAAAGGAGGGTCTGGCCGGTCTCCGCGTCGTACCGGACCAGCAGCGTCGGGTCCTCATCCGACAGCTTTCGCATGGCGTCGTCCATGCGGTCTTGGTCACCCTTGGTCCGGGGCTCCACCGCCGCCGAGAGGACTGGCTCTGGGAACCGCGGGGGCTCCAGCACCACGGGCGATGCCTCGTCTGTGACGGTGTCGCCGGTGAAGGTGTTCTTGAGGCCCACCGCCGCGGCGATGTGGCCGGCAGTCACCTCCGGGACCTCCTCGCGGCGCTGAGCATGCATCAGAACGAGACGACCCAGGCGCTCCCGCTGGTTCCTGGAGGCGTTGTACACCAGTCCGCCACTCTTGGCTACACCCGAGTAGATACGGAAGTAGACCAGGCGCCCCACATAGGGGTCGGTGGCAACCTTGAAGGCCAGCGCACACAGCGGCTCATCTGAGGTGGGGTGGCGGACCACCTCCTCGCCGGTGACTGGGTGCTTGCCCACCACCGGAGGCACCTCCAGCGGCGAGGGCAAATAGGCAACGATCGCGTCCAGCAGAGGCTGTACCCCCTTGTTCCTCAGAGCTGACCCGCACAGGACCGGCACCAGCTTGAAAGAGATGGTGGCCCTGTGCAGGGCCTCGCTCAGCTCCTCGCGGGAGATGGCGCTCCCATCCAGGTACTTGAGCAACAGGGCTTCATCAGTCTCCGCTACCCGCTCCACCAACTCTTCGCGGTAATGGGCTACTTCCTGGGCCACCGCCGGCGGTACTGGGACCTCTTCCGGGGCCTCTTTCCCGCCGTTAAGGTAGCGGTAGGCCCGTTCCTCGACCAGGTCCACATACCCCCAGAAGTCAGCCTCCGCCCCCAAGGGGAACTGGATCGCCACCGGCCTGGCCCCCAGCCGATGGGTGATCATATCGATGGTGCGGGGGAAGTTGGCACCGGGCCGGTCCATCTTGTTCACAAAGCAGATGCGGGGGACACGGTACTTGTTGGCCTGGCGCCATACCGTCTCCGACTGGGGCTCCACTCCGTTCACCCCATCGAAGATGACGACGGCGCCATCCAGGACCCGCAGGCTCCGCTCCACCTC
>JACQUK010000013.1 GCA_016210325.1 Chloroflexota bacterium
CCCTCACCGCGTGCATGCGCAAGCTCCTGACTATTCTCAATGCTATGCTTAAGCAGCACACGCCCTGGGAGACTCATCATGCCCTCATCACTTGACAATCAAGACAGTTGCTGAGCCTGCCGAAGGGGGGTGAGGGTTTGTTGGACAGGCCCCAAGTCCCAACAGGCTTCCCGTACAAGAAACACAAACGCGGTGGGCACCTGCCCACCGCGTTTGCTAATGCTCCAGGGCCAGGTTACTTTACGCCTTGCTGCGGCGGCTGCTCCGGACCAAGAGGAGACCACCGCCAAGGACCAGCAGCGCGCCCACGGCCACAGCGCCCATCACCATGCCACTGCTGGGGGCCACGTCGCCCACACCGGGCAGGCCTGGCGTCTTCGTGGGGGTTGGCGTGGGTGGTGGCGGCGGCTCGATGGTAATTGCCAGCGTGAGGGGAAAGACGCTCTGTTGAGTCTCCAGGGTCTGGGCAGCCACGTTCGGGAACACGCCGGGGACGTCAAACCACGTCTTCGAAGCAGCATCGTAGAGGGAGAGGTGCAAGAAGCGGGTGTTGTTGTCCCTGGCCTTGCTCACATCGTTGGCACTGTACTTGGTCACAACGGTGGCCAAGCTCCTCAGGGCATAGTTGGACTGGGCGGTGCCGCCCTTGAGGATGTCAACGGTGAAGATGCGGGAGCCAAACACGCGCCCGCTTGGCGCGGCCGCCGGTGCCTCGGCCTCTGCGAGCAGCGTCAGGCGGACGTCAACGCTTTCCGTCAGCGCCCCATCGGGGAAGGTGATGGCGACCGAGCCGTCGCTGCTGCTAACGGTCCCGCCGGAGGGACCCACCGCAGTCTGGGCCAATGCTACTGCCACCAGCCCTGTCAGGGCCGCAACCAGGACAACCGCAATAAGTGCACCCAGGGTGACTACACGCCGTGGTCGAGCTATCGAACTATTGACGCGGAGCACTCCGACCTCCTTCTGTGCGTCCCTTCCGTGGGAGGTGGCGAAAGAATACTGCAACTCAGCCCGGTCCCTGAACCCGGGAATCCCCCAGAAAACACTGTTTGCGACTATAGCCCAAAACTGGAGGACAGTCAACCCCTATGACAAGAACGAGGAAGGCGGTCGCAAAGTTCCTGCCAGAGGATGGTGTGGCACAGCGACCGGTCCTCCCGGGCGCTTTGGTGGTGGGCCGGTGCCACAGCAGCGCCCTGCGGCGCGTCTGTGTCCGGGGTGCCAGGGTGTCCAACTCACCGGTGCTCATCGCAACTGGCCGGCCCTCCCCCGCTTGACATGTCTGCGTCTGTGCCGGGTTAATGACAGGTGGCTGTCTGCGGCTGCGCGGTGAAGGGGGGGACACTCGTTTCGCCCCGCGAGGCAGCGGCCGGAGCGCCCAGCGAATGGCCAAGGCGCTGCCCAGGGCCCAGGCCAAGATATGCTGGAAACAAGCGTCGGAGGAGATGCATGAAGGTCGTTCGAAGCCATGACGTGCCGATTCAGGACAATACCGGCGCCCCTATCTTTGAGGGGCGGGTCACCCGGCAGCCCCTGGTCTCCGAGCAGATGGCCGCGGGCCTGCGCCTCAACCTCATCACCTTCAACCCTGGTGCCCGCACGGTGCTCCATACCCACACCATGGACCAGGTGCTGGTGGTGGTGGCAGGCAGGGGTATCCTGGCTACCGAGCATGAGGAGCACGTGGTCACACCCGGCGACGTGGTGCACGTTCCACCGGGGGAGAGGCACTGGCATGGTGCCACCCAGGACTCTTTCTTCTCCCACGTCTCCATCACCCCGCCGGGAGAAACCAAGCTCGTCCAACGCTAGGAGCTAGTCGGGCCTTATTGACCTCCTACCGCACCCTGATGGTGACTAACAGAATACTGTGACTCCCCGCAGAAGGGTGCAGGGGACCTGGGTCCCCTGCCGGGGGACTGGGGGTGTCCCCCGTGGCCCCCTTCTCCTGCAGGAGAAGGGGGCCACGGGGGATGAGGTATCAGCAGAAGCACCGACCTTGGAAGAGCATGCCGCCCCGCTGTGTCGGGGTGCTGGTAGGGATGTCAACGGGGCCGGATGGTTCCCCGAGCCTCACCGCATCTTCCCCAGGCCCGCGTGACGGGGGTCCAGGGCGTCCCGAAGCCCGTCGCCCAGGAAGGTGAAGGCCAGCATCACCACTGCGATGGCCACGGCGGGGAAGAGCACCGGATAGGGTGTTGCAAAGATGACGCTGTAGCCGTCCTGGACCATGGTGCCCCAGCTTGGGGTTGGCGGTGTTACACCAATGCCAATATAGCTGAGGGCTGCTTCGGCAAAGATGGCCCTGGGCACGCCGAAGGCCACCAGGACGACGACTGGTCCCAGGGCGTTGGGCAGCACGTGCCGGATCAGGGTGCTATGCCACGGCACCCCGATGGCCTTGGCGGCCAAAACGAACTCCTGCTCCTTGAGCGAAAGGGCCTGACCCCGGACCATTCTGGCCATGATAACCCAGTTCACCAAGCCGATGGCCAGGAACACCATGAAGATGCTGCCGCCGAAGATGGCCCGCAGCAGGATGATCAGCAGCAGGTCCGGGAAGGCGAACACGATGTCCACAAACCGCATCAGCAGGTTGTCGCTCCGCCTGCCACTGAAGGCCGCCACCAGGCCCACCGGGATGCCCACGGTGAGCACGATGAGCTGGGTGAACAGCCCCACCGCCAGCGACGTGCGGGCACCGAACACCAGCCGGCTCAGGCTGTCCCTCCCCAGGCCGTCTGTCCCAAGCGGGTGGCCCCCGGTAGGCCCCAACAGAATGGCATCGTAGTTCTGCTTGGCGGGGTCATAGGGGCTGACCAGGGGGGCGACGATGGCAATGATGAGGTACAGCAGAACCACGGCCAAGCCCACCATCGCCAGGCGGTTCTTCAGCAGCCTTCTGGTGGACTGCTGCCAGAAGGACCTGGGCGCCCGGACGCGGGGGACCGCGACTGGGCGGCCCTGGGCCGCCGCTCCTTGGCCAGTGCTCATGCGCCCACCTACGCATACCTGACGCGTGGGTCCACCACGGCGTACAGCATGTCTACCAGCAGGTTCAACAGGGCGATGACCAGCGTGTAGAAGAGCACCGACCCCATGATGAGGCCATAGTCCCGCTGGAACACCCCCTGGACGAACAGCCGCCCCACGCCGGGGATGGAGAAGAGCTGCTCAATGATGAAGGAGCCGGTGATGAGGAAGGCCAGCTCCGGGCCAAGGATGCTGAGGATGGGGATGAGGGCATTCTTGAGGACATGCCGGCCGTAGATGGCCTGCTCGGTCAGCCCCTTGGCACGGGCTGTGCGGACGTAGTCCTGCCGCAGCACCTCCAGCACACTGGCGCGCACCACCCGGGCGATGTACGCCGCAGGTAGCGCGGCCAGGGCGACCACTGGCATCACCAGCTTCGCCGGGGTGCCCCAGCCGCTGGTGGGCAACCAATGCAGGGTGACCGAAAACACGATGACCAGGAGGATCCCAAGAACGAAGGCCGGGATGCTGGCAAAAAGGGTGGCAAACAACACCGACACGTAGTCTACCCAGGAGTTCTGGGCAACGGCCGCAGCGAAGCCCAGCGTGAAACCCACGGCCAACGCTAGCAGGAAGGCCAGGCCCCCCAACGTGGCGGTCACCGGCAGGCCGCTGGCGATAACCACCATCACGTCACGGTCCTGGTAGGTGTAGGTGGGACCCAAATCACCCCGCACTAGCCCCCACAGGTAGCGGCCGAACTGCGCGTACAAGGGACGGTCCAGCCCGTAGCGGCGGTTCAGGTTCTGCACTACCTGGGGTGCCAACTGCTTGTCCCGGTCCCACGGGCCGCCAGGGACCGTGTGCATCAGCACGAAGGTGATGAGGGCCACCCCGAACAGGACCGGCACCAACCACGCCAGGCGAAAGGCCAAGTAGCGCCCCATGGTCCCCCTCTAGGGGCTGGAGCCCGCCGCGGAGCCCCAGCCCCTATCGCGCACCCTGCTACTCTACCAGGAAGCTCTTCGGGTAGAAGAAGTCCCCGATGATCTGGCCGTCCATGCCGGTGGTGATGAGGTCCTGGAGCCGAGGCTTCTTGAGCCAGAAGGCCTCGCGATAGAACATGAAGGCGGCCGGGGCGTCTCGCACCACCACTGCGTGGGCCTTCTCCCACAGCCCCAGCCGCTTGGCCGCGTCTGGCTCTGCCATGGCCTGCTTGGCCAGGTCGTCGAACTCCTTGCTGCTGTAGAGCGTGTGGTTCTGGCTGCCACCCGTGCCGAACAGCTCCGGCAGCCAGTTATCCGGGTCAGGGTAGTCGGCGCCCCAGCCGAACCAGCCCCAGGTGTGTTTCTCCTGGTTGACCAACTGGGTGAAGGCCTTGGACTCCATGGGTTCCAGCTTCACGCTGATGCCAAGGTTGTCCTTCATCTGGGCCTGGAGCCACTCGGCGATTACCTTGTTGGAAGCGGTGTCCGAGTACTGGAAGCGCATCTCTGGCAGGCCCCTGCCGTCGGGGTACCCAGCGTCGGTCAGAAGCTGCTTGGCCTTGGCCTGGTTGAAGGTGTACTCCTTCCCCAGGTTGGCGTCGTAGCCAGGCATTCCGGGGGGCAGCCAACTGGTAGCGGGCTTGCCCACGCCCTTGCGGACTTTGTTGATGAAGCTCTCACGGTCCAGGGCCGTGGCGATGGCCTGGCGCAGCTTCACGTTGTCGAACGGGGCCTGCTTGACGTTGAACTGGAAGCCGAAGGTGACCAACTGGGGGCCCCGTACGATCTCTTTGCTGAGGGCCGCGTCCTCCATAACGGTCCCCTCGCTGCCCACAGGCACCCGGCTCAGCTCCATCTCGTTGTTCTTGTACCCTGCCAACTCCTGGTTGGCGTCGGTGATCATCTTGATCTCGATCTTCTGGAGCTTGGGCTTGGTCCCCCAGTACTTGTCGTTAGCTACCAGGGTGATGTGGTCCTGGTGGACCCATTCGCTCATCTTGAAGGGGCCGTTGCCGATGTAGGTAGCAGGCTCGGTCCATGTCTCGCCCTTCTGCTCGACCATGTCCTGCCGTATCGGGTAGGCAGGCCACAGGGCCATCACCTGGGGGAAGGTGGACCGCGGCCTCTTGAGGGTGACCTTCAAGGTAGACTCGTCCACTGCCTGGACACCCACCGCGTCGCGTAGCGCCTTGAGCTTGGCTGAGTCTGTCTCCTTGGAGGAGTTGAACTCCTCGCCGCCGGCGATGTCGTAGTAGAAGGAGGCGTAGTCAGCAGCGATAGTTGGGTCCAGCATCCGCTTGAGGCTGTACTCGAAGTCTTTTGCAACGACCTTCTTGCCGTCGCTCCAGGTGACGTCGTTGCGCAGCTTGAAGGTGTAGGTGAGGCCATCCTTGGAGATGCCGCCATTGGCTTCGGTAGGTATCTCCCGGGCCACCATGGGCTTCAACGTCAGGTCCTGGTTGAAGTCGAAGAGCCCGTCGAACACCTGCCGAACGACGGTGATCTCGCCTGCCCAGGAGGCCCGGTTGGGGTCCAGTTGGGCGGGCTCGCCCGCCAGGTTGGCACGGAACACTTGCTCTTTGGCGACCGTCCCCCCGCCAGGCGCCGCGGCCGGCTTGGCGCACGCCAACCCGGCTACCATGACAAGCGCCAGTAACGCAGCCAGAAGGTACAGGTTCTTACGCATACTCAGGACTCTCCTTTCCCCTCCCTGCCGGACAACCCCCCTGAGCACCGTCCCTTTCTGGAGAAGGCCCCCATCAGTTGGTAAACAGGTGCCGGTATCCGCGCCAGAGCGACACAGTCGTGGTTGGACTGCTTGGAACGAGCATATCCACACAGCCGTTGGCTTGTCAATAGCTTGGAGCCCTACGCCATGAGTGGCCTTGCACTCCTAGATGTCAAGGACTAGCATGGGGAGGAGCAATCTGGAGGTGGACCATGCCCAGCGTCCCCATCAACGGGAGCAACATCTACTACGAGGTGCACGGGACAGGGAGCCCGCTGGTCCTCTCCCACACCGGTTGGACCAGTGTCGAGAACTGGAAAGCGGTGCTGCCCGGCCTGGCCCGCCGGTACCAGGTGGTGGTCTACGACCGCCGGGGCTGTGGACGCTCAAGTGGCCCCGAGGGGGACCACTCGGCGGCGCAGTGGCTGGAGGACCTGCACAAGCTGCTGGGGCACCTGGATATCGACAGGGCGTATGTTGGTGGGGTTTCCTACGGCGCTTTCCTAAGCCTGGAGTTCGCCCTGGCCTACCCCGAGATGACGGCCGCGGCCCTGCTGGTCTGTGGCACCACCGAGGGCTGGGGTGATGGCCGCCCAGACGCCATCCCATTCCCGGACCGGCGGGACCGCCTACCCGAGATCAGGTGCCCGGTGCTGCTGGTGCAAGGGGCCCAGGACCGGTGGTTCCCCCCTGAGCTGGGCCAGCGGGCAAAAGCCGCCCTGGTGAACTCGCGTCTGGCCGAGGTGGCGGTGCTGGATTCAGGGCACAGCCCTCAGGTAGAGGTGCCGGAGGCCTTCAAGAAGACCCTTTTAGACTTCCTGGCGAAAGCTGACCGGCTGCGCCACGCCAAGTAGCACTTGTATGGCTGCGTCCCCCAAGAAGGCGAAAGATGTGTCCTGTTGAGGAGTGAGCAGTACCCTTATGCCTGTCACGAAAGAGGTCCTGGACGAAATCGCGCTGACCGAGCAGGAGTACCGCCTCATCGTGGAGCGGCTGGAGCGGGAGCCCAACCGTCTGGAGTTGGGCCTGTTCGGCGCCCTGTGGAGCGAGCACTGCGGGTACAAGCACTCTAGGCCACTGCTGAAGCTGTTCCCCACCGACTCCCCCCGCGCTGTGGTGCGCCCCGGCGAGGAGAACGCCGGCGTAGTGGACATCGGTGATGGCCTGGGGGTGGTGATGAAGGTGGAGTCCCACAACCACCCCTCGGCAGTGGAGCCCTGGCAAGGCGCTGCCACCGGCGTTGGGGGCATCGTGCGGGACATCCTGACCATGGGGGCGCGGCCGGTTGCCCTGCTCAACTCTCTGCGCTTTGGCCCCCTCTCAGACCCACACAATCGCCACCTCTTCGAGGGCGTAGTGGGTGGCATCTCCTGGTACGGCAACTGCATCGGCGTCCCTGACGTTGCCGGCGAGATCGCCTTCTCCCCCTCGTACTCCAACAACCCGCTGGTGAATGCCATGTGCGTTGGGGTGGTGCGGCTGGACCGCTTGGTGCGGGCCCGGGCCAGTGGCCCCGGCAACCTGCTCCTGCTGGTGGGTGCCGACACCGGGCGCGACGGCATCCACGGCGCCTCGGGCCTGGCCTCCCGCACCTTCCAGGGGGAGCGGGAGCTGCGGCCCACCGACCAGGTGGGCAACCCCATCCTGGAGAAGGTCCTCATCGAGGCCTGCCTGGAGGCCACCGAGGCCTGCCGCGACGGCATCGTGGGCATGCAGGACCTGGGGGCGGCTGGACTCACCGGCTCCACCGTGGAGTGCGCTGGCCGGGGCGGCGCCGGCGTGGTAGTGGACGTGGTCAAGGTCCCCCGCCGCGAGGCAGGAATGACCCCCTACGAGGTGATGCTCTCCGAGTCCCAGGAGCGCATGTTGCTCATTGTGAAACCCGATTGGGTGGAGAGGGTCAAGGCCGTCTTCAGCAAGTGGGACCTGACGTCGGCAACCATAGGCCAGGTGACGGACGACGGCCTGGTCCGCATCCAGGACGACGGCAAGGAGGTGGCGTCGCTGCCCGTCCCGGTGCTGGTAGAGGCTCCCCAGTACCGCGTTCGGGGCCAAGCCCCTGCCTTGCTGAAGGAGCTGCATTCCTTCGATGCTTCACGCTGCCCCTTGCCTGCTGGCGGCCCCAATGAGGCGCTACTGAAGCTCATGGCATCCGCAGAGGCCGCCAGCAAGAGGCCGGTGTACCGCCAGTACGACCACCAGGTGCAGAACAACACCGTGGTGCCCCCCGGCGCTGCGGATGCCACAGTGCTGTGGGTCAAGGGCGCGCGACGCGGCCCTTCCGGCGAGGGCCGCGGTCTTGCACTTAGCATTGACGGCAATGGACGCTATGTATTCCTGGACCCCTACGCCGGCGGGGCCATTGCTGTGGCCGAGGCGTGTCGCAACCTGGTCTGCGTCGGGGCCGAGCCCCTGGCCATTACCGACGGGCTCAACTTTGGTGATCCGGAGCGCCCCGATGTGGCGTACCAGATGGAACAGTGCATCCAGGGTATGGCGGCTGCCTGCCTCGCCCTGGGCGTTCCGGTGGTCAGCGGCAACGTAAGCCTGTACAACGAGACCGATGGCCAGGCCATCTACCCCACGCCCGTTGTGGGCGCCCTGGGGCTCCTGGACGATGTTGCGGTCCACGCTACCGCCGCCTTCAAGCGGGTGGGAGACGTAGTGGTGCTGCTGGGGGCTGCCTCGGCTGACGCGGAGGCGGCGACTCTGGGTGGTAGCCTCTACCTGGAGCAGCTCCAGGGCCAGGTGGCCGGCCGCCCGAGCATTGACCTGGAGCTGGAAGCCAGGGTGCAGCGGCTATGCCGCGAGGCGGTGCGGGGCCGCCTGCTCTCTTCCGCCCACGACTGCTCCGAGGGTGGCCTGGCGGGCGCTCTGGCGGAGTGCTGCATCCTGGGCAGACTGGGTCTTAAAGGCTCTTTCAAGGTGCAAGGGCGCTGGGACGCTGCCCTCTTTGGCGAAGCCCAGTCCCGCATCGTCGTCTCAGTGCCCCCCAGGAAGCTCCGGACCCTGGAACGGCTGGCGCAGCAGCACGATGTCCCCCTGGTCCGCCTGGGCAGGGTGGGCGGTGAGCAACTGGTGGTCCCTGGGTTGCTGACCGTACCGGTGGCAGAGCTGGCCGCCGCGTGGTGTGGTGGCCTGGCCTAGGGGGCTGTGTCTTACGCTTTGCGGCGGATCGCTTGGTACAGGCCCACGGCCAACGCCAGGATGCCCACAGCAATGAACAAGAAGCCCAGGATGTCCAGGATTTTCTCCACCAGCCACGATTGCAGTAACAGCCCTAGAAGCACTGCACCTATCCCGATGAGGACAAGCTGACCCCCTCGCATGGCTCTCCTTTTTAGAGCCTATCCAACAACCCGCTCATGGTTCGACAGGCTCACCACGAGCGGGCCTTGTCCCCGCTCGCCCTGAGCCTGTCGAAGGGCGGGACGATTATCATTGGGCAGTTATTGGATAGGCTCTTAGTTGGGCTGCGACCATTCTACGCAAAACCGGGGTCCTCTGAGTAGAGAGGGCTGCGGCAAACAACCTCCTCGTTCCCCTGCAAGCTTTCGGGAGAAATTCTTGCCTGTTCATGAGGATTACGTAGAAATCCTGCTGCTCGGTATTGTAGTTAGTGTTCATCGGTGCTATTGTTCAACTATATCGGGCAGAGGAGGGTCTACAGATGCTGGGTGATAAGATTGCTGAGGAGACCGGGAAGATCACAGGAGTCCGTGTGCTACCGGGCGAGGGAGGTCGGTATGTGAAAATCGAGATCTCCTTTCAGGCCGCCGGGAAACTCCTGGGTGTGAACGCCAGTGACACCGGTACCTACGTGGCCTATGAGCGGCTCCCAGGTGTGCTCTATGGGGAGGGACAAGGAATCATCGCTACGGAGAGCGGCGAGGGCATCATCTGGCATGGCTTTGGGGTGGGGAGGATGGTGGGGCCGGGCATGGCGGCCCAGTGGAGGGCCTGTGTCACTTACCAGACTAGCTCGCAGAAGCTGGCCCGCCTCAACACCGTTCTCGGCGTTCTGGAGCACCAGACCGACGAGCAGGGGAACGTCACAACCAAGGCGTGGGAGTGGAAGTAGGCTGCTGCGCACCCAACCGCCTACAGCACTGGCAAGTAGCGCTTGGTCTCGTAGTCCGTCACCTGGGTGCGGTAGTGCTCCCACTCGATGGTCTTGTTGCGTATGAGGCTGTGGAAGGTGTGGTCACCAAGGGCGCGGCGCACCAGGTCGCTGCGTTCCGCCTGCTGGATAGCTTCCAGTAGACTGCCGGGCAAGCGGTGGATGTCGCGAGCTTGAAGCTGCTTCTCCGACTCCCGCTGAAGGTCCTCTTCCACCGGGGGTGGTAGCGGGTAGCCTTTGGCGATGCCCTCGAGCCCCGCTGCCAGCAGGGCCGCGAAGGCCAGGTAGGGGTTGCAGGCAGGGTCCGGAGCCCGGTACTCCACGCGGACCGACTCCTCCCGGCCCGGCTTATAGGCCGGCACGCGGATGAGGTCCGAGTGGTTGATAGTGGCCCAGGTGATGTGCACCGGCGCCTCGTAGCCCGGCACCAGTCGCTTATAGGAGTTGACCCATTGGTTGGTCACCAGGGTGACCTCCGGGGCGTGGCGCAGCAACCCGGCAATGAACCCGCGGGCCAGCTCCGATAGCTTCAACTCGTCGTCGGGGTCATAGAAGGCGTTGCGGTCCCCCTGGAACAGCGAGAGGTTCACATGCATCCCGGAGCCGTTGATGCCGGGCGCTGGCTTGGGCATGAACGTGGCGTAGGCCCCGTGGCGCTGTGCCACCTCCTTGATGGTCAGGCGCGCGGCCATGACGTTGTCGGCCATGGTCAGGGCGTCGGTGTACTGAAGGTCAATCTCGTGCTGGCCGGGCGCCCCCTCGTGGTGGGAGTACTTGACGGGGATGCCCGTGTCCACCAGGGTCAGCACCGTCTCTCGCCTCAGATCGTCGGCCAAGTCGGCGGGGGTCTGGTCAAAGTAATCACCGTGGTCCAGCGGCTCAGCGGCATGTGCGCTCCGGAAGTAGAAGAACTCCAGTTCCGGTCCCACGTAGAAGGTGTAGCCCAGGCGGGCGGCCTGCTCCAGGTTCCGCTTCAGGACGTAGCGGGGGTCGCCCTCGAAGGGCTGGCCAGCGGCGGTGAGCACGTTGCAGAAGAGGCGGGCCACGGTGCTCTCCCGCGTGCGCCAGGGGAGGATGCGGAAGGTGGTGGCGTCAGGCTTGATGATCATGTCGGCTTCGTCTGCCCTGGCGAACCCCTCGATGGAGGAGCCATCGAAGGCGGCGCCGCGCGCCAGCACGTCCTCCAGCTCGTCCCGAGTAATGGCAACCTCCTTCAGGTTGCCCAGGATGTCGGTGAACCAGAGGCGGATGAACCGGACATCGTGCTCTTTTGCCGTATGGAGCGCGTAGTCTACCGCTGCTGTGTCTTGGGACATGGGTCTCCACCTCCAGACCGCCGGTAGCAGCCGGGGCCATCAAGCCCGCCAGCCCACTAGCTGCGGGCTGCCCTGGCCCGGCATCCCCGAGATGCCGGGCCAGGGCCTTCGTTCTTCCCCAGGGTGGTAGGTTGTTGGGCAACGCCGCTAGGCGTCCAGGTACAGATGGTACTCGTAGGGATGGGGCCGCAGGCGGACGGGGTCCACCTCGCGGGTCCGCTTGAAGCGTAACCAGGTCTCCAGGACGTCCTCGGTGAAGACGCCACCCCGCAGCAGGAAGTCGTGGTCCTCTTCCAGGGCCTCCAGGGCCGCCTCCAGGCTGCCGGGGACCTGCTTGATGCGGGCCGCCTCCTCGGGCGGCAGGTTGTAGATGTCCTTGTCCACAGGCTGGCCGGGGTCAATCTTGTTCAGGACGCCATCGAGCCCCGCCAGGAGCATGGCGGCGAAGGCCAGGTACGGGTTACAGGTGGGGTCTGGGCAACGGAACTCCACCCGCTTGGCCTCGGGGTGAGAGAAGTACATGGGGATACGGGCTGCGGCGCTACGGTTCCGCATGGAGTACACCAGGTTCACCGGCGCCTCGAACCCGGGGACCAGGCGGCGGTAGGAGTTGGTGGTGGGCGCCACCAGGGCCAGCAGGGCGGGGGCGTGCTTCAGCAGGCCGCCGATGTAGTAGAGCCCCATGCTCGAGAAGCCGGCGTACCCCTCCGGGTTGTAGAAGAGGTTCTGGCCGTCCTTCCACAGGCTCTGGTGGCAGTGCATGCCAGTCCCGTTGTCACCGAACAGGGGCTTGGGCATGAACGTGGCAACCTTGCCGTGGGCCAGCGCCACGTTCTTGACGATGTACTTGTAGACCATGACGTTGTCGGCCTGACGCGCCATCGTGTCGTAGCGGATGGCCAGCTCAGCCTGCCCCGCGGTGGCCACCTCGTGGTGGTGCTTTTCCGTGACCATGCCCATCCGCGCCATCTTGAGCAACATCTCGGAGCGCAGGTCCGTCATCGTGTCCAGGGGTGGTGTGGGGAAGTAGCCCTCCTTGAACCTTGGACGATAGGCGGTGTTGGGGCCACCCCGCAGTGTGGTGGGGGCGCCGGAGTTCCACACCCCCTCGTCGGAGTCCACGAAGTAGTAGCCGCTGTGGGCGTTCTGGTCGAAGCGCACCGAGTCGAAGACGAAGAACTCCAGCTCGGGTCCCCAGTAGCTGATGTCGGCCAGGCCGGAAGCCTTCAGGAAAGCTTCCGCCTTCTTGGCAATGTATCGTGGGTCGCGGCTGAAGGGCTTCCCGGTCACCGGGTCCAGCACATCGCAGATGAGGCTCAAGGTGGGGATGCTGAACACCGGGTCTACCGCCCCTGTGGCGGGGTCCGGCACCACCAGCATGTCACTCTCGTGGATCTCCTGAAAGCCGCGGATGCTGGAGCCGTCGAAACCGCTCCCTTCCTGGAAGAGCTTTTCTGTGAGCTCCTCCACGGGGATGGTGAAGTGCTGCAAGGTACCCGGCAGGTCAGTGAACTTCAGGTCCACCATCTGGATACCGCGGTCGTGGGCCAGCTTCAGCACGTCCTCCGGTGTGGTAGGACGAGTTGCACCAACGCCCTGGCTGCGGTTACTCCTGCCTCTGACCATACCCGACTTGCCCTCCTTGCCGACGTTCTGCTCCAGGGGCAGTCCCTGGGGTCCTTGCCGTCTACTGTACCCGCCAGGTGTTACCGCTGTTTTGCAGAAGTGTTACAGGATTGTTACGGGCCTGGCGTACAGCGACGTTGGTTTGATTCCGTCATGCCGCGCCCAGGGCGCGCTGGAAATAGTGGACACGCAGCCTCGTTTCGGCCGTAGGCGCGGCAGACCAGCCACCTCTTGACAACAATGGCGACGTGTGGGATATTGTGAGTGAACGATAACTTGCGTCACCCTGTGCGAGACAAGACGAGAGGGCAAACGGTGGTCCACACACGAGCCAGCAGTGGAGTACGGCAGCACCAGATTGTGGACGCTGCTCGCAAGATCATCACCCAGCGGGGAGCCGAGCACCTGACCATTCAGGCCGTGGCCGAGGCCATTGGCCTTTCGGAAGCGGCTATCTATCGCCATTTCCCGGGCAAGCGGGAAATTCTCCTTCTGATGCTCCGGGACGTGGAGCAGGACCTGCTGGAGGCGGTGAACGCAGCCGAACGTGGGGCGCCTTCCCCCCTCAACAAGCTCAGGAACATCATGAAGGGCCATTTCTCTCACGCCGAGCGGCGCCGGGGGTTTTCGTTCCTGGTGGTAGAGGAGGTGCTAAGCCTGGGGGACCCGGACCTGAGCCAGCGTGCCTCAGAGGTCGTAGACTGCTACCTGGAAGCCCTCAATCGGGTGTTGCGTGAGGCACAGGAAGGGGGAGAAGTGCGGGGCGACCTGGACCTGGACGCGGCTGCGGCCCTCTTCTTTGGGATTGTTCAGGGCACCATCACGCTCTGGCAGTTGGGGCACCACAGGTCTCCGGTGGAGCAGCAGGAGGCTGCCCTGTGGTCCCTCTATTGTGACGCTGTCGGTGTCTCCACGCGCGGCAGCAGAAACGGCACAACGGTGGTCAGTGAGCAAGAAAAGGGGCAGCGCTAGGGCTTCCCAAGGTTGGGACCAAAGAGGGGTGAGCGAAAGCGGAGGTGGACAATGCCCATCATCATCATTGACGGACTGGCCTGGAGCGGCCGACATGAAATCGCGGAGCTGGTGGCACAGCGTCTGGGCTGCGAAGTCATTGGCCCTGAGGAGCTCTCGCAGCTTGCGGAGCAGAAGGGGCTGCACCACGGCGAGCTCCAATCCAAGCTCGAGAGGCCCCAGGACCTTCGGGAACGCTTCTTCGAGAGTCTGGCGCGACTGGCCCAATACTACGCGGTGAGCTCTGCTGGTTTTGCCGGCGACCCCACGGCCGGGATTGTACCCTATCTGTATGAGAGGGACCCCGGCACGGACCCCAAGTCGCTGACCGAACAGCTTGGGCCGTACCTCGACGTGCCGGGGCTGCGAAAGCTGCTGGGCGAGCTCTTTGCTCAGCTTGCTCAGCGCGAAAGCGTCGTGTTGGTGGGCTGCGGGTCCCAGGCGGCCATACCGTCCCGGCCAGGTGTCGTCAAGGCGATGGTCTGCGGCTCCTTCGACCTTCGCGTCCGCCGCGCCTCGGTGGAGCTGGGACTCAATGTTGAAGAGACAGAGCGCCGCGTGCGGCAGATTGACCGCGACCGGGCGGGTTTCCTGAAGCAGGTCTTTCGTGCAGGCTGGACCGCCCCCACCCTGTACGACCTCCAGTTGGACAGCGGGACGATGCCGTATGAGAACGCGGCGGACCTGGTCCTGGCTGCTGCCGAAGCGGTGGTCCCCTTCACCACCCCGGACGAAGGGGAGGCAGTGGCCGGTTAGCCTACATCTCTTTGGAGAGGTTGGCCAGGAAGTCGTCGTTGGTCTGGGTCTTGCTCAAGCGCTCCAGGATGCGCTCCGTGGCCTCGGAGGCGTCCATGCCGTTGGTGGTGATGAGGCTCAGCATACGGCGCAGCAGCCAGACCTGACGGAGCCGCTCTTCGCCCAGCAGCAGCTCCTCGCGGCGTGTGCCACTGCGCATGATGTCGATGGCCGGGAACGTCCGCTTCTCGGCCAGGCGGCGGTCCAGGTGGATCTCGCAGTTGCCTGTGCCCTTGAACTCCTCGTAGATAACCTCATCCATGCGGCTGCCAGTGTCAATGAGACAGTTGGCTACAATGGTCAAGCTACCACCCTCTTCAGTGTTCCGGGCCGCGCCAAAGAACCGCTTGGGCGGGTAGAGCGCCGAGGGGTCAATGCCCCCGGAGAGGGTGCGCCCGGTGGAAGGAAGCGCCAGGTTGTAGGCCCGCACCAGCCGGGTCAGGCTGTCCAGGAGGATGATCACATGTTGCCCGCCCTCTACCAGCCGCTTGGCGCGCTCTAGCGCTAACTCTGCGGTCCGGCAGTGGTCCTCTACCGGTTCGTCGAACGTGCTGCTGTAGACCTCCCCCTTGACCGAACGACGGATGTCTGTGACCTCCTCTGGCCGCTCTCCCACCAGCACGACCATGATCTGGACGTCTGGTTGGTTGGCAGTGACCCCGTTGGCGATGTTCTTCAGCAGGTAGGTCTTGCCTGCCTTTGGCGGTGACACGATGAGGGCACGCTGCCCTTTTCCAATGGGGGCCACCATGTCCACCAGTCGTCCGGAGAAGTTGTTCTTGGTGGTCTCCAGCTTGAGTTGGTGGTTGGGGAAGATGGGGGTCAGGTTGTCGAAGTGAGGGCGGAGCCTGGCCTGCTCCGGGTCAATGCCGTTGACCGCCTCGACGCGAATAAGGCCGAAGTAGCGCTCCCCGTCCTTGGGAGGGCGGACTTGCCCGGTGACCGCATCCCCGGTGCGGAGTCCGAAGCGACGGATCTGCGACTGGGATACGTAGACGTCGCCTGGGCCGGGCCGCAGGCCGTGCTGGCGCAGAAAACCGTACCCTTCGGTGACGATCTCCAGGACCCCGGTGGCCAGGATGTAGCCCTGTTGCTGCGCCACTGCCTCCAGCAACTTGTGAATCAGCTCCTCTCGGCGCAGGGAGCCGTTCTCTACCCCAAACTGCTGGGCCATGGCCAGCAACTCTTCCTTTGTTTTGGTCTCTAGCTCTGATAGGTTCATAGCTCACTCCATGGTTGGCAGCCCGCTGGGGGCCGCTGCTAGAATTTGCCCTGTGGTCACCCACCACACCCTGGTCCATGCCAGGGTGCAGCACGCACGAGCTTTAAGCCCATGCGAGATGTAGATTGCCTTATTGTTACCCCCTTGCTGGGGGCGCACCTCCGCAGGTCAAGGGGCTGCGGGACCATCTGCCGAGGCGTACGGCCACCGGATTTGCCAACGTGGGCCTGTGGTCAACCCGATCTAGGGATCAGGAGTGGATTCGGAGGGGTCGCTGCCAGTCCTGGACAAACCGCTGGACTCCCACATCCGTCAACGGGTGGTGGGCCATCTGGACCAACACTTTGAACGGAAGCGTAGAAATGTCGGCTCCAGCCCGTGCGGCCTCTACCACGTGCCGGGGGTGCCGCAAGCTGGCCGCCAGCACCTGGGAGGCGATCTTGTACCGGCGGAACACCTCCACCATCTCTGCCACCAGGGCCATGCCATCATGGCCCTCATCGTCGAGCCTGCCCACAAAGGGGCTCACAAAGTAGGCACCTAGCTGTGCCCCCAGCAGGGCCTGGTTCAACGAAAAGCAGAGCGTCTGGTTGACCCTGATGCCCAGGGGGCGGAGCTGCGCCATGGCCTCGAAGCCCTGGAGGGTGCTGGGTAGCTTCACCACCACGTTGGGGTGCCAGGACGCTATTCCCCTGGCCTGGGCCACCATCTCCGCCACCTCGGTGCTGGTTACCTCCACCGAGACAGGCCCATCCACCAGGCGGGTAATCTCCAGGACCGCTTCCCGGTAGCTTCCCAGGTCACCAATCCCCTCCTTGGCCGCAAGGGAAGGATTGGTGGTTACCCCGCTGATGAAGCCCCAGCGCGCGGCCTGGCGGATCTCATCCAGGTTGGCGGTATCCAAGAAGAGGCGCATAGGAGTCCTCTCTATGCTACCATACCTATGGCGTCACGTCCACTGAAGGTCCCTCCGTTGGACCGTCAGCCGATGGGGCATCCCCATCCAGCGGCAGGCGGCGCTGGCCACCCTCCCGGACCACCTCTTTGGCCGCGCTGATGAAGTCGCGGAACAGGGGGTGTGCCCGGTTCGGGCGGGAGCGGAACTCGGGATGGAACTGGCTCCCCGCCATGAAGGTGTGGCCCTCCACCTCTGCGATCTCCACCAGCCGTCCGTCGGGGGACAAGCCGCTGAAGCGCAGGCCTTGCCGCTCCAACTGGTCACGGTACTGGTTGTTCAGCTCGTAGCGATGACGGTGACGCTCAACAATCCGCTCGGTGCCGTAGGCCTGACGAGCTACACTGCCCTCTACCAGGCAACACGGGTAATTGCCCAGACGCATCGTGCCGCCCTTGTCCACCACCCGTCGCTGCTCAGGCAGCAGGTCAATGACGGGATAGGGGGTCTCCGGGTCCACCTCGGTGGAGTGGGCGTTGGACATGCCTGCGCAGTGCCTGGCGAACTCCACCACCATCACCTGCATCCCCAGGCAGAGGCCCAGGTAAGGCACCTGGCGCTCACGGGCATACTGCGCAGCCATGACCATTCCCTCGATGCCCCGTGAGCCGAACCCCCCCGGCACGACGATGCCCGACACGTGGCGCAGATAGGGGTCCGGGCCGTCCTGCTCCACTCGCTCAGAGGATACCCAGGTGACCTCCACCTCCCGGTCATGGGCCAGGGCGGCGTGTTTCAGCGCTTCCTTGACCGAGATGTACGCGTCGGGCAGCTCGGTGTACTTGCCCACCACGGCGATGGGCAGCGGCTCCCTGGGCTTCTTGATGCTGGCCACCATCTCCCGCCACTCTGCCAGGTCGGGGGGATGGCTGGGCAGCCCCAGCGACTGGGTCAGCAGCTCCCCCAGGCCAGAGTCCTCCAGCACTAGCGGGACCTCATACACCGTGGAAACGGTGAGCAGGGGGATGACCGCCCGGGGGTCCACGTCACAGAAGAGCGCTATTTTGTTCTTGATGTCCTCAGCAACCGGGTAGTCGCTACGACAGAGGATGGCGTCGGGCTGGACTCCGATGCTGCGAAGCTCCTTGACGCTGTGCTGGGTGGGCTTGGTCTTCAGCTCCCCGGTGCTGGTGAGGTAGGGGAGGAGCGTCACGTGGATGTAGAAGCAGTTGTCCCGCCCCACATCCTTGCGCATCTGACGAATGGCTTCCAAGAAGGGGAGGCCCTCGATGTCGCCCACGGTGCCGCCCACCTCTACTGCTACCACATCCGCCTGGGTTTCCTGGGCCAGGCGGGTGATGTGCTCCTTCACAGCGTTGGTTACGTGGGGGACGATCTGGATGGTGCCTCCCAGGTAGTCGCCGTGGCGCTCCCGGCCGATGACGTGGCTATAGATCTGCCCCGCGGTGACGTTGGCGCTCCGGGTCACTTCGATGTCAATGAACCGCTCGTAGTGACCCAGGTCTAGGTCCGCCTCGCAGCCATCCTTGGTGACGAACACCTCACCATGTTGGTAGGGGGACATGGTGCCCGGGTCGACATTAAGGTAGGGGTCCAGCTTCTGAACAGCGACATTGAGTCCACGACTTTTGAGGAGGCGGCCGATGGAGGCGACACTGACCCCTTTGCCCACGGAACTCGCGACGCCGCCCGTCACAAAGATGTACTTCGTCATTTGGGCACTATGGCTCCACTGCTCGGAGACGTACAAGAGGGGATCGCTTGGCCCTGCCCCAGGAGCCGCAAAACTACGACTCCAACAGTGCTTTCGAAGAAGTGTTCCGTGCGGATTGGCGGCCTTCCTTGGGGCTGATTATAGGAGGCCTCTTGACAGGTGTCAAGGCGTTGGGTGCCCCCGAAACTAGCGATTGACTCTCGTAGGGCGTCCCGACACGTCCCGATTCATCGGGACACGTCGGGACGAACCTGCCCGATCACGACGGTCGGGTTAGGAACCCCGACCTACACATTCAATCGCTATTCTTGGGGTGCCGTGGTTCCTTCGGTTTTCGGTGCCCCCAGGGTGCCTATGCTGGCGTGAAGTGACGCCCATTGACACCTCTGAAGGCGGGTGCTAGCATACCCTCGCATTCCTAGGTAGCCTATTTATGTTCAAGGTAAGGGAGTGGCGCAGGTTTCCAGGGCTATGGGTCCAGAGGTGCAGCCCCCAGCGTTGCTCCACCGGCACTTGTCAGCGGTGGAGGCGGCACTGCGCAGCGCCGTCCAGGTGTTGCCTGACCCTATCCAGCGGCTTCTCCAGTACCACCTGGGCTGGGTAGATGTCTCCGGCTGCCCTGTGGACGGCCACGGTGGCAAGCGGCTGCGCCCCATGCTGTGTCTATTCTCCACCGACGCAGTGGGAGGTAGCCCGGTGGCTGCGGTGCCCGCTGCTGCGGCCCTGGAGCTGGTCCACAACTTCTCGCTCATCCATGACGACATTCAGGACCGAGACCGGGAGCGACGCCACCGCCCCACCGTCTGGGCCGTGTGGGGCCAGCCGGCGGCCCTGGCTGCCGGCGACGCCATGATGGTCCTGGCAGACCTGACACTGCTGGCCCTGTGCCAGCGGGGATTCCCTCCAGCCAAGGCGCTGCGGGCGTCTCACGTCATCACCAGTGGCTATCTGGAGATGATCGAGGGCCAATACCTGGACATGAGCTATGAGGGCCGCTTCGACATTACCACGGCGGACTACCTGATCATGGTCTCCAAGAAGACCGGTGCGCTGCTGGAGACGGCTACCCATCTGGGCGCCCTGCTGGGCTGTGACGATGAGACGCGGGTTGACGCGCTGCGTCACGCCGGACGGAGCCTGGGGATAGCCTTCCAGGTGCGGGACGATGTGCTGGGCATTTGGGGGGACACTGCCGTGACGGGCAAGGCGGCTGGAGCCGATATACGCCGTCGCAAAAAGTCCCTCCCCATCGTCTGCGCTCTGCAAAGCGCCGGGCCTGCTGGGCGGGCCCGCCTGGCCGCCCTCTATCGCCAGGATGCCCTCTCGGACCATGACGTGGCCGAGGTGCTGGGGGTCCTGGAGACCTCGGGAGCCCGGGAGCAGGCCCAGCGCCTTGCCGAGGAGCACTGCGCTATGGCCCTGGAATGGGCGTGGCAGGCAGCCCTTCCTCCCTGGGCCCAGGCCGAGTTCCGGGGGCTGGTGGACTTCATGCTGTACCGCGACCGGTGAAGGCTATTTCCATGCCCGCTCTACGTGGGGATGCCTTCGGGGGGCCTGGTCGAGATGCCAAGACCGCTATCGGGGGAGGTGCCGTGGGGGAGCGTTCCTCCGGTGGGATAGGATGGAGGAAGACTGTGGCGGTTGTGGGGGTACCCACAGTAAAGCTTAATAGTGCGGAAGCGGCCCTACGCGAGTTCGCGCCGGCCAACGCGCCCAAGCCCAAGCGACCTGCCGAGCTGGGCATACGCCTCTTTGCGTACCTCCTGAAAAACAAGCTGCGGTGGCGCAAGCGCTTTCCCTTGGTGACCATGCTGGAGCCGCTGGAGGCGTGCAACCTTACCTGTGAGGGGTGCGGCCGCATCCGCGAATACGAGCCGGTGCTGCACCGCATGCTGACACTGGAGGAGTGCCTGCGCGCCGTGGAGGCATCCGGGGCGCCCATCATTTCGGTGGCTGGCGGCGAGCCCACCATGTACCCGCATCTGCCGGCCTTGCTCAACGAGCTGGTGCGGCGCAAGTACTTCGTCTACTGCTGCACCAACGGCATCCTGCTGGAACGGCTGCTGAGCAAAGTCCCGCCCTCCAAGTACCTGTGCTGGGTAGTCCACCTGGACGGTATGGAGGAACGCCATGACGCCTCGGTATCGCGGCGAGGGGTGTTCCGCACCGCCATGAAGGCCGCCAAGAAGGCGTTGGAGCAGGGCTACCGCGTGTGCTCCAACACCACCCTCTTCAAGGGCAGCGACCCCGAAGACCTCCATCAGCTCTTTGCCCTGGTCACAAGGATGGGCTTCGAGGGAATCATGGTCACCGGCGGCTTCGATTACGGGACGGTCCCAAACTCAGAGGTGTTCCTGACTCGGCAGGAGTCCATCCAGGTGTTTCAGAAGGTCCTGGCCGACGATGAGGTCAGACAGTTCCGCTTCTACAACAATCCGCTGTACCTGGACTTCCTGCGGGGGCGTCGGCACTACCAGTGCACGGCCTACTCGAACCCCACCTACACGATTCTGGGCTGGCGGAAGCCCTGCTATCCCCTGGCCGATGGCCATACCCAGGACATTCAGGAGCTTTTCCAGGACGAGGTGTGGCAGCGTTACGGGCTTGGCAAGGACCCGCGGTGTGCCAACTGCACCATGCACTGCGGCTTCGAGTCGTCGACCATCTATGGCGCCCTGCGCAACCCTCTGGACATGGTCCGCATGGCCCACGGGGTCGTTGCCAAGAAGAGTGGCGTAGGGGCTAGTTGAGGGCAGCCCGCGCCGTGGCCGGATTCCGTAGAGAGGGGACTGCGCACCCTAACAACCCAGGGTAATATAAGTACCATGCTTATGCTCACGACGGCGTTGGACGAGGAGTCCCGAGGCATCCTGACCGCGGGGCAGTGGACGCTGCTTGAACGGGAGTCCACCTGGTCCCTCTATCGCGGCGATGTGTCGGCACAGGAGGCCCTGCTGCTGGTGACGGGAGTGGGCCGCCAGCGGGTTGTCGCGGCGATGGAGACGGTCCTCCCGCAATACCACCCGGAGGCGCTCCTTTCCCTGGGCTATGCGGGGGCCCTCCAGCCAGGATTGGCAGCAGGCCCTCTGGTAGTGGCCGAGCGCGTGCTTCACTTGGAGGAGGGGCCTGCGGCGAGCTTGGGCGCGGCGCTGGAGCCCGACTCGGGGCTGCTGAAGCAGGTGCTGGCCGCCGCGGAAGGGGCGATGCTGGCGCATCGGTTGGGGCCCCTTCTCACGGCAGAGCGCATCGTTGCTACCAGTGCCGACAAGAGGGACCTGGGCAGCCTGACCGGCGCCCTGGCGGTGGACATGGAAACCTACTGGGCTGGCGTGGCGGCAGGCCAGGCAGGCACCCCATTCGCCGCAGTGCGGGCGGTGGTTGACACCCTGGAGCAGTCCCTGCCACCGGTCTTCCAGGGTGGGCAAGGACCAGACTTGCGACGTGGCGCCCTGCGATGGGCCCTGGCCCATCCCTGGCAGGCATGGCGTCTGGTGGGGCTGGCCCGGGGGGCGTCCGCCGCGCGTCAGTCCCTTCGGGCCTTGGTGCTGGCCTTGCTGGCTCCCGGCTCGGCAGAGCGCAGCAGGGCAGACTAGCTAGACTCTGTAGGGAGCATGAGGGCGCAGGGCTATGAGAGCTCTGGTCACCGGCGCCACTGGCTTTGTTGGGAGCCACGTGGCCCGTGTCCTGCTGGAGGCTGGGTGGCAGGTGAGGGCCCTGGTGAGGCCCTCCAGCAACGCCATTAACATCCGGGGCCTGGACTTGGAGCCGATACAAGGCGACATAAGGGAGCCGGAGTCAGTGCGGAGGGCTGCCAGGGGCTGCGACGCGGTGTTCCACGTGGCGGCGCTCTACGCCTTCTGGTCCCGGGACTCTCGCCAGTTCTACCGGACCAATGTGGAGGGCACCCGCAACGTGCTGCTGGCGGCCAGAGAAGCCGGCGTGCGTCGGGTGGTCTACACCAGCACCTGGGCTGTCCTGGGTGGGCCGCGGCAAGGTAGCCTGGCAGATGAGGAGAGCCGCCCGCGGCCGGAGGAGTTGACTGGGCCCTATCGTTGGACCAAGTACCAGGCGGAGCAGGTCGCCCTTGCCTCCTGCAAGGAGGGCCTGGACGTGGTGGTGGTCAACCCAACGGTCCCAGTGGGACCCGGAGATGCGCGGCCGACGCCTACGGGCAGGGTGGTCCTGGACTTTCTGCGCGGGCGCCTGCCCGCCTACGTGAACACGTCTGTGAACCTGATTGCGGTGGAGGATGTGGCCCAAGGGCACCGCCTGGCGTACGAAAAGGGGAAACCCGGTGAGCGGTATATCCTGGGGAACCAGAACGTGACGCTGAAAGCGATGCTCGATACTCTGGCAGAGATTACCGTGAAGTCGGCGCCCCGCTGGCGTGTACCCCTGGGGCTAGCGCTGGCCGGGGCGTATGTGGACTACCTTTTGGAAGGTGTGCTGCTGCGCCGGGAGCCCCTCATCCCCCTGGAGGGGGTGCAGCACGCGCGGCGCTACATGGCCGCCGACAGCAGCAAGGCAGTACGGGAGTTGGGGCTCCCTCAGACCCCCGTGCGGGATGCCCTGGCACGGGCGGTGGACTGGTTCTATGAGCATGATTACGTGGGGGGCCGCAGAGCACAAGCATCGGCCCCTGTTGGGTGACGGGCAAGGACAAAGATGGTCGCGGCTAAGAGCCAGGGAGCGCCACCAGGGACCGTGGCAGCGCTGGACCAGGCGGTGCAGCGCGCCGTGGACTATTTCCTGCGCACGCAGCACCCCGACGGCTACTGGTGGGGTGAGTTGGAGTCTAACCCTACGATGGAGGCCGAGTACCTGCTGTTGACCCACTTCCTGGGGGCAGCCGACCGGGGCCAGTGGCCCAAGCTGGCCAACTACATCCTGAGCAAGCAGCGGGAGGACGGTGGTTGGGGCCAGTACTACGGTGCCCCCAGCGGCGATCTGAGCACATCGGTGGAGTGTTACTTTGCCCTCAAGCTGGCCGGTGTGTCGCCGCAGAGCCAGGCCCTGCGGCGGGCCAGGGAGTTCATTCTCTCGAAGGGTGGTGTTCCCAGGGTGCGCACCTTCACCAAGGTCTGGCTGGCCCTCTTCGGCCAGTGGGGCTGGCGGGCCTTGCCCGTGCTGCCGCCGGAGCTGATGTTCTTGCCCACCTGGTCCCCCATCAACATCTACGAGTTCGGGTCATGGGCCAGGGCCACTATTGTGCCCATGAGCATCATCCTGGCGAGGAGGCCAGTGTGCCCAGTGCCCACGTGGGCAGCCATTGATGAGCTCTACCCTGTGCCAAGGAGCCAGGTACCGCAGGGCGTCCCGGCGCCCAAGCCGTTCCTCGGTTGGGCAGGCTTTTTCTGGGCCCTGGACTGGTGCCTGCGGCAGTACGATCGGTCTCCCTGGAAGCCGGGCCGTGGGTGGGCGATTGAGCTTGCCGAGGTCTGGACAGTGCGTCACCAGGAGGCCGACGGCTCCTGGGGTGGCATCCAGCCGCCCTGGGTCTATGCACTCATTGCCCTGAAGACCCTGGGATACCCTTTGGACCACCCGGTGATGGCCAGGGGGCTCCAGGGGTTCCAGGGCTTTGCCATCGAGGAGGGAGACACGCTGCGGGTGCAGGCGTGTCTCTCCCCCCTGTGGGATACCTGCCTGGCCATGATGGCCCTGGAGGATGCGGGGCTGCCACCGGACCACCCGGCCTTGCAGAAGGCGGCACAGTGGCTCCTCCAAAAGCAGAGCCGCCGCGACGGGGACTGGCGAGTCAAGAACGCACACGGGCCGGCTGCCGGATGGGCCTTCGAGTTTGCCAACGAATGGTACCCGGACCTAGACGACACCGCTGAGGTGGTCATGGCCCTGCACCGCGTCCAGCTACCCGACGAGGAGGCCAAGCGCGAGGCCCTTGACCTGAGCGTCAGTTGGCTCTTGAGCATGCAGTGCCGCAATGGGGGCTGGGCCTCCTTCGACAAGGACAACACCAGGAAGGTGCTGACCAAGGTCCCTTTCTGTGACTTTGGCGAGGTCATTGACCCGCCCACCGAGGACGTGACAGCCCACGTTGTGGAGATGCTAGGGCGCCTGGGCTATGCCAGGGAGCACCCGGCTGCCGCCAGGGCGTTGCGCTACCTGTGGTCTCAGCAGGAAGAGGATGGCCCTTGGTTCGGGCGCTGGGGGGTCAACTATGTCTATGGCAGTGGCGCAGTCCTGCCTGCCCTGGAGGCCATAGGCGAGGACATGAGGCAGCCTGCGGTGCACCGGGCTGTGGCATGGCTGTTGGGCCACCAGAACGAGGACGGCGGCTGGGGCGAGGTCTGTGGGAGCTATGTGGACCCTTCTCTGCGTGGAAGGGGTCCCAGCACCGCCTCTCAGACTGCCTGGGCGCTGCTGGCCCTGATGGCCGCCGGGGAGTGGCGGCACCCCGCCGTGGCCCGCGGCGTCTCCTACCTGGTGACTACCCAGCGCGAGGATGGCACCTGGGACGAGCCGTGGTTCACCGGCACCGGCTTCCCCGGCTACGGAGTGGGCCAGCGCGTGAGGCGGCTTCCCCAGCCGGGGGAGCGCGGCTACCAGGGCACCGAGCTCCCGGCCGCCTTCATGATCAACTATCATTTGTATCGCGACTACTGGCCCCTGATGGCGCTGGGGCGCTACCAGGGCTACCTTGATGGACGTCTCCAACGGAGCACCGATAACTGGAGGTCTCGGTCTGGGGCTGGCCGGGACGAGGCAGGCTCGGGGGCACGAGGCCCAGACCAACCAGGCGCGGAGGTGAAGGAGTAAGATGCAGACCAAGACGAAAGTCCAGCAGCCCCTCCAAGCCCTTGACGGCAAGGCATTCAAGGTCCGGACTTATTCTCTCTCTGTGACCAGTGCCAAAGCACCGGAGTTTGTTGACATCACTGAGCAGGTGGACAAGTTTGTCCGGGACTCTGGCGTGGAGAGTGGCCTGGTGGTGGTCTACTCGCGCCACACCACGGCCGCCATCCGCATCAACGAGAACGAGCC
>JACQUK010000014.1 GCA_016210325.1 Chloroflexota bacterium
GCGCATGGCCGAAGAGCTGGCGGACTACCTCAAGGAGATGGGTATCCGCACCCACTACCTGCACTCGGAGATCGAGACCTTCGAGCGGGTGGAGATCCTGCGGGACCTGCGCCTGGGGGTCTACGACGTGGTGGTGGGCATCAACCTGCTGCGCGAGGGGCTGGACCTGCCGGAGGTGAGCCTGGTGGCCATTCTGGACGCCGACAAGGAGGGCTACCTGCGCTCGGAGACCGCGCTTATCCAGACGGTCGGCCGTGCTGCCCGCCACGAGCAGGGCCACGTCCTCATGTACGCCGACGTGGTCACCGACTCCATGAAGCGTGCCATTGGCGAGACCTATCGTCGCCGCGAGGTCCAAGACGCCCACAACCGCGAGCATGGCATTGTGCCCACCAGCATCCGCAAGCAGGTCAAGGACATCACCGAGCGGGTGCGGCAAGTGGCGGAGGCCAAGACTCCCTACACGGCTGCCCGCCATGAGCTTTCCAGGGACGAGATGGCGAGACTCGTGCGGGAATTGGAGAAGCAGATGAAGGAAGCCGCGCGGAACCTGGAGTTCGAAAAGGCCGCCCTCTTGCGGGACCAGATCGTGGACCTCCGACGCCTCCAGTTGGAGGAGGAGGACACCGTGGTGCGGGGGCGTGGGCGATGAGGCACGCACTGGCACGGATGCAAACGATGGCTATCCTATCGTTGGCTGCTGCTTCGGCTTTGCTGGCGGTGGCCTGCAATGAGGAGGAGCCCTCCGAGCCTGCATTGCCCGCCGGCTTCCTGGAAGCGCCTCTGCCCAATGTGGACCTGGGCACTTACCTGTACTTCGACTTTCAAGAGGCGGCTGAGCTACCGCTGGCGCAGTTTGCCCGAGAACCTGCCCTGGTACCGCCGGCCGCTCCCAACATGGTCAGTCTGGCCTCTGCCCAGGTGTGGTTGGGGACTGCCCCCGACCTTCTGGCCGCCAAGGTGACTCTGGACGACCCGGACTCCGCCCAGTGGGTGGAGCAGGCGCTGGCCGCCGGGGGTGGTGAGGGCCCGTTGCACCAGCGGGAGGGCCAGGACATGTGGCTCTTCCCCAGGGATAGCCAGTGGGTCCGTGACCTTCAGGGCTCCCTTGCGGACGGGACAAGGGTCCAGGAGCGCTACCCTGAGGCCTGGGATGTTCTCCAGTGGCTTCCGTCGCAACCACCGGGCAAACCTGTTGCCGCGGGCTTCGCCTTCCTTGAAGAGCCGCTGCTGGACGCCCTCTTGTCCCAGACAGGACTTGAAGTGGGAGGCATCGGGCAGGCCTTGGTCACTGCGCAGATCAGGGTGGTGGCTCTGGCCCTCTACAGCGAGCGCCCTGTCCAGCTTGATGAGCGGAGCAAGCTTCAGGGGGCAGAGGTCCTTGACCATGCTGGCCTCTCGGTGGTCTTGGTGGCGCGCTCAGGCCTTCCCCGGGTCATGCTCAGCACCATGTTCAGCACCTTTGCCAGCCAGGCGGGGCTTGAGCCAGTGCAGGTGGAAGGGATGGAGGCCTATTCCCTGGAGCAGGCCCTGTCAGACGGCAGGGCGGTCCACCTGATGGCCCGGCGCCGTGGTAATCTCATTTATCTGGCAGTGGCCCCGTCCCAGCAGGCAGCCGAGGCTGCCCTTCGCAGCACACCACCCTAGCGCTGCCGGGCCTGCGGTGGTTGGGGGAACAGCGGGTAGCGCTGCTGGGATTGTTGAGTTCGCGACCGACTTATCTAGTTTGACACGCTGTAGGGCGTGGGCTAAAATGCGTAGGAGGCATCTGTCCCAAAGGGGGTGCGTGGATGGCGGAGCAAAAGACCAAGGTGACTGAGGAGCAGGTCATCGCGGCGCTGCGGGATGTGTTCGACCCGGAGATCCCGGTGAACGTCTATGACCTGGGGCTGGTCTACAATGTCCAAGTTGACGACGATAACAACGTATACGTTCAGATGACCCTGACTGCCGCCGGCTGCGGTATGGGGCCCCACATCGCGCAGAACGCCCAGTGGCGCATCGCCGAGGTACCGGGCGTGGGTGATGTGCAGGTGGAGTTGGTCTGGGACCCGCCCTGGAACCCTGACTTGATCACTCCTGAGGGAAAGAAGCTGCTGGGAATTGACTAGGGGGCGGCGCAGGCTAGTGGACTGGTAGCATCTGCGGAGCGCTCCACTGAGACAGATGTGATAGCTTAATATCGGGAAGAGGGCTCTCTTCCCGATATTAATGTCCGCGACGGGCCACCAAGGAGGTTCAGCCATGACAACGCCAGCCATGTCGCCCCAGCAGAAGGCGCGGCTGGACGCGATGAAGCACCAGTTCCAGCAGCGGCGCCGCATCGCTGACCACATGAAGCGAGTGAAGCACAAGGTGGCGGTGTACAGTGGCAAGGGTGGCGTAGGCAAGACCACTGTGGCGGTCAACCTGGCCGTGACCCTGGCCCAGAAGGGCCATCGGGTGGGCATTCTCGATGCCGACATTGACTGCCCCAACGTGGTCAGGGCCATGAAGGTGGACCGCCGGCCGGAGTACGACAATGAGCGTTTCATCCCGTCGGAGAAATGGGGGGTCAAGGTCCTGTCTATGGGCTTCTTCCAGGAGAACGAGGAGGAGGCCATCATCTTCCGGGGGCCGATGATCCACAACGCCATTACCCAGTTCCTGGAGATGACCGACTGGGAAGACCTGGACTACCTGCTGGTAGACCTGCCGCCCGGGACCTCTGACGCCCCTTTGACCATCATGCAGACCATCCCACTGGATGGTTTTGTCATCGTGGCCACGCCCCAGGAGCTGGCCAAGATAGACGCCAAGCGCTCCATCAACATGATCCGCAAGATGAACCTCCGGGTCCTGGGTGTGGTGGAGAACTACGTTGGCGAGGTGTTCGGCTCAGGAGCGGGCGAAGCGCTGGCGCAAGAGGTCAACGCCCCGTTCCTGGGGCAGCTCCGGCTGCGGTCGGACTACCTGGATACCTCGAAGCCCACTGTGCTCCTCAGCCCGCAAGTCCGCGAGGAGTACGAGCACATTGCCGAGCAGGTTATCCGCGCCCTCGAGGAGAAAGCAGCATCCGCCTAGCGCTCGGTGGACTTTGAGCAAGAGCACCTAACAAAACCCTGACGTCTCAATGGCGAGGCGCCTCACCCCCGTCCTGACCTTCCCCCCAAAGGAGGAAGGGACCCTTCCTCTCCCTCATCTTGATGGGGGAGAATTAGAGTGGGGGTGAAACACCACACCATGCTATACGCTTCGGTTTTGTTAGGCGCTGTTAGCTTGTGTTCCTCGGGCAGCGACATCAGCCCAACCGTGGAGCCATGCTGGCTTCGGCGATGGCCACTATGCGGCACGGCAGGACGGGCCTGCCCATCAGAGGGGCCGCAACTCCTGGCAGGACGCCAAGAAGCCCTGGATAGTCTGCCGGAGCTGGGACGGAGCTGATATGGGCGGCAGGCATGCCGTCTCCACGCAGGCATACACCACAGGCCTCTCGCCAGCCTCGTACCCCCTGGCGTCCAGGGCCTCCTGGTCGTCTGGATGGAGCAGCACGAACTCCTTGCTGGGGTACACCACCGAGCAGGCCGCCTGTACCAGCGCCTGGGTCTCGGGGGCTTCGGGCCTGCCCACAACGGTCAGCTCCAGCGGCGGGTTGAGATAGCGGTTCACCACGCGGGCGAACCCCGCCGCCTGCTCTCCGTAGTCCTGGTACACCGCCGCCAGAGCGCTGAGGGCCCGCTCCGCAGCCTCCCTGTAGTCGGCCTTCATGGTGGCCTGGTACAGGCGCAGCAACCCATCGGCAGCAACCACGTTGTCCCCCAGGGGCTTCTCCGGGAGCGCCAGGTGCCCAAGTGACTGCGTCCCGCCGCCCTCAATGTCGAAGAACCCTCCCCCCTTGAGGTCCTGGAAGCGCTCCAGCAGCCTTTTGGCCAGGGCCTCAGCACGGCCAAGGTGGGACGGGTCGGCGGTATGCTGGTAGGCCCACACCAGTGCACGAATAGCCTGGGCGTAGTCTGCCAGCATCCCACCCACCGAGGCGCTGCCCCCCTGGTACACATGGTAGAGGGCATCGTCGTCGGCGGCCCGCATCTTCTGCCACAGGAAATCCAGCGCCCCCAACGCCTGTCGTCGCAGCTCAGGGCGCCCCAGGACGGAGGCAGCCTCCAGGTAGCACAGGGCGGTCAGGGCAGTGGTGTTGGCGTAGACCGTGGCATCCACCAGCGGCGCGCTCCTGGCAGCCCGCCCAGCGGAGTCAAGGGCGTAGTACTCCTCTTCGGCATCCTGGCTGCCGAAGAAGGCCCCCACCTCCGGGCTGAACAGCCGGCGGTCCAGGTAGGCGATGGCGCGCTCAGCCACCTCCCTGTAGCGCTGGTCGCCGGTAAGCAGGTAGGCCCTCACGTACACCCGCACGAGCTGCGCGTTGTCCTCCAGCATCTTTTCAAAGTGGGGCACGCTCCACTCCCGCGTGGTGGAGTAGCGGAAGAAGCCCCCCTCCACCTGGTCGAACAGGCCACCCGAGGCCATGTGGTCCAGGGTCTTCCGGACCATCAGCATGTACCAGGGGTCGGCCGAGGCCGCGTAGCTGTCCAGCAGCAGTTCAAGGGCCTCAGTCATGGGGAACTTGGGCTGAGAGCCAAACCCGCCGTAGACCGGGTCGAAGGTCGAGGCCACCATGCGGGTAGCTGTATCCACGATCTCCGCTTCAATGGCCCGCCCCGCCACCACCTGGTTGAGACGCTCCAGCTTCTTGTCGGTGATCTCCCGGGCGCGCTGTTGCAGCTCGGCCTTGCGCCCCCGGTACAAGAAGGCGACCTGGGACAGCACATCCCTGAGTTGCTGCGGTGGAATGTAGGTGCCGCCGGTGACGATGTCCCCAGTGGGCGTCAGGACAGCCGTACTGGGCCAACCCCCCATGTTGTACCGCTGGTTGACATCGGGCCGCTGGTCGTTGTCCACCCTGACGGGGATGAAGCTCTCGTTGATAAGACGGATGACCTCGGGGTCCGAGTAGCTGGTCTCGTCCATCACGTGGCACCAGTGGCACCAGACGGCGGAGATGGAGAGGAGAAGCGGCCTGTCCTCCTGCTGTGCTCGCTGGAACGCGGCCGGGCCCCAGTCCGTCCAGTTGATCTCATGGGCACGGTTTGGGCGCGGCGAGAAGCGGAAGCTGGCCATCTCACTCCTTACTCCTCCGGGCCGGAGCGGGCATGCTAGCGGCAACTCCAGCGTAGCACCCTATGGAAGCGACGGTCAACGCGCTGCGCTCTCAGACCAGCCCCACGACATTCCCCTTCTCGTCAACATCAATCTGGAAGGCGTTGGGCCGCCTGGGCAGCCCCGGCATAGTGACGATGTCACCGGCCAGCGCGTAGACGAAACCCGCCCCCGCTGCGATGCGGAGCTCCCTGATGGGGAAGGTATGCCCCTGGGGGCAGCCCCGCTTCTTCGGGTCTGCCGAGATGGACAGATGGGTCTTGGCCACGCAAACGGGCAACGCCCCCCAGCCGTGGCGCGAGTACCGTTCCGCCTGCACGCGTGCCTCAGGCTCCCACTCCACCTCGCCTGCGTTGTACACCTGGGTGGCCAGGGCCGCGACCTTCTCCTCGATGGAGGCCTCTATTGGGTACAGGTAGCGGAGCGAGGCTGGCCGCTGCGATGCCGCAATGACGGCTTCGGCTAGCTCGATTCCTCCTTCGCCCCCGCGAGAGAAGACGCAGCTCTCCACAGCAGCATCCGCTCCGGCCCGGAGGGCAGCGGCCTTCAGCGCCCCAAGCTCCTCCGGCCTGTCCTCCGGGAAGCGGTTGACCGCCACCACTGCCGGCACGCCGAACTTCTGCACCACCGATACGGCGTGCTCCACGGTGCATAGGCCCCGCGTCAGAGTCTCCATGTCCGCCTTGGCGACCTCTTTCAGAGCGGCGCCGCCGTGCCACTTCACAGCGCGCACCGTGACCACCACCACGGCAGCATTGGGGGGCACGCCCCCCATCCGGGTCTTCAGGTGCATGAACTTCTCGAACCCCAGGTCGGCCCCAAAGCCAGCCTCGGTCACCACCAGGTCGCTGCATCGGCTGGCCAGCAGGTCGGCCAGCACCGAGCTACATCCCTGGGCAATGTTGCCGAAGGGGCCTGTGTGGACCAAGGCCGGCTGGCCCTCGGCGGTCTGCACCAGGTTGGGCTTGATGGCGTGGCGCAGCAGGGCCATCATCGGGCCCACGGCATTGACGTCCTTGGCAGTGACAGGCGTCCCGTCCCGGGCAAACCCCACCACCAGCCGGCCCAGGCGCGCCCGCAGGTCCTCGTAGCCAGTGGACAGCCCCAGAACGGCCATGATCTCCGAGGCAGCGTCAATATCGAAACCCGTCTCCCGCAGCGGCGCGTTCTGCCGCCCGCCCAGGCCGATAACCACCTGCCGGAGCGCGCGGTCCTCCACGTTGGCGACGTACCGCCACCTCAGTCCTCCAGCGTCCAGGCCTGGAACAAGCTCCTGGTGCACCGCGGCGTTGGCCAGCGCCGCCAGCAAGTTGTGGGCAGCGGCCACGGCATGGGCGTCACCGGTGAAGTGCAGGTTGATGTCCGCCTCTGGCAGCAGGCTGGCCCGGCCCCCACCGGTGCCACCACCCTTGCTCCCAAAGACTGGCCCCATAGATGGCTGCCGCAGCGTCGCCACCGGCCGCTTCCCTGCGCGTGCCAGCGCGTCCACCAGGCCGATGACGGTCGTGGTCTTCCCCTCCCCCAGCGGGGTGGGCGTCATGGCCGTCACCACTACCAGCTTGCCCTGGCCGGCGCTGGACGGGAAGGCCTCAAGGGGCACCTTGGCCATGGACCATCCATAGGGCTCCAGGACATGGGCGGGCAGGCCCATTGCCGCCGCTACGTCAGCGAGCGGACGCATCTCGTACCTCCTCTCCCGAAAACAGCGATTGACCCCCGTAGGGTATTCCGACACGTCGGGACGAACCTGCCCGCGGCGGACGGTCGGGTTGGGAAACCCGACCTACAGCTTGAATCGCTATTCTTGGGTCCTCTTGTCGGTTATGTATCGCCGGTCGAAACTTGCTATAATGAACCCTTGTATGCACAGGAACGGCGCTCATCCTCCTGACCCTAAACCCACTGATGTTCCTCCAGTAGACAACAGTGTCTCGGGCTATGCCGAGGCGGTGCCAGGCGGGGACTGGCGCCGAGTCGTCTGGACCGCTGGCGCTCTCCAGGCTGTGGTAGTCATCGGGTTTAGCTTCGTTTTTCCGTTTCTGTCGCTCTTTGTGCAGGAGTTGGGGATCACCGAGCCTCGCCGGGCGGCCTTCTGGGGCGGCCTGGCGCTGGGCATCCCTGGCCTTCTCATGTTCCTCTCCAGCCCTGTGTGGGGTGCCATCGCCGACCGCTACGGGCGGAAGAAGGTCGTCGTCTACACGTCGGTGGCCGCCGGGGCGGTGCTGATCGTCTCGGGCCTGGTGACGAACGTCTATCAGCTTGTGGCGCTGCGGGCGCTGGGCGGCCTGGTGGCGGGAAGTATGATTGCGAACATGGGGCTGGTGGCCGCCGCCAGTCCGCGGTCCAGGGTCCGCTACTCGATGGGGGTCTTCCAGGGCATGTCCTACATCGGCCTCACCGTGGGGCCGATGATCGGCGGGTTCACAGCCGAGGCCATTGGCTTTCGGGGGAACTTCTTCGCTGCTGGCGGCACCCTGGTAGGGTCCGCGCTGCTTTACCAGCGGCTTGTCCCAGAGCCAGCGCTTGCGCCAGGCGGCCGGAGCCTGCAACCCGCCAACCTCCTCCGCGAGATCACTGGCCTGGCACAGGTGGGAGGCATGGTCCCCCTGCTGCTCCTCCTTTTCTTGAACCAACTGGCTGCAAATCTGATGACGCCTGTGCTCCCTGTCCATATCAGCGCGCTGAGCGGCGGAGAGAACGCATCACTGGCGGGGCTGGCCTTCTCCCTCCTCAACCTGCTGGGCGCAGCAGGCGCCTACAGCGCAGCCATGACGACGCAGCGCCTGGGTCTGCCCAAACTCATGCTGATAGCCTGTCTTTTCATAGCGGTGGCGTACGTAGGCATCGCGCTGGCAGGCCATGTTGCCATCGTCCTGGGGTTGGTTGCTTTGGTGGGGCTGGCCAGCGGGATCATCATCACCACCAACACTGCTCTGGTGGCAGAGGTGGTGCCCCGGGACCGCCAGGGCACCGCCTATGGGCTGGTACAGAGCGCCTCGTCCCTCGGCTTTGGCGCTGGCCCCCTGATGGGGGGCGGGGTAGCCACCGCCGTGGGCCTACGCGGGGTGTTCTTCTTGGATGCCCTCTCGTACGTGGCCTTGTCCGCCATCGCCTTCCGGTTGGCCGGTATCACCCGGCAACGGGGCGCACCGCCGCCCGAAGAAGGGGGCACGGCCAAAGGAAAGGCACCACTACATCTGCCACGGGGCCAGCGGCGCTGAGGCGTTCCTAGCGGCGCGGCAAGCCCCTGGCCAGCAACTCGGCCACTCGGTCCAGAATGCGGTCCGCCACTTCGAGCTTGGACAGCAACGGGAGCTCCTGGCAACCTCCGTCCTTGTCCAGGATGACAACGCGGTTCGTGTCGGTGCCAAAGCCGCTATCGGGCGAGGTAACGTCGTTCGCCACCATGAGGTCGAGGCCCTTGGCCACAAGCTTCTCCTGAGCGTGCTCCACAACCTTCTCGGTTTCCGCGGCGAACCCCACCCTGATGAGGTCCCGGGGGGCCTCCGCCAGGATGTCCGGGTTCTTGGTCAGCTCCACCACCCACTGCTGGGGCCCCTTCTTCACCTTCTGCGGATAGAAGGAGGCCGGGCGGTAGTCAGCCACAGCCGCGGCCATCACCAGCGCATCGGCCCCGCGGCAGGCTGCCAGCACGGAATCCCGCATCTCCAGGGCCGCCTGGACACGGACCATCTGGACACCCACAGGGGACGGCAGCGCGGTGGGCGCCGTCACCAGCACCACTTGCGCCCCGCGGTCGCGCGCGGCCTCAGCCACGGCATACCCCATCTTGCCAGAGGAGCGGTTAGTCAGGACGCGCACCGGGTCCAGGGGCTCCTGGGTCCCACCGGCGCTGACGACGACCTTCCTGCCCGCCAGGTCGCCCTGCTTGCCCAGCACCCAGCGGATGTGGCCCAGCAATTCCTGCGGCTCCACCATGCGCCCCTTGCCCACCAGACCAGAGGCGAGCCTCCCCTCAGCGGGGCCAACGATGTGGGCGCCCCTGGCTTGAAGGCGCGCCAGATTGTCCTGGAGGGCCGGATGCTCGAACATCCCCGCGTCCATCGCTGGGGCCACCAGGAGCGGCGCCCGGCTGGCCAAGGCCACAGCGCTCAGAGCATCGTCGGCCAACCCCAGCGCCAGCCTGGCGATGGTGTGGGCAGTGGCAGGGGCGATGACCAGCAGGTCGGCCTTGGTCGCCAGCGCCACGTGCTCCACCGCCTGCTCCGAGTCGGGGTCCATCAGGTCGGTGACGACCGGGCGGTGGGTCAAGCTGCGGAAGGTGAGGGGGGTGATGAACTGAGCGGCCGCAGCGGTAAGCACCACATCTACCATGGCCCCGGCTTGCGTCAACTGGCTGGCCAGCTCCACTGCCTTGTAGCAGGCGATGCTGCCCGTTACGCCCAGGACAATGCGCTTGTTCTGGAGCACCCTGACCATGGGTCCCTTCCTTTGCTCTTCGGTAAAGGCCCGGACCAGGCTGGGCCAGCCACGCTGGCCTGGGGTCTCCCAGACGTGCCGTCCTACTGGTTCAACTCGTGCACCAGGCGAAGGCCCACCAGCACCAGCTCGGGACAGATGGCGTGGAAGACGTCGGTCTCCGGAGCGACGAGGTGCGCCAGACCTCCGGTGGCGATGGCCTTGGCGCTCTCCCCCAGCTCCCGGCGGAAGCGATGCACCATGGCCTCCACCATCCCCACATGGCCCAGAATGACGCCCGACTGGATGGCCGCGATGGTATTGCGACCGATGGCCTCCTTGGGACGCACCATCTCTACCCGCCGCAGTTGTGAGGTGTTGGTGAAGAGGGACTCCGCTTCTAGTGTCAGACCCGGATGGATGGCCCCTCCCAGGTAGTCACCCTCTTTGCTCACAGCGTCGAACACCGTGGTGGTACCGATCTCCACCACAATGGCCGGGCCACCGAAGAGACGGTAGGCAGCAGCAGCGCCCACTACACGGTCCGCACCAACGTCCCGTGGACTGTCGTACAGGATACGCACACCGGTCTTGATGCCCGCCCCCACCACCAGGGGGTGGCACCCAAAGTAGTTCTTGAACATCTCCTCAAAGACTGCCGTTAGCGGCGGCACAACGCTGCATATGGCCACGTGGCTGATGTCTTTGGGTTGGACCCCCTTCATAGGCAACAGGCTGTACAGCAGAACAGCGTACTCGTCGCCCATGCGCCGCGGGTCCGTGGCAAAGCGCCAGACCGCCTTGAGGTCCTCTCCCTCGAAGACGCCCATCTTCACGTTGGAGTTGCCGATGTCCAGCGCCAGCAACATGCCACAACCTCGGCGCTATTATACGCCGGTACACCTCAGCTTGGAACGAGCCAAGGGAGGAGGAGCAGGCCTGCGCGAGGCGGCGTTCCCAGAACCAACTGGGCTTTGTTGACGCTAGCCGCCCGCCCCTCGAGAGTCGGAGCTCACTACAAGCAGGCGCAGGAGCAGCGTGTCAGCAAAGCCAAACCGCTTCAGGGAAGGCTGAGCTCGCCCTTCTTGCAGCGATGGATGACCCTGGGCAGCAGCGGCAGGAGGTCACTAGCCAGGGCGCCGGCATCGCCCACCTCCTGGCGCACCAGCTCTCCCGCCGCGCCGTGGAGGTACACGCCAGCCGCCGCCGCGTCGTAGGGGCCCATGCCCTGGGCCAGCAAGCCGGCGATAAGCCCGGCCAGGACGTCTCCCGTGCCGGCGGTCGCCAGGGCGGGATTGGCGAAGGGGCTCACGCGAGCGTCCCCCTGGGGCGACGCCACCACCGTGAAGGCGCCCTTCAGCACCACTACGGTGCGCCACCGGCGAGCGGCGTCCCGCGCCGTCGCGATCCGCTCCTTGCCACCCACCGTGCCTTGCTGCCCCAGAAGACGGGCCATCTCCCCAGGATGAGGCGTCACCACGGCCGCGCCGCCCAGGCGCTCCCACCAGGACGGCAGCTTTGCCAGGAGGTTCAGCGCATCGGCGTCCAGCACCTTGGGAAGGGGGAGAGGCGGCCCTTCGGCCAGCAGGCCACGCACCAGCGCCTCGGCGCCCTGGCCTTGCCCCAGCCCACACCCCATAAGCAGCGCGTCATAGTTACCCATCGCCTGCCGCACCAACTGCACCGCATCGGGAGAGACCTCCGGCAGGGGCAGATGGGTCACCTCGGTCAGCTTCCCTGCCAGGATCGGGTACACACCCGCTGGCGTCGCCAGGGTCACGTACCCCGCACCGCCACGGGCGGCCCCCATGCACGCCAGGTAGGCAGCCCCCACATACTGCCACGACCCCACCACCGCCAGAACCCGGCCGAAGGTGCCCTTGTGTGCCCAGGGTGGCCGCGTGGGCAACGACCGTTGCACCCAGGATGCCTCCATGAGCTCTAGCGAGACGTCACCCGCTAGCCCCTGCGGGATTCCAATGTCCACTACCTCCAGGTGGCCCACGTGGGCGGCGCCAGGGAACAGGAAAAGCCCCACCTTGGGGAACCCCAGGGTGACCGTGAGGTCCACAACGGGAGTGGCGCTGTCCACCTCGCCGGTATCCGCGTTCAACCCCGATGGCAGGTCCAGGGCCAAGACCACCATGCTGGAGCGATGCCCACGCTCCTGGGCCAGTGCCTTGAACACTCCCTGCATCAGCGCACCCATGGGCCGCGTAACGCCGGTCCCCAGCACCGCGTCCACCACCAAGTCGGCATCGGCCAGCAGCGTCCTGAGGCGGGAAAGGCCCGGGTCATCGGTCGCAGCAATGACATGGGCACCTTTCCTGGCAGCCAACTCCAGCTTGGGGTCCTCGGCCCGCCGGGCCCCACAGAGGTAGGCGGCAGTGTGGCATCCCCAGTCGGCCAAGTGCCGCGCCGTCACCAGGCCATCGCCGCCGTTGTTGCCGGGTCCCACCAGGACCACCACCTGCGCCACGTGGTCGCGCCCTGCCACCCGCTCCCTCGCCTTGCGGGCCACGGCCAGGCCAGCCCGCTCCATCAACGTGTCGGTAGAGGTACCTGCCTCCACAGCCTGGCTTTCCAGCCGCCGCATCTCCTCGACCGTCACTACCTTCACTGGCGCTCCCCCACCACAACGGCGATGGCGTGCTCCCGGGAGTGGGCCAGGGACAGTGCGAAGCGCACAAGGCCCAGACGCTGGGCCCGGGCCAAGGCACGGCCGTGGAGGCGCACCGTGGGGGCCTGGCCTGGCGCTCGCACGACTTCAACCTCCCGCCAGCCGACGCCTCGGACCCCCGTGCCCAAGGCCTTCATCACCGCCTCCTTGGCCGCAAAGCGGGCCGCAAGCTGGGGCGGCCGTCCACGGGCATACGCCAGCTCTCCCGGCGTGTAGACGCGCAGCAGGAAACGATCGCCCCAGCGCTGCACCGCCTGGGCAATGCGCTCAATCTCAATGAGGTCTACCCCTACCACCGTCACCTTGACCACCCCTGGCCCGCCGTCTATTTTGAGTGATTATAGCTACCGAAGGAATAGGCGTCCACGGAGATGGCCCCTGGAGAGTTGCCAGACGGCAGCCGACCACCTATCATGGCGGCAAACGTGCGGGAGGTCACCATGCCCTACGAGACCCTGCTCTACCGCAAGGAAGGCTCCCTCGCCGTCATCACGCTGAACCGCCCCGACCGCCTGAACGCCCTGAGCCGCCAGCTATGGCAGGACATGAACGCCGTGCTGGACGAGATAGAGGGCGACGGGGAGGTGCGGGTCGTCATCCTCCACGGCAACGGGCGGGCCTTCTGCGCGGGGGCCGACATCAGAGAGCGGGTGGACACCGAGGCAGCTACCCCTCCTCTTGCGCGGGCAACCAGCGCGGTCTTCACCAAGCTGGAGAACCTCAGCAAGGTCACCATCGCCGCCATCCACGGCTTCGCGCTGGGCGGCGGATGCGAGCTGGCCATGGCCTGTGACCTGCGCATCGCCGCCGAGGGGTCCCAGTTCGGTCAGCCTGAGGTCAAGCTCGGCATCCTGCCCGGCGCCGGCGGCACCCAGCGCCTCCCTCGCCTCATCGGCAGTGGCCGTGCCAAGGAGCTCATGTACGTGGGCGACTTCATCCCGGCGTCCACTGCCTTCCAGTGGGGGCTGGTGAACCGTGTGGTGCCCGCCGACCGTTTGCTGGACGAGGCCAGGGCTTTCGCCAACGTGCTGCTGGAGCGGCCCCCCCTGGCCCTGCGCCTCATCAAGAGCTGCGTCCAGGTGGGGTTGCAGACGGACCTCCACTCCGGCCTGGAGTACGAGGCCCGCTGCTCCTATATCCTCAACACCTCCGAGGACCGCAAGGAGGGCATGCGTGCCTTCGTGGAGAAGCGCAAGCCCGTTTTCCACGGGCGATAGCCCCGTCGGGCGGTGCCAAGCAGGACGTCACATGTGGCGTCTCTTTCGGCTTTACAGCCGACACACCAGCCGCGGACGGGCTGCCCCTGTGGTGTGTAACTCCGGGGCAACCCTTCCCTGACCTGGTCACTGAGGTGTCACAGCCCGGCGCCACAGCATCCCATTAACAAAGGCCCCAGACGTGCCGGTCCTGGCGAGGCGTAGTGTTCTAGACAATGCTTAGCCAAAAACTAGGATTGTTTATGACAATGATTAGTATGAGGACTTGACAACCTCTACATCTTGTAGTAAGGTGGGTGTGTCCCGAACAACGGGCACATCTTGTGGAGGCAGATATGGCCAGGAAAACAAAGCTGATGCTTCGGGTCGAAGAGAAGCACGGCCGTCCCCTAGAGAAGCTTCTCCCCGAACTGGTGAACGAGCGGGGGCTGTCCGCGACAGCAGAGGAACTCAAGGTCAGCAAAGCTACCTTAGGCTACTGGTTGCTGAAGCTGGGGATCAACGTTCGCCGCGTCGCCCTGGCCCCGGGTGAGACCCTGGAGGTCAAGCGCGTCAGCGGATAGGCACCCATTGTCGCAGCTTGAGGCCCTGGGTTCTCGGAGGGGGAGCACCCAGGGCCTTCGCTTTGTCCTCCCTTGTGGATGAGCTCCCCCAGCCCTCAGGACGGAGCAACGCCCCGGCGGCTGCGCTTTTCAATCCCCAACGGTGTGGTACAATGCTGAGGGTCGTTTTCTGACACCTGCCATATCTTTCCCTCCAGGAGGAATCATGCCAGCGGTGGCCGTTGTCGGGGGGCAGTGGGGCGACGAAGGAAAAGGCAAGATCGTTGACTACCTTTCTCAGAACGCGCACATCGTCGCCCGGTACTCTGGAGGGAACAACGCCGGCCACACCGTCATGAACGAGGCTGGGGAGTTCAAGTTCCATCTGGTCCCATCGGGCATCTTCTGGCCCCAGACCACCTGCATCATCGGCAACGGCGTCGTGGTGGACCCAGACGTGCTCTGGCAGGAAATCCAGGGGCTGGCAGGCCGCGGCGTCGATGTCGCTGCGCGCCTTCGCCTTAGCGACCGGGCGCACCTCATCATGCCATACCACATCCTCTTGGACCAGTTGGAGGAGCGGTCTCGGGGGCGGGATGCCATCGGCACCACGGGCAAAGGGGTCGGACCTGCCTACGTAGACAAGACCGCACGCTCCGGCATCCGCGTTGGCGACCTGCTGGACCTGGAAGGGCTGCTACCTCGGCTCCAGGCTATCCTGGAGTACAAGAACAAGCTAATCACCCGCGTCTATGACGGCACCCCCTTCTCAGTGGAGCAGGTCTTCGAGCGCTGCCGGACCTGGCTGGAGCGGCTGGAGCCTTTCATCGCCCCGGTGGAGATGACCATGCGGCAGGCCCTGGAGGAGCAGCGGAGCGTGCTCCTGGAAGGGGCCCAGGGGTCGCTGCTGGACCTGGACCACGGCACGTACCCCTACGTGACGTCATCCCACCCCACGGTAGGCGGCGCGTGCATCGGCCTGGGCATCAGCCCGCGTGACGTCACAGGCATCTGTGGCGTCTTCAAGGCCTACAGCACCCGCGTGGGCGGTGGACCCCTGCCCTCAGAGCTCAACGACGCGACCGGCGACGCCATCCGCCAGCGCGCCTGGGAGTACGGCACTACCACAGGCCGCCCCCGCCGCTGCGGATGGTTCGACGCCATCGCCGCGCGCTACTCCGCCAGCGTCAACGGGTTCACCGATGCCATCCTCACGCGACTGGACGTGCTGGACGGCTTCCACCCGGTGAAGGTGTGCGTGGAGTACCGTTACGATGGGCGGGAGATGCGCCACTTCCCCAGCAGCACCGCGCAGTTGGCCCACTGCACGCCCGTGTACGAGGAGCTCCCTGGCTGGGAACGGCCCACCGCCGGGCTGACCCGCTGGGAGGAGCTGCCCAAAGAGGCGCAGCGCTACGTGGCGCGGCTGGAAGAGCTTATCGGTAGCCCCATCTCCCTCATCTCCACCGGCCCGCGTCGCCACGAGACCATCGCCCTGCGTTCAGTGCTTTAACAGCCAAGGCCCGCTGGTGCCTAGTTGCGAAGAAAGGGCATCATAACAGGCCGCTCGTGGTGAGCCTGTCGAACCATGAGCGGCTCACCCTTCGACAAGCTCAGGGTGAGCGGGGAATGTCAACAC
>JACQUK010000082.1 GCA_016210325.1 Chloroflexota bacterium
ACCCTACCCTTGCCCAGACACTCAATCGAAAGGAGGCGGCATCCACCCTTCGGTAACATTCCTAAATGAGTGAACCACTCTCCCTTCAGTAACATTCTTGTCTGAGTTGACACGGTCCCTCCCGTCACCGGGACCCTCCTTCACGGAAAACTGGCGCGCAACGGTGGTGACACAAGGCCTGGCGCCTTGACCTTGACTTAGCGACGTGGTAGCTTCAACGGCCGGAGGCTACCGACGTCGGCTTCAGCGATGTGGGCGATTCGGACGGGGGTGCGCGGCGCCTGTGGCCTTCTCCGGCGGAGATGGGAAAAGGCGCATCGCAGAGGAGGCGCCCTTGGCCACCAAGCGGCTGTACAAAAGCTCCGAGGACCGGCTGCTCTTTGGTGTATGCGGAGGGGTCGCGGAGTATTTCGAGGTTGACCCGGTGCTGGTGCGGCTCACGTTCATTGCCCTTGCTTTTGTAAGTGGCGTTGGCCTGGTGCTCTATGTCCTGTTGGCTATCATCACGCCGACCGCGCAGACGAAGGCTGCCCAACCAGCCCAGGTGGTGGGCGAGAACCTGCGCTCCATGCCGGGCGAGACCGCTGAAGCAGGACGGAGGCTTGGCGGAGCGTTCCGCCAGGCCCCTGCTGAGGGCCAGGCGGTGTCCCAGACAGAAGGGCGGACTGGGACAGACCGCGCAAGGAATGCGCTGGCGCTCGTGCTGGTGGTGGTGGGGGGATTGGCGCTGGCGGCCAACCTGGGGGCCTTCTGGTGGTTCCGTTGGGGCATTTTCTGGCCGCTGGTGCTCATCGCTCTGGGCGCGGCTCTCGTCGTGGGCCGTCGTGGGAGAGTCTGATGGGCCAGGACCAAAGCTCTGCCCGACATCCGCAGCGCCCGGGTGGTGGCGTGCCGGTTGTTGCAGTTATCCTCGTGGTGCTGGGTGTCGTGCTCCTGTTGCAGACCACGGGTGTCATCTCCTGGCAGCTCTGGCGTAACCTGTGGCGGTTCTGGCCCGTCGTCCTCATCATCATCGGGCTCAATATCTTTCTCCAGCCGCGTACCCCCTGGCTTGCCGCCCTGTTGGTGCTGTTGCTGGCCGTTGGGTCAGTGGCTGGGGCCTACGCTCTGACCGTGCGGGGGAGCGGTTCGAAGGTCACGGACTACACTCAACCGTTAGACGGCATGAGGGCGGCCAACGTAAAGATCGAGTTTGGGGCCGGACGGCTGACCGTCCGTTCGTTACCCCCCGACTCATTGAACCTGGTGGAGGGCCATCTGGAGACCCCCGGCAGTGCCGCCAGGGTAGACTTTGAGCGCTCCGGGGACAGCGGGGCGCTCCGCTTCAGGATGCCAGGCACTCGTGTCCTGGGGGGTGGGTCCAATACGCAGTGGGACGTTGCCCTTGCGCGGAGTCCCGCCTTGGCCCTGGACCTCAATGGCGGCGCCGCCAAGATTAAGCTGGACCTGCGAGATCTCCAGGTAACCGACGTGGACATTGACATTGGCGCTGCTGACCTGGAGGTGGTCATGCCCGCCAACGCTGGGCACGTTGATGCCACGGTCAACGCCGGCGCTGCCAGGGTCACCGTGATTGTCCCTCAAGGGGTTGCCTCCAGGATCACCAGGAGTGTGGGGCTGTCCTCGTTCAAAGTGGATACTAGTAGGTTCCCGAAAGACGACGGGGCCTACGTGTCTCCGGACTACAGCACAGCCAAGGACCGTGTGGCGGTTGAATTCCGCGGTGGAGCACTCAGCGTGGAGGTCCGCTGAGGCTGAGGAGCACTCCGCTACAGCGCATGTCAAGGCGTAGCCGGCTGATGGAGAAGGGCCTGGGCAGGTTTCGTAGCCTGCCCAGGCCCTTGACCGTTTGGTGCGGCTGTGCCTCAAAAGGCCCCTTGTAATGTCACCCTGAGCGCAGCGAAGGGTCTGGCGAACGGACATGCATGGTGGACTTCGTCAGATTCTTCGTCGCTGCGCTCCTTAGTAATGACATTTGAGGCAAGGCCGCGTGGTGTCGAACGGGGAGAAGCGCCAGAACCTGGTGCCACTACCTACCTTCCGCCCCGACTTGCCTCAGGCAGCACGCGAAGGGCTTATCTCGGCGGGAGCCTGGCGGGTTACCGCTGCCTTTCGCGCCTGCTCAAGGCCGGCCGCGAAGAGGTTTCGTGACACCACAGGGATCACCTCTACAGCCGGCCAGCCGCTGATCCTTAGATAGCCTGCCAGTTGCTCCGCCTCCGCCAAGCTGGACACCTCGCAGAACATCGTGCAACCGATGCTGTGGCCGGTGGTGCCGTAGACATGCTGTACCCTGGGGTCCTTGCCCAGGTGTTCCAGACTCTGCTCCAGGCTGGCAATCTGCTCAGGCGTGGCGTCTGTGGGATCAAAGCCAGTTGCGTTGATCAGGACCTGCATTCTCACCCTCACCTCCCTGCTCAAGCTTTGCAAAGGAACCCCAGGCTTGCCCTCCCCTGGCACCGCGTAGGCGCTGCTCCAGTACAAGTCTCTAAGAAAAACCGCTACTGTTCCTTGCCAGCTCGGTTGCTCTCTTTCCTCTCCAGCTTTATGATAGCAGTGTGAGGGGTGGTCTCCTTGACCCCTCCGGTGTCGGCGTGCAAAGGCCCGCGTGCGGGGAGAAGCTTACTCCACGGGAGGCAGGCATGAAGACGACGGCACCTGTGGCTGTAACGGTAGACCTTCTCAAGGCCCTACTCGATCTCGCACGGTCGCCCAAAGCTTTCCTCAGTCTGTACATCGTTACCGAGCCGTCTCAGGCCACCAGCGAGGGTGTCCGTTTGAGGGCGGCCGCGATGCTGGACCAAGTTGCTGCGGACCTGCGGGGCAGCCCTCTGGAGAAGCCCTTTCGCGCCGAACGAGAGCACGTGGAGGACTATCTACGCAGTCTGGGGCCAGGCGGGCCGGGCCTGGCAGTCCTGTGTTCCACCGCTGCGGGGGAGTGGCACGCCCTGTGGTTGCCAGACCGGCCCTCAGAGCACGCGCGGTTTGGCCCAGGCGCCTATATGCTGCCTTTGGTGGAAGTATCGGACGAGTGGGAGCCCGTGGGCCTGGCAGAGGTGCACCGGGACAAGGCCCGTCTCATGGTCTTCGCCGCAGGCCGCACTGAGGAGGTGCAGCACTTTGAGACGGAGGTCCCGGGCAAGCACAAGGCTGGCGGTGGCATGGGGACCCGCTACCGGCCTGGCATCCAGACCTACGGGGCACAGCATACCTCTGGAGGTGGCGCCGGCGCACGGTTTGAGCGCCACATTCAGACTCATGCCGAACAACACTTGAAGGGTGTGCTTCAGGAGCTTGAGAACGTCCACCAGCGTTATGGTCTTCGTCGTCTGTTCCTGGCTGGCCCAACGGAGACCCTGGCCCTGTTCAGGCCCATGCTCTCTCGAGACCTGAGGAGCAAGGTAGCTGGAGAGATCTCCTTTGACGCGCGGTCGGGCGACGCTGAAGTCCGAGCGCAAGTCCTCCGTGCCTCCCGGGAGGCAGAACGCCAGGAAGAGCAGAAGCTGGTCTCGGAGCTTATCACCAGGTCGCAGAAGGACCAGTTGGCTGTAGTGGGAGTCCCGGCCACCCTGTGGGCGCTGAACCGCCGCGAGGCGAACCTGCTGGTCATCACCGATGGGTCGCCGCCAGAGGGGCGGCGTTGCCTTTCCTGCAATGCCCTGTTCCCCCAAGAGGACGTCATGTGTCCCCAGTGCGGGGTGCGCACGGTGAAGGTCAACCTATGGGAGGAGCTGCCAGGCTCCGCCCAGGTCTGCGGCGCCGCTCTTGAGGTGGTGCACGGGCCCGCGGCCAAGGACCTCTGGCAGTATGGCGGCATTGGTGCCCTGCTCAGGCCGTCCTGACGCCTCTGGTCACTCTCACAGCAGATGGCGCTCTATTTGGGCTCTGTTCGGCGCATCTGGGATTCCCGGCTCTGGTTGAGTGGAGGACGCGCGCCGGCCACTACGATGATGTCCTTGATATGCGTTTCCACTATCGAGAGCTGGTAGTCCAGATTCCCCTGCCTGGGGGAAGAACGGATCTCCTTGACACTAATAAGGGCCTGGGTTGCCAGAGAAGAAACCGCGTCGAGCATTGGGCAGTTCATACTCCCTCCTTGCTGTTTCTTTAGGACAATTGACCAATTCTGTCCATTAATCGGCTATTCACCCTGTGAACAGCGCGATTTTACTATACTAGATTATCTTGTAAAGAAGCGACTGCCCTGAGAGTTGAGATCTCGGAATGCTTCGACATGGGTCTCCTAGGCGCGCGTGTGCCCGTGGCCGTATAATACCGCCCAAACGGTAATGGGGGTGGAGCATGGCGGACGTCTCCAAGTTGGCCTTCTCGCCCGAGGAGTATGGACAGCGACTGGCTGCCGTGCGCCAGAAGATGCGGGAGCGTGGTGCCGATGTCCTGGTGGTAGACGAGTCGGAACACATCGCCTACCTGACCGGGTACGGGCCCGGGGGCACCCGCTATATGCCCTGCGTCATCCCCCTGGACGGGGACCCCGTGATGATCGTCCGCAGCGTGGACGAGGCCAAGTTCCTGGAGGAGTCCTGGCTGGGCAACTACATCGCCTTTGGCGACTGGGAGGACCCCATCCAGGTCCTCCTGAAGACCCTCCAGAAGCAGGGCTTGGCCGGCAAGCGGGTGGCCCTGGAGATGGACTCCCACTACCTGACGGTGAAGCGCTACGAGGCCATCAAAGCTGGCCTGCCGGAGGCCACCATCGTGGACTTCTCGAAGGTCCTGTGGGAGCTGCGCCTGCGCAAGTCGCCACAAGAGATCATCTACCTGCGCAAAGCATCTAGCGTCGTGGATGCCGCCATGCTCAACGCCATCCAGGCAGCCAGGGAGGGTGTCAGTGAGCGACAGCTTGCCCAGGTGGTGTACTCCACCTACCTGTCCCTGGGTGCCGACAACGTGCCCGTGGGGCCCATCACTTCGGGGAGCCGTTCTGGCTCGCTGCATGGAAGGCTGGAGGACCGGCGACTCCAGAAGGGCGACATCCTGCACATGGAGCTGACCCCCAAGGTGAACGGCTATAGCGCCCGGCTGATGCGCCCTACCTCCATCGGCGGGCCGACCAAGGCCCAGAGCGAGGTGGCAAAGCGGCTCGTCGAGTTCCAGGACCAGGAGTTCGCTGCGATGAAGCCTGGCGTCCCTGCCAGAGAGGTGGACAAGGTCTGCCGGGGGCAGGTGCTGGCCGCCAAGCTCCGCGACACGTATACCAACAGCACGGGCTACACCCTGGGCTACATCGGCACACCCATGACCAGCGACTTCACGCGCATCTTTATCCCCACCTCCGGGTGGGCACTGGAGGAGGGGATGGTCTTCCATATGTACGTGAATGCCCAGGGCATCGCCTTCAGCGAAACGGTGCTGGTGACCAAGGGCGGCCACGAGCGCCTGACCAAGCTGGAGCGCAAGCTCTTCGTCCGCTGACGGCGGGCATCGCTACGAAGGGAGGACACCTTGATGCAGGGGCAGGCGGACCTGGTGGTCAAGGGTGGCCTGGTGGTGAGCGGCACCGGCATTGGCCGGCTGGACCTGCTGGTGCGGGACGGCAAGGTTGCAGGGCTGGCGCCTGATATTCCCCTGAGCGAAGGGCAACGGGCCATCGAAGCGAGCGGGGCCTACGTGCTGCCGGGCATCGTGGACGCCCACAACCACCCTGTCTACGCAGACCGCATAGAGTCTTTTTCCCGCTCGTGCGCCTTCGGTGGCATCACCACGGTCATCCCCTTCATTGGGGCGGTGCGGAACTGGGGAGGTGAGGGCAAGACCTCGGCCACCGTCCAAGCCTTCATCGGGGAGGCGCGGCGCACCTCTTACCTGGACTTCAGCGTCCACGCCGTCTTTACTGCTCAGGATGCCGCGGAGGAGGAACTGCCTGCCCTGATGGACATGGGAGTTATCTCCTTCAAGTGCTTCATGACCTATCCCCGGCGCGGCATGATGATGCCGGACGACCGCCTGGTGCGCATCATGGCGCTGGCCGCCCGCCTGGGTGGCCTGTGCATGGTCCATGCCGAGAACGGCTTTCTGATAGACCACCTGGTGGATGGGTCCCTGAAGCAGGGGCAAGTAGACAACGAATACTACGGGCCGTCGCAGCCCACCATCGCGGAGGCGGAAGCCCTGTTCCGGGCCTGCACCTACGCCGAGGTCACTGGTTGCCCCCTGTACGCAGTCCACCTCAGCGCGCGGGAGGTACCGGACCTGCTGCGCTACTTCAAGAGGCGCGGCCTGCGCCTCTTCGGCGAGACCTGTCCTCAGTACCTGTCGTTGACCAATGACGAGGTGGTCAAGCATGGTGCCTTGGCCAAGATTGGCCCGCCGCTACGCGCGTCTGAGGACGTTGAGGCCATGTGGGAGGGGCTGCGCAGCGGCGCTCTGGACACGGTGGCCTCGGACTCCTGCAACATGACCCGGCAGCAGAAGCGCTTGCTGGCGGGCAACATGCGGCCGGAAGAAGCCCCGCCGGCGGGCAACATCTTTGAGGCCCGCTTTGGCGCGCCGTGGGCCGAGCAGATGCTCTCGGTGGTCTACCACAAGGGCGTCAACGAGGGGCGCATCACTTTGCCAAGGCTGGTCCAGGCGCTGTGCGAGAACCCCGCGAAGGTGTTTGGCCTCTACCCGAGGAAGGGGATCCTCCAGCCCGGCTCCGATGCCGACTTTGTGCTGTTTGACCCCTTCCAGGCCCACACCCTGGGTGCCGCCTACCAGCACACCAACTCGGACTACACCCCGTTCGAGGGCTGGCAGGTGGTGGGCAAGCCAACGCTGGTGGTCCAGCGGGGCCAGGTGGTGGTGGAGGGGGAACGCCTGGTCCGCCCCCGGGGCCAGGCCGAGTACCTGCCCGGCGACAAGGCCGCGGCCGCCTTCGCGCCGGGAGGGGTCAAGGTCGGGTAGCGCGCGCTTCACCTTCGGCTCCGGAGCGCGTCGGACGAGAGCCGCTCGTGGTTCGACATGCTCACCACAAGCGGCTCTCGTGATGGTGCCTTACGTAAGACTTCGAAGAAGTCCCTGGCTGGCCTACAGGCGTGCGTCCAGCTTGAGTAGCGCACGCCCCAGCACGCGGGTGCCCAGGGCCACCTGCTCGAAGTCTGTCCACTCCTCCGGTACGTGGCTCTTGCCACCCCTGGAGGGGACGAAGACCATGCCCACCGGCAGCACCGGGGCCAGGCGGGCGGAGTCGTGGCTGGCACGGCTGATGATGCGGGTGCAGGGGATGCCCAGCTCACCGGCGCTTTCTTCCACCAGGGCCACCATGTCCGGAGGTATGGTGACCGGCTCCTCCAGCGATAGCCACTCCAGGTCCAGCTTCACTCGTCTGCGCCCTGCAATCAGGTCCAGCTCCTCGGCCAGGCGTGCCCTGGCGTCCTTCAGGTGGCCGGCGTCGGCGGAGCGCACTTCCACATCCATCTCCACGCGCCCGGGGATGACGTTGGCCATGTTGGGGGAAAGCTGGAGGGTGCCCACGGTGCCCACGGTCTGTGGAAAGCCCTTGGCCACGCGCTCCACGGCCAGGACCGCCTCGGCGGCGGCGCACAGGGCGTCGGCACGGTCGGCCATCATGGTGGCGCCGGCGTGGTCGGCGCGGCCGGTTGCCAGGATGCGGCCTCGGCACGGCGCAGCGATGGCGGTCACGGCACCGATGGGGATGCTTTTCCGCTCCAGCTCCGGCCCCTGCTCAATGTGGAGCTCCAGATGCGCTAACACCTGGCTCGGCTTCAAGCGGGCCTCGCCCAGGCGTTCCGGGGCGCCGCCCAGACGCCGCAGCGCCTCGCGGACGGGGGTCCCATCTGGCGTGGGGGCCTCCAGGGCGGCCTGCATATTGAGCTGGCCGGCCATGGCCCTGCTGCCGAAGGGCGTGTGGCCGGGGACGCTGGCCTCCTCGGCGGTGAAAACGACCACCTCCAGCGGGTGGCGCGTGGTGATGGCAGCCTCGTTCAAGGCCCACACGGCCTCCAGCGCGCCGGCGACGCCCACCATGCCATCGAAGCGCCCCCCGCCGCGCACTGTGTCAACGTGAGAGCCGGTCCTGATGGCGCCTAGGGCAGGCTCTTTGCCCTCGCGCCTGCCGATGATGTTCGCGGCGGAGTCCACCAGCACAGCCAGCCCAAGCTCCTTCATCCGCGCCTTGACCCACTCCCTCGCCTGGCGGTCCTCCTCGCTGAAGGCCAGACGGGTGTACGGGATGTCAGGGCGTGTGAAGGCCGCCAGGGCCATGATGTCCGCCTCCAGGCGGCGTGGGTCTATGTGCAGCTCAGGATAGGAGGACACGGGTCACCTCCGAGCGAAGGTTAGCAACCCGAGAGTATGAACGGCCTGTGGCCGGGGGCCACGGGTGGCCTAGTCTCTGTTGACATTGTCCGCTCACCCTGAGGCCCTCGAAGGGCGACCCCTCGACAAGCTCGGGGTGAACGGGTTTGAATTCCGTTCATGCTGAGCTTGTCGAACCATGATGCTTCGACAAGCTCAGCATGAACGGAAGAAACGGCAGAATGTCAACAGAACCTAATCCTTGTGAACAACCAACTCGCCGGCCTTGAAGACCATCCGCAGGGTACGGATATTGGAGATGTCCTCCAATGGGCTTTGTGCAACGACGATAAGGTCAGCCAGCTTCCCAGGGGCCACGGTCCCAACGCGGTCGCCGACGCCGGCCGCTTCGGCCGCGTGCCTGGTGGCGGCGACCAATGCCTGCATGGGGGTCATGCCGCACCGCACCAATAGCTCAACTTCGATGAGGGAGGTGTCGGCCAGCGGGCCGGCATCCGAGCCGCTGGCGATTCTCACCCCCGCGGCCAGTGCCATGCGGAAGGCCTCCAGGTGGCCCGGACGGAGGGCGTTGGCCCGCTGCCGCATCAGGGACGGCGAGGGCCAGCGGGCGACGTACTCCTTTTCGTATGGGCTGGAGGCGGCCTCCTCGGTGAGGAGGGTCACACGCAGCGTCGGCACGTAGTACGTACCGTGCTGGGCCATTAACGCTATCGCCTCCTCGTCCAGCACATAGCCATGCTCGATGCTGTGGACTCCGGCGCGCACCGCTGCCTTCACCCCTTGCGGGTTCCCGGCGTGGACGGCCACCGGGAGTCCTCGGTCCCGGGCAGTCTCACACACCGCCGCCAGCTCGTCGGGCAGGAAGTGCACGTGGTCGGTGCTCTCATGCTCCGGACCCTGGACGCCGCCCGTGGTGGCCACCTTGATGAGGTCAACCCCAGCGCGGACCTGCTCGCGGACCAGACGACGGAAGTCGGCAGGCCCGTCCCCTTGCTGCGCCACGTCTTTGTGGGCCATGTGGCCCCCGGTGGGCACCAGGAGGTGCCCTGCCACCGCAAGGCGTGGGCCAAGGAAAAGCCCGCGGTCGAAGGCCCTGCGCCAGGCAACATCGCTGAAACTGGCGGCCCCAACCACCCGCTGGGCCGTGATCCCGCGCTGGAAGGCGTCCATAGCCTCTCTGCCCTGGCGCAGGAAGCGGTCCATAGGGGTCTCGTCAGGTGGTGCGTGTCGGGGAGAGACCATGTGGCTGTGCGCGTCCCACAGCCCGGGCAGCAGCCACGTGCCTTGAAGGTCGATGACCCTGGCGCCCTCCCGCACTGTTCGGCCTAGCTCCGCTGCGACGCTTTGGATACGCCCTTCTTGAATGACAAGGTTGGCCTTCAGCCGGGGCTCCGGAGCAAGGCCATCTATCATGTTGGCGTTGGCAAGCACACTGGTCACTCGATGCTCCTGTCTTGTTCAACATTTCCGTGGCCCCAAGGGGTCGGGCGCGGTCTATGGCGTAGCGCCGATTATACGGCACAGCTTCGCCCGCGCAAACTCCTTTGTGCTATCATGAATACATACGCACAGTGCTGGCCTCACGGGCCAGCACTTTTTCTGAAGGAGTATGGGGACGGAGACGCGCGCTGATATTCGCAACCTGGCTATCATTGCCCACGTGGACCACGGGAAGACCACCCTGGTGGACGCCCTGCTGAAGCAGAGCCATGTCTTCAGGGCCAACCAGCAGGTGGGCGAGCTCATCATGGACAGCAACCCGCTGGAGCGGGAGCGGGGCATCACCATCCTGGCCAAGAACACCGCCATCATCTACCG
>JACQUK010000080.1 GCA_016210325.1 Chloroflexota bacterium
ACGATGCCCGTCGTAAACTCCGCCATCTCTACCCTGCAACTTCATCGTGACTGACTACTAGCCTTACTCGGTATAATCTCATTCGCTGTTGGCATCCTGGGGGGCCTTGTGGGCTTGGCCCTAGGCACCATGAGGCTCCCAGCCCTGCTCCTGCTAGTAAGGGACATGCCGGTGGCAGTGGCAGGCGGGACCAACATTCTGGTAAGCACGCTAAGTGCCCTCACAGGGTCCTATCGCCACTGGCGGGACCGCCGAGTGGACCCGACGGTGGTAGTAGTGATGGGAATCCCCTCTGTGGTAGGTGCCTTCGTCGGCGGCCTCTTCGCCGAGGCGGTGCCAGAGAAACTGTTGTTGGGACTGGCTGGCGCCCTGGTGCTTTGGCAGGGCCTTGAGTTTGTCATGAGGACCAGACGCCTAGCCAGGGCCACGGTCCCCGGGGCGGCTCCCCAACCCACCAGGCTACCCATTGGCCTCCACCGCGGCGCCGTCGAAGCAGGTATCGGCTTTGGCATCGGCCTTCTGGGTAGCGCGGTGGGGCTTATCTTGGGGAGCATCCGCCTTCCTGCTCTTGTGCGCATCCTGAAGATGGACATCCGCACCGCGGCCGGAACAAATCTGGTTATCGGGTTCCTGATGGGGGCCTTCGGTTTTCTGGGGCATGGCGTGAGAAAAGACTTCGACCTGCCGCTGCTGCTCGTCATGGGCGCCACCGGCATGGTTGGCACCTACTACGGCGCTCGTCTCACGGGCAAGGTGAGCCTGCGCAGTCTTGTGCTAGTTACCGGTGTGGTATTGATAAGTGTGGGGGCGCTGATGGTGGTGGATGTCCTGGCCAGGTCGGTGCGCTAGGCCGGGATCCCCCTGCCGGCGGCCAAGGCCAAGAGGCATCCCAAGAATAGCGATTCAAGCTGTGGGTCGTCCCGACGGGTCGGGACAACCCGACCGTCCGCCGCAGGCAGGTTCGTCCCGACGTGTCCCGATGAGTCGGGACGTGTCGGGATGCCCTACGGGGGTCAATCGCTGTTTTCGGGAGGCATAGCCGAGGTGGCCCACAGGCCATCAAGTTGCTAAACTTTAGGGAACCCTGGCAGGACAGGAGTGACAGCATGGGCCTTCCCCTGGAGAGCCTGCGGATCACCGACTTCACCTGGGTAGCAGCCGGCCCGCTGTGGACCCGCCTTCTGGCCCTGATGGGGGCCGAGGTCATCAAGGTGGAGTCCGCCACCCGGCTTGACTACGTCCGGGTCTCCCAGCCCATTGCCCCTGGCGCGAAAGGGGTCAATGCCAGTGGCCGCTACTACCCTTTGAACACCGGCAAGCTGGGCGTGGCGATGAACCTCCGGCACCCAGCGGGCAAGGCACTGGTGCAGCGCCTGGTCAGCATCAGCGACGTGGTGGCCGACAACTTCTCCGCCGGCGTGCTAACGCGCCTGGGACTGGGGTACCAGGACCTGCGGCGCTTGCGCCCGGACATCGTCGCCATCAGCATGCCGGTGATGGGGCAGGAAGGCCCTCTAGCGTCGTACCGCGGGCTTGGACCCCAGATAGAGGCCCTCGCTGGCCTCAAGTACCTCTCAGGAAGCCCAGACAAGCCGCCTGTGGGCTTCACCCATGCCCTGCCCGACTTCACCTGCAACCCCTATTTCGCCGCGGCCGCGGTGATGGCCGCCCTTCACTACCGCCACCATACAGGGCGCGGCCAGTTCGTTGACTTCGCCCAGTACGAGTCCACCGTGGCCATGGTGGGCGAAGCCGTGCTGGAGTACACCGCCAATGGCACTGTGCCACAGCGTCGCGGGAACCGCCACCCCGGAGCAGTGCCCCACAACTCGTTTCCTGCGGCGGGCCACAACACCTGGGTTGCCCTGGCCTGTTTCACCGAGGTGCAATGGCACGGGCTGTTGCAGGCTATGGAGGAGCCGCCCTGGGCCAGAGAGGGCCGCTTTGCCACCTTTGGAGCCAGAAAGGCCCACGAAGAGGAGCTGGAGCAGCACATCGCCCAATGGACCCGCCAGCACGACGCCTGGGAGCTGGCGCAGCGCCTTCGGGAGCAAGGTGTACCAGCCAGCGCCGTAGAGACAGCCGCCGACATCCTGGAGCGGGACCCGCAACTTCAGCACCGGGGCTTCTGGAGCACCATCGTGCAGCCAGCGATTGGCCCCACAGCCCACGCCAGCCCTGCCTTCCGGTTCCTGGCGGGCCCTGGGGTGAACCTGCCAGGATGGGCTATCCAGGGATCAGCGCCAGAGCTGGGACAACACAATCCCCTGGTGTTCCAAGAGCTTTTGGGGGTCTCAGCGCAGGAGTACCTGGCCCTGGTCCAGGATGGGGCCATCGAGGACTCGCCTCAAGAGGTGACCGTTTCCCGCGACAGGCGGCGGACACCCACCCAGTAGCCCCAGGTTCTTTTCGTTTTCACCCCCTCTCTGACTCTCACCCACGCGAGGGAGAGGACAGTCCCTTCCCCCGCTTCCGGGGGAAGGGTCAGGATGGGTACAGACCGAGTACATTGGTAACACAAAGACTGGGCACATGGGTAACATCCTGAGTGCGCGCAAAGGGAAGACCACCCAGGAGGCCCATCGTGCCATGGAAACAGACCAGCCCCGA
>JACQUK010000081.1 GCA_016210325.1 Chloroflexota bacterium
CTGGGTCAATCGAACGACGTACTTCGCCGCTACCATGAGGGGACACCCCTTTCACCGATTGTCCCCTAGTCTATGCTTTATTTCAAATCCGTTCAAAACCAGCATGACTGAGTACTAGTTGCCAGGTGGCTACATCTGAGCTGAGAAGAGCTACCATGGCCACAGGCTCCTGCAGTGGGGTGGTTGTGTCACCGGCGAGTCCAGGCCCGTCTTGTTGAGGACTGGGTCAGAGACTCGCCAGAACCCGGCTTCGCCACTGCGCTCAGATAACCCCGGCTGCCCGGAGGGAAGCGACCCGTTCTGGGGCCAGCCCAAGCTCGCCACACAGGACCTCTTCTGTGTGCTCGCCGATGAGCGGCGCGCGGTGGACAAGGCGCAGCGGCGTCTCGGACAGAGGGAAAGGCCCCGCCGGGTATCGCAGGGCCGCTCCCAGCTCTGGATGCTCCATGGGGACGAAGAACTGCCGGTAGGCCAGTTGCGGGTCGTTGACCACCTCCTCCATTGTCTGCATGGGAGTGATGGCCAGGTCCTGGCGCTGGAGGCGGTGGTACAGCTCAGCCTTGGTGTGTTGGAGGAGGAAGCGTCCCCAGGCCGCGGCGACCTCCTGGGTGTGCTGGCGGCGGTAGGCCGGGTCCTGCCAGGCAGGCCCATCCAGCCCCTCTGTGGCGCCATCTTCCTTCATCCAGGCCAGCACCGGCTCCCAGCCCCGCTGCCCGCCAAAGGGGGGACCTACAATGAAGCCGTCTTTGCAGGGCCATACCCACTGCTCCGGAGGGTCAACGTCGCTCATGTTGGGCCCCATGCGCTGCGAGACCATGCGGCGTAGCTCCCACCAGGCGGGCAGGTAGCCAGTGCCCAGGGCAACGGCGGCCTGGGCGGACACGTCCAGCCAGCCTCCGGCCCCCGTCAGGTCCCGCCAGTAGAGGGCCGTCAGGGTCGCTACGCATGCGTGAATCCCAGCGACCTTGTGGGCCAGGTGGTACGGGTTCCAGTCCGGAGGGGAGTCTGGCCAGCCTGCCAGACTCAGCAGGCCACCGGAGGCCATCAGGGTCAGGTCGCAGGCGGGGGCGTCGCGCCAGGGCCCATCCTGGCCGTAGGGCGAGATGGAGGTCAGGATGAGGCGAGGGTTGCGCCGGCTCAGGCTGGTGTAGTCCAGGCCCAGCTTCGCCAGGGCGCCGGGCGGCAGGCTCTCCACCAGGATGTCGGCCCGCTGCGCCAAGTCCGCAAGCAGGGCGCACCCATCCGGGGTCTCCAGGTCCAGTGTGACGCTGCGCTTGTTGGTGTTCAGGTAGAAGAACGAGAGGCTTCGCTCCGGGTGTTCCTGGTTGCGGAAGAAGGGGCCCAGGCGTCGCGCCGGATGCCCTCCCGGAGGCTCCACCAGCACCACGTCGGCACCCAGGTCTGCCAGTAGCTTGGTGCAGTAGAGCCCCAAGTCGGTGCAGACGTCCAGCACCCGCAGTCCGCCCAGTGCCGATGGCGCTCCTGTTTGGGCCATGTCGTTGTGTCTCCCACAGAGCTATGCCCGAAAACAGCGATTGACCCCCGTAGGGCAGGTTTCCGAACCTGCCCGCGGCGGACGGTCGGGTTGGGAAACCCGACCTACTTGAATCACTATTCTTGGGCTATGGATGGAATGGCCGGCCTCGGGCCTGGAAGGCGTATTATAGGGACAGCCTTGGCCGTTGCGCAAGGCGTATGCCGATGCTAGACTGCCACCAACCTAGCGTGGCAGGAGTGGCAATGGAGGGCGTAGTGGTGTCGGCGGCGGAGCAGGCCGCAGCACGGCTTCGTGCCAATGTGGGGAAGGTGCTGGTGGGGAAGGAGGAGGCGGTGGACCTGGCCCTGACCGCCCTGCTGTGCAGCGGGCACATCCTGGTGCAGGACGTGCCCGGCATCGGCAAGACTACGCTGGCCAAGGCCCTGGCCAGGTCGCTGGACTGCACCTTCAAGCGCATCCAGTTTACCCCGGACCTCACCCCAGGGGATGTCCTGGGTGTTAGCGTGTTCAACCAGAAGAGCAGCGAGTTCGAGTTCCGTCCCGGGCCGGTCTTTGCCCAGGTGCTCCTGGCGGACGAGATTAACCGGGCTACTCCTCGTACCCAGTCCGCTCTGCTGGAAGCCATGCAGGAACGCCAGGTCACAGTAGACGGCGTGACGTACCGCCTGCCGGCGCCCTTCCTGGTCCTGGCGACGCTGAACCCCATTGAGATGGAAGGGACCTTCCCCCTGCCGGAGGCCCAGTTGGACCGCTTCATGGTCCGTGTGAAGCTGGGCTATCCCTCCCTGGCCGAGGAGCAGGAGGTCTTGCTGCGCTTTGGTGACCCGGCCCGAGTGGAGGAGCTGCAACCAGTTGTGAGTGGGGATGAGATGGGGCGCCTTCAGGCCCTGGTGCCGCAAGTACGAGTGGACCCCTCCCTGCGAGAGTACGTTGCGCTACTGGCCCAGGCCACTCGCCGCCACGACGCGCTGGAGCTAGGGGCCAGCCCCCGGGCGACCCTGGCCCTCTACCGGGCCGCGCAGGCGCGTGCCGCGGTACAGGGGCGAGACTACATGCTGCCCGATGACGTCAAGGCCTTGGCAACGTCGGTGCTGGCCCACCGCCTGGCCCTGACACCTCAGGCCCGCCTGCGAGGCACCACGGCAGAGGACGTCCTGGCCGAGGTGTTGACCCGGGTGCCAGTGCCGCTGGAGCGGTAGGGCCATGTTCGGTCAGGTCTCCTTCCTCCTCTTGGCCCTCCTGGTACTGGCGGGGGTGGCTGCTCGCTCCTGGGCGCTGGCGGCTATTGGGGGCATGGGCTTGGCCGCGGCCACGGTGTCCTGGTTATGGGGCCGCCTGGCCCTGGAGCGGCTGACCTACCACCGTGCGCTGTCCCGCAATCGGGCGCTACTGGGAGAGGAAATCACCCTCACCCTCACCGTGACCAACCAGAAGTACCTGCCGCTGAGCTGGGTGCAGGTGGAGGACAGCGTGCCCGAGGAGCTGGAGGCTACGGAAGGCGCGCTGGAGAGCACCGACGTGCCGGGCCTCCGGCGCATTTCGCGGGCTGTGTCGCTGGGTGGGTACGAGCGGGTCCGCTGGGCCTACCGCCTCCGCTGTACCCGGCGGGGCTACTTTCGGCTGGGCCCGGCCCGCCTGCGCAGCGGCGACCTTTTCGGCCTCTTTCCCCGGACGAAAGAGTGCCCGGAGCAAGCCCATTTGCTGGTGTACCCCAGGGCCACGCCGTTGCCCGTGCTGGGCTTGCCAGCTTTGCACCCTCTGGGCGAAGCCAGGGGCTCCAATCCCTGGTACCCGGACCTCGCCCGGCCGGCAGGCGTGCGTGACTACCAGTCGGGCGACCCCTTGAAGAATGTGGACTGGAAGGCAACGGCCCGGCAGGGCAGACTCCAGGTCAAGGTGCTGGAGCCTGGCGCCGGTTACTCACTGGCTATTGTGGTGAATGTAGACACGGTGGGTGTTCCCTGGGGCGGGCAGATTCCCCACTACGTGGAGCGGGTGGTGGGTGCAGCCGCGTCGCTGGCCCAGCTTGGCCTTGACCAGGGATTCAGCGTTGGCCTGTACACCAACGGCAAGTCAGTCCTGTACGAGCGGCCCATGAAGGTGCCGCCAGGGCGCCATCCGCAGCAGATGGCGTTGGTGCTGGAGGCCCTGGCGATGGTAGGCCCCTACGTGGCCCGGCCTATCGAGGAGGTGCTGCTGGAAGAGGAACGGCGCCTACCACAGGGGGCCACCATCGTGCTGCTGACGGCTGCCTCCACCCAGGGGCTAGGCCGAGGCCTGGACCTGTTGGTCGGGCGGCGCCGGGCGCCCCTGCTCTTGTGGGCGGCGGACGAGCCGCCGCGGCACCTAGCCGAAGGTGTTGTGCTGGTAGACCTGGGACCCCACTTCCGGACGTTGGAGGGAGACTCTGGCAAGGAGAGTTGACCGCCTACTGACCGTCCTGCTGGTGCTGGAGGAGAGCTGCTGGCTGTTCCTGGCCGTAGCGTTGGTAGGAACGCTGTTGGGCGCGCGAGGCCCCCTGCTCTCCTGGCCCGGTGTGCTGGTTGTCCTGGTGGGGGCAATGGTGCTGTCCAGGATGGTGGCCGCCAGCAGCCTGCCACGCTGGCTCCTGGGGACGGCCGGCGCTGCCCTGGCCTCGGCGCTCATCTATCTGAATGTGGCTGTGCACCAGGGAGGGCTGGGCTGGCCGACCACTGCATCCCAACACCCGGGGCTGCCAAGCACGGCCTTCCTCCTGGTGGCGATGGTGGGGCTCTGGTGGAGAGGGGCACGGCTAGCCGCAGAGAGCACCTTCAGCGAGGCGTTCCTCCGTGGTTTCCGGTGGGGGCTCATCACTCTGGCCGCGGTGGCCTTGGGCGAGTTGGTCCTTGGCCTCGACCTGGGTGTGCGCCTGGTAGCGTTCCCCTTCTTTGCCCTATCCCTGGCGGGGCTGACCCTCTCCCACCTTGAGGAGGGACTTCATGCCAGCCTGGCCCCCCGGTGGGCCAGGGTACTGGGCGCCAGTGTGGTCGGAGTCCTGGCCGTGGGGGCAGTGGGCTTTCTGGCAGCGGGCGGTGTCCTCAGCAAGGCTGCTGGAATGGCACTCCACCTGCTCGGCGTGGCAGCGCAGTGGCTGGTCTATCTGGTAGCCATCCCACTCATCTATCTCCTCAACCTGGTCTTCACCATCGTGGTCCAGATTGCGCGGTGGCTCCGTGGCGGCGCGGAGCTGACACTGCCGGAGGTCCGGTCGCCGTCGCTGCAAGAGCTGGGGCGCAGTGGCGCCGAGGGAGCATCGGCTTTCCCGCCGGTGCTGCTAGCGACCATTAAGTGGTCGCTGCTGGGGCTGGCGGTGGCCGTGGTCCTGTACCTGCTGGCCAGGGTGCTGTGGCAGCGCCGCATGGCAACGCTGCTGGCAGCCGGAGAGACCAGGGAGTTGGTGCCAGCAGAAGGAAGTCTTGGCGAGGAGCTGGCCTCGTTGCTGGCCAACCTGCTGCCACGCCGGCGCTCCGGTGCGGAGGCCCACGGCTACCGGCTGCCGGTCGGCGGCGACCTGCTTGCCCGGGTCCAGCGGGTCTACCTGGCGGTGCTGAACGTGGCCGCGCGCCAGGGCCACCCTCGCCCGCTCTGGCAGACCCCCTCTGAGTATGGGCTGACGCTGGAGCGCCTTTTCCCCGGAGTTGACCAGAAGCGTCTCACGGTGAGCTTTAACCAGGCAAGGTATGGGGGCGTTGCCCCGGAGCGCGAGGCAGTGGAGGCTTTGGAGCGGATGGTGGAGCCCTTGACTGGCCCGCTAGAAACTTCCAGTGTTCCGGCGGCGCAAGACGGCGCTTCCAGCGACGCGCAGTAGGCTACCTGGGGCTGGAAAGGAGGCCTGTGGCGGAGCAGTCCGACCTTATTATCGTGGGTGGTGGAGCGGCCGGCCTAACAGCGGCCCTGTTTGCGGCCCGCTACGGTCTGAAAACGCTGCTGTTGGAACGCACCATCCCCGGCGGGCAGATCGTCAACGCCGAGACGGTGGAGAACTTCCCAGGCCTGGCTGGTGGCGTCTCCGGGCCTGACCTGGCGGCCCAGCTTCAGGAGCAGGCTATGAACAGCGGCGCCGAGGTGCGCCTGGCCGAGGCCACGGCCCTTAGAGTAGTGCCGCCGCTGCTGATGATGGATACGGGCGAAGGGACCTTTGCGGCCAAAGCGGTGGTGTTGGCAGGTGGCTCGTCCCTGCGGAGTCTCGGCATCCCCGGCGAAGCTGAGCTCACTGGCAAAGGCGTCTCCCACTGTGCCACCTGCGACGGTCCTATGTTCGCTGGGGAAACCGTGGTAGTGGTGGGCGGTGGCGATTCAGCCCTGGACGAGGCGCTGACCCTGGCCCAGTACGCCAAGAAGGTGGTGCTCATCCACCGGAGGGACTCCCTGCGTGGGCAGCGGGTCCTCCAGGGGCGCGTACTCAGCAGTCCTCGTATCGAAGTGTGCTGGAATACGGAGGTGACGGCTGTCCTGGGCGAGGAGCAGGTGCGTGCCCTGTCACTGCGGCACCTGCCGGACGGCGCGGCAACGCAGCTTCCTGTGACGGGCGTCTTCATCTATGTGGGGCTGGAGCCCAACACGGCCTGGCTTCGGGGGGTGCTGCCCCTGGACAACGCGGGCCACATCCCCGTGGACCCCTGGATGCAGACGCCGCTACCGGGTGTGTTCGCCGCTGGGGACATTCGCCAGGGCTCGGCGGCCCAGCTTGTGAGTGCTGCCGGGGACGGCGCCACTGCGGCCATCGCCGCACACCGGTACATCACCGCACGTTTTCTGTAAACGCCGTGTTGCTGGCAGCCGCTCGTCCCGGACTCGTTGAAGGGCCAGCGGTCTGGAGACCTTGTCCAGAGGAACACAGGAGGGAACGTGGCAATCGTGCGCATCTATACAGGGAACGATGGCAAGTCACACTTCCAGGATGTCCCACCTCAGCTCCGTGCGACCAGCGGCGGGTGGCCTCTTGACGCGGAGGCAATGGTGTACCCCGAAGCGGGCCTCCTGCTGCGCCGCTTCGATCCGCAGCGCTCCAACCCGTGGCATCCGGCCCCCGGGCGGGTCTGCGTGTTCACGGTGTCAGGGGCCGTGGAGATCGAGGTGGGGGATGGGACGAAGCGGCGCATCGGCCCCGGCGACATCCTCATCGCCGAGGATGTGACGGGCCAGGGCCACTACACCCGCGAGGTCGGGGGCGAGCCCAGGGTATCGCTGTTCGTCCCCATGGCTATGCACGCGACGTGAAGCGAAGGCGCTCGAAGGCTCCTTGAATGTTGTGTTCGGAAGGAGGCATCCGTGGCAGGAGATGGGAGGTCCAACCCCTACGCGGGCAACGAGCACTTGCTGGTGGAGCGCCAGGGTGGGGTGGTGCTGGCTACCCTGAACGTGCCCGAGCGACTGAATCCCCTGACACCAAAGACCCGGTTTGGCCTCCAGGACATCCTTGAGGCGATGCAGCGGGACGACGACGCCAGGGTGCTGGTGGTCACAGGCTCCGGCCGCGGCTTCTGCTCCGGCGCGGACATGTCGCGGGGCGCTCCTTCCTGGCGGGAAGGGCGCGACCAGCGCTGGCAGAAGCTGGAGCCTGATTTCCACTTCATAACCTACTTCCAGCGGTTGGAGAAGCCCATCATCGCTGCCGTCAATGGTGTCGCCGCCGGCGCCGGGCTGTCCCTGGCCCTGGGCTGCGACATCCGCATCGCCTCGGAGCAGGCCCGCCTCATCTCGGTGTTTATCCGGCGAGGGCTGTTGCCCGACCAGGGGCCGACGTGGTACCTGCCGCGCCTGGTGGGCATCTCCCGCGCCCTGCGGATGATGTGGACGGGGGATGAGGTGAACGCCCAGGAAGCCCTGCGCATCGGCCTGGTGGACGAGGTGGTGCCCCACGAGCAGGTGCTACCCAAGGCCCTGGAGCTGGCCCATCGTCTGGCTAACGGGCCCTCAGTGACCCTTGAGCTGATCAAGCGAGCGGTCTACCGTGGGCTGTTCAACGACCTGGAGGCGCAGACCCAGTACGAGGACTACCTCCAGCGGATTGTGCGGGAGACGGAGGACATGAAGGAAGGGCGCCTTAGCTTCCAGGAGAAGCGGCCACCCGTGTGGAAGGGCCACTAGGGGCCTGTCGTGGAAGGCCGTTGCATATAAGACGTAGCCAATCCGGGCGCAGGGGCGGAGCCCCTGCCGGGGGTCTGGGGGTGTCCCCCAGGTTTCTCTCGTCCCCCTCTCCAGCAGGAGAGGGGGCAAGGGGGTGAGGTATCGGCCTCTAGCCAGCATATGCGTTCCCAGAAGGGAGCGCCCTTTCTTGTAAAGAACTAAGGGGACGTGGCACTGGGCGGCAGACTGTTCCGGCTCAGGTGGGCCCGTCGGGCCATGAGTCGGCGAGCCCTCACCCCTGCGCCAGCTCCTCCCGGTAGGCACGGTAGGCGTCCGCGATGTCCGGGTACTTCAGGGACAGGATGGCGGCGGCCAGGTAGGCGGCGTTGCGGGCGCCCCAGGGCCCTACCGCCACGCAGGCCACCGGCACCCCAGGCGGCATCTGGGCGATGGCGTAAAGTGCGTCTACCCCCTTTAGCTCGCTGGTGGCCAGGGGCACGCCGATGACGGGCAGCGTGGTCCAGGAGGCCAGCACGCCGGGGAGGGCCGCGGCGCCCCCAGCGGCGGCGATGAGCACCTCCAGGCCACGCTCCGGCGCCGAGCGGGCGTACTCCATCACCTTGGCTGGCTGCCGGTGCGCCGAGAGGACCACCGCCTCATACGGGATGTCTAGCCGCTCCAGGACCTTTAGGGTCTCCTGGACCGCCGGCTCGTCGGACTTGCTGCCCATCACCACGCCGACCAGGGGCATGGGGCTTCCTCCTTGTTCGATGCCAAAGACTAGACACCCCGTCGCACGAGGTACGCTGCTTGCTTCGCGCAGGGGGTGGAGACGCCCCTGTGCTATGCCTTCTACCGCTTCTGCACGAACTGGAGCTGCACCCCCTGGGCGCTGGAGGGCTCCACGGTGCGCCAGGCGGCCCCATCGCCGCGCTGCTCCGCCCCCACCTTAGCTCCCTTCTGGGCCAGAAGCTTCGCCGTGGCCGCCAGGTCCTTCACCCCGATGCCGAGCTGGTAGGGGGCTTCACCGTAGCGGTCCAGGAAGCGGGAAATCTCCCCAGTCCCCAGGGGCGAGAGGAACTCCAGGTAGCAGTTGGCAAGCTGGACCATGGCCCGTCGTGCCCCCAGGGCACGCACCTCCTGGACGGGTGTCGCCTTGAGGTCGAAGGCCTTGGCCCACTGGGATGCCGCCGCTCCAGCGTCGCGGACTGCCAGGCTGAAGTGGTGGACGCCCACGGCGCCATTGGCGTGCTGGCGAGCGTCGGGCGGGTCCTGGTACCGTTCCTGGATGGAGTTGTTGTGCTGAACCAGGAAGGTCTCGCTGCCGGGGGTCGCTTCCGTCGGGATGACGGCGGCGCGCCAGGAGTAGCCCGGCTTGCCGCCGGTGCCCTCGCGCTGGCCCGCCTGGGGGTCTTTGATGGCGACGCCCCGTGCCCGAAGGGAGGCCACGGCCCCCTCAATGCTTCGAGTCCCCATGGCGAACATGTAAAGCCCCTCGCGGGAGTCCAGGAACGCCTTCATGGTGGGGCGGGCGGGCAGCGAGGGGTCAATGATGCCGATAAGCTCCAGGTACTCCTGGGTGAGGGCGATGATGCGGTTGGCCGTGGCGCGGCCTGGGTGCCTCGCCTCCGGCGTCAGGGTGAAGCCCAGGGCATCGAAGCTCCTGGAGGCCTGCGCCAGGTCCCGCACGGCGATGAGCACGTGGTCCACGTAGAAATCAGCCACGCTTTTCCTCCTTCACGTCAGCTTTTGGAGAGCTAGGATCGCCTGGCCTGCTGCCCGCTGCCCAGCAGAAGGGCGATGTCGTGCCGGTACTGGACACCATCGAAGTGCACTCGACCGATGTTGGCGTACACCCTGTGGCGTGCGTCCTTCAGGCTACTGCCCAAGGCAGCCAATGTCAGCACCCGCCCGCCGTCGGTGATGACGCCTAAGGCGGGGTCGGACCTGGTCCCCGCGTGGAAAGCGAGGATGTCCGAGTCTACTCCCTCCAGGCCGCGAATGGGTAGCCCCCTCCGGTACTCGCCGGGGTAGCCCCCCGAGGCCAGCACCACACCCACGCAGGCATCCTGGCGCCATTCCACTGCGGCGTTTTGCAGGCCCCCGTTGACAACGCTCAGGATGACCCCCAGCAGGTCGGAGCGCAGGCGGGGCAAGACCGCCTGGGTCTCGGGGTCACCCAGGCGGCAGTTGAACTCCAGCACCTTGGGACCCTGGGGAGTGAGCATCAGGCCGGCGTAGAGCACACCCTGGTAGGGGCAGCCCTCGGCGGCCATGGCCCGCACCGTCGGCTCCATGATGGCCCGTCGCACCTCTGCGCTCAAGGGGTCGGTCCAGAACTCCGGTGGGCTGTAGCTCCCCATCCCGCCGGTGTTGGGGCCGCGGTCGCCGTCCAGCAGCCGCTTGTAGTCGCAGGCGGCCACCAGGGGCGAGAGGTGGATGCCATCCGTGAAGGCGAAGATACTGACCTCACGCCCCGCCAGGCACTCCTCCACAAGGACGCGGTCACCCGCAGCGCCAAAGACCCTGGCGACCATTGCGTCGTGCAGGGATTTGAGGGCTTGCTGATGGTCCTGGCACACCGTGACGCCCTTGCCGGCGGCCAGGCCATCGGCCTTGACTACCAGGGGCAGCGGCGCCGCCTGGACATAACGCTTCGCCTCATCGTAGGACGAGAAGACCCTGGCCTCGGCGGTGGGGATGCCGTGCTTGCGCATTAGCTCTTTGGCGAAGACCTTGGAGGACTCAATGCGGGCTGCTGCCTGCGTAGGCCCGAAGACGGGCAGCCCCTGGGCGCGGAAGCGGTCCACGATGCCCGCCGCCAGCGGCGCCTCCGGGCCTACCACGGTGAGGTCAACATGGTGCGAGCGGGCGGCCTCTGCCAGCTTCTCGATGTGAGTGGCGGGCACGTCCAAGTTGGTAGCAATGGCCGCCGTGCCGGCATTGCCCGGCGCCACGTAGAGCTGGCCCACCTGAGGGCTCTGCCGCAGCTTCCAGGCGATGGCGTGCTCGCGGGCGCCGCTGCCGACCACCAGGATGTTCAAGGACGTTGCCTCATCAGGCCAAACTTGGCAACTACCAAGCTGTTCAGAAACTTGACTCTTGACCTCATGGTCATTGACCAAATCACAGTGACACCGGTGTCGGTGCCTCTGCTGATACCTCATCCCCGTCAGACCCCCTCCTCCTGCTGGAGAAGGGGGAGAAAGGAACCTGGGGGGCACCCCCTAGGCCCCCGGCAGGGGACCTGGGTCCCCTGCACCCTCCTGCGGGGAGTCCCAGTATTCTGTCAATGACCATAGGGATGGGGCATCATGCCGCTCACTTTAGGGGGCGGCATCCAGCGTGTCTTCGGAGTGCTTGTGAGTGCCGTTCACGTCCGCCACCAGGGCACCAGCTCCGGGTCTTCCGCCGCCTCGCGCCTGTCGGCGGCCTCGTCCATCAGCGCTGTGAGGCGCGCAAAGGCCTCCTCCAGGGTGCGGGCTGAGGCCAGGCAGCCCAGGGACGGGCAGCGCAGCAGGTAGCTGCCATCGGGCTGCTGGTGCACCTGCACCTCGAAGCGGAGGGTGTCCATGCTACTCCCACTCGATGGTGCCTGGGGGCTTGGACGTGATGTCGTAGACCACGCGGTTGACCCCCGGCACCTCATTGACGATGCGGCTGGCGATGCGGGCCAGCACCTCGTAGGGCAGACGGGCCCAGTCGGCGGTCATGGCGTCCTCGGAGGTGACCGCCCGCACCGCGGCCACGTAGCCGTAGGTGCGGTAGTCCCCCATGACCCCCACCGTGTGGGTGTCCGTCAGCACGGCGAAGCTCTGCCAGAGCTGGCGGTACAGGTTGGCAGCCTTGATCTCATCCATCACCACCCAGTCGCAGCCGCGCAGCACCTCTAGCTTCTCCGGGGTTACCTCGCCGATGACGCGGATAGCCAGGCCAGGCCCCGGGAAAGGCTGGCGATGGACCATCTCCTCCGGCAGCTCCAGGGCAAGCCCCACCTGCCGGACCTCGTCCTTGAACAGGTAGCGCAGCGGCTCGATGAGGGCAAGCTTCATCATCTTGGGCAGGCCCCCCACGTTGTGGTGGGTCTTAATCTTGGCCGCTGCCTTGCTCTCCGATGTCTTGCTC
>JACQUK010000086.1 GCA_016210325.1 Chloroflexota bacterium
AGGATGGTCGTTGAGGGATTTCATGAACTGCCAGCTGTCGCCATTGTCGGTGCTCTTGAACAGCGCGGCAGGCTCCACGCCAGCATAAACGACGCCCGGCTCCTCGGGACGGCCAGGCTCTACGTGCCAGACCTTCTGCAGCTTGAGCCCCGTCTCGGCAGGAAGAGCCGGTCCGGACTGGGGCTCGTTCCACGTGTGGCCGAGGTCTTTGCTGCGGTAGACCCGGGAGCCGAACCACGCGTCGCCGACGGCAGCAAAGATGTCGCCTGAACGGGCATCGAAAGCCATGTGCATGACGTTCTGGCCCTCGTGATATGGGCCTCGGACCTTCCAGCGACGGCGGGCTGGTCCGCTCTCCATCACGAAGGCGCCCTTCCGTGTTCCTACCAGGACCAGAACTTGCTGACCCATCGCCTCACCTCCAGTTACTTCCACACCACTGATGGGCAGGACTTCATCTCAGCCGGACTTGCCCATTTGGGTTAGTCTCGGCCTTTGGTCGCCCCCGAACTTGGATGGTTGCAGTATGGTGCCGCCACTGGCTCCCAGTCGACGTTCCGATCTTTGTGCAGGATGCCCTTGAGTATGCGCAGTCTAGCAGGGGGCCATCTTCAGGGTGTGCTAGTAGCAAGATTCTTGCCACCATGGCGCACAGTGGCCCACCATGCACAACAAAAGACACCACCGTTGTCTGCACCTTTGGGCTACCCCGGCACTTTGAGGAGCGAGCTCGCCCAGGCTGTACCTTAATCCTATGGCTCTGGCGCAGGCTTGGCAACATCGCGTCCCAAGGACGGACGGCATATCAGGGCCTTTGTCAACGACGCGGCGTACGTCCGCCAGGTGCTGGCCCTTCTGGAGGACCAGGGAGCGCGGCTACCAGGAGACCCAGACGTGAGCCCGCCGCCCTCAGCGGGTTCTGGAGCGGCGCTGCTTTCGGGGCGCCTGCCGCTGTCGCCGCCTCATGCTGAACCTTTCCACCAAACTGGCCGAGTCCGTAACGACTTAGATACCCATTCTATGCGTATCGTATACCTTCGTATACCCAAGCGATGCCTTTCGCTCTACCGAGTATACGCTTGGCATAGGGAACGGTGAGTGTTAGCATCATCGGCACTATACGCTCGGTTACCAAGCTTTCTGGCTTGAATATGACATAATGGTTGCCAGAGAGGGCCACTATGCTAGTTCCACAGCCATCGCAATGGCTAGAGCCTCGTGCAAATATTGGCGAAGCGCGATGAAGATGCAGGCCCTGAAAAAGAAATCGCGATAGACGGAGAGTAGACGCTCATGCCTTACCAGCAGGCGACGAAAGTTGCCGAGCCGGGCGAAGGTCCGCTTGAGCAGCCAGCGGTGGCGATAGCCGCTCGCACAAGGTTGGGCACCATCCGCGTCCTCCTCGTGGATGACTACGAGATTGTCCGCAAAGGCATCCGGAGCATGATCGAGCTGGAGCCAGACATTAGCGTTGAGGCTGAGGCGACCAACGGGCAGCAGGCCCTGGAGCTGATGAAGAGCTACACCCCAGACGTGCTACTGATAGATGTCAAGATGCCAGGCATGAACGGCATCGAGTTGACGCGGCGGATCAAGAGCACGTGGCCCGACGCCAAGGTGCTCATCCTGACCATGTACTCCGAGTACCTCGACGAAGCCATCGCGGCTGGGGCCTTGGGCTACCTCTCCAAGGACTTGCCCCGCGCGACCCTGGTCCAGGCCATCCGCAGCGTCTTCGAGGGCCGTTCTCCTGTTCACTTCACCATGGAGCATGGAGAGTTGTCCCGGGTCCTTCAGCCCCGGAGCGATGCGGCGGCCCTGTCCGAGCGGGAGAACGCCGTCCTCAAGCTCATCGCAGAGGGGGCCGTGGACAAGGAGATCGCCGTCCAGCTTTCCATCAGCGAGACCACCGTCAAGCGCACCCTGAGCCATATCTTCGACAAGCTGGGCGCCAAGACCCGCGCCGAGGCCGTGGCCGAGGCCATCCGCCGGGGCATGATCTAAGCGGCCAACCCCGCGCTCCACCTCTTGCACCCCATGGCACCTGTTGCCCCAAGCCCATACCGCCCGTTGCCCTGGGACTCTGCCCGCGTCACGTCTCTCGCAGGTTGCTGAAACGTGGTGTTGGCACCATAAGCAACTGCTAGGCCCTTCTGGAGCGCCATCCGCCAGGAGGGGAGCGTGGCCAGGCCCAGCCGGCGTGGCCCTTTCGGCCCTTGGCCTGACCCCTTTGTCCCCCTTCGTCTGGCCCCTTTTCCGCTTCCGCCCACGGCCAGGGCTAACCTACACTCCTCTTGACTCTGAGGTCCCGGCGGTGGCCGCCCTTGAGTGCTACAACGGCGACGGGCCCGCCGCCAGAGGGCCCGCTGCCAGGAGAGGACGATGGTCACCCACATCCTGGAGTCCCAGAAGCTAGGCCAGGAGCTGGTACGGCGGAAGCTCATCTCGCCGGCGGACCTGGTAGAGGCCATCCGCGTCCAGAAGCAGGAGGGGCGGCCCCTGGTGGAGGTGCTGGCGGCGGTGGGCCCCGTGAGCCCCGCACAGCTCCTGGCCGCATTGGTGGCGGCCCAGGAGCTGCCGGTAGTGGACCTGAAGCAAGACCCCATAGACCCCGCGGTGACGAGGTATATCCCTGAAGCGCTGGCCAGGAGGCACCGCTGCATCCCTATCAGAATTCAGGAGAACACCCTGGTGGTGGCCATGGCCGACCCAGAGAACCTTCAGGCTGTGGGGGACCTCCAGGCCCAGGCAGCGATGCGGCTCCAGGTAGTGCTGGCAGCGCCGGCCCAGATTGAGGAGGCCATTGACCTCTTCTACAAGGCCACCGCAGAGTTGGCCGCCCACCTCCAGGACTACCAGACCACAGGCCAAGAAGCACCGCCCGCAGCGGAAGAGTCCTCCTCCACCGCCCCCGCCGTCAAGACCCTGGAGCTGCTGCTGGAGCAGGCGGTCCGCGAGCGCGCTTCGGACGTGCATATCGAACCCCATTTCGACCGGGTGCAGGTCCGCTATCGGGTGGATGGCATGCTGTGGGAAGCCGTTTCCCTCCCTACGGCCATCCACGCCCCGCTGCTCTCCCGCATCAAGATCCTGGCCCAGATGAACATCGCCGAGCGGCGGCTGCCCCAGGATGGCCAGTTCCTGTTCAAGGCCGGTAGCAGGGAGGTGGATGTGCGGGTGGCCACCATCGAAAGCGCCTATGGGGAGCGGGCGGTGTTGCGCCTCCTGTCCCGCAACACTCAGCTCCTTGGCCTGGCGGAACTGGGCCTCTTGCCCGAAGCCCTGGCCCGGTACCGGACCATCCTGGAGGCGCCCCACGGCCTCATCCTTGTCAGCGGCCCAACCGGCGCCGGCAAGACCACCACCCTGTACGCCTCGGCCAATGCCCTGGACCGGCGTACCAAGAACATCGTCAGTATCGAAGACCCCATCGAGTACCACCTGCCCGGCATCAGCCAGATCAAGGTCAACGTCAAGGCAGGCCTCACCTTCGCCGCCGGTGTGCGGGCCCTGATGCGGCACGACCCCGACGTGATCCTGGTGGGCGAGATCCGGGACAGCGACACGGCCGCCGCCGCAGTGCGGGCCGCCCTAACGGGGCACCTAGTCCTCTCCACTATCCATGCCAACGACACTGAGGGGGTGGTGTACCGCCTCATGAACTTGGAGGTGGACCCTTATCTTATGGCGTCCTCGGTGACAGGCATCGTGGCCCAGCGGATGGTGCGCAGGGTCTGCCCTGATTGCGCCGTGACTCGGGAGGCCCCCCTTGAGGAGCAGTTGCTGTACCACCGGGAGGTGAAAGTCCCAGAGAGCCGGTTTACCTACGGGCAGGGGTGCCAGTTCTGTAGCTCCACCGGTTTCCGGGGCCGCATTGGCATCTTCGAGGTCATGACCATGACCGAGGCCATGCGACGCCTGGTGCTGAACAGCCCGGAGCCGGGCTGCCTCAGGAAGCAAGCTACCCAGGAAGGGATGACCTCCATGCTCCAGGATGGGCTTATCAAGGCCAAGCAGGGCATCACCACCCCCGCCGAGGTCTTGGCAAACGTCTACCACTTGGGGTAGGGGCCATGAACTACTACCGGTACGTTGCGTTGGACGCCAATAACAACCTGGTGAAGGGGACCATTGAGGCCCAGACCCAGGGCCTGGCTGCTGATAGGCTTGCCAGTGCCAGCCTGCGGGTCCTCTCGCTGCGGGGCTCCGCCTCCCTCGGGTGGCGGCAGGGGGCGGGGGCCCAGGCGCACCGCCTCTCACGCAGGGACCTGGTCCTGCTGGCGCAGCAGTTGGCCACCCTCCTGGAGGCCGGCATCTCCCTGCTGGCCGCCATGCAGCTCCTGCGGGACCAGGCAGAGACGGCGGCCATGCGGGCCATTCTTGAGCGCGTCATCGCGGAGCTGAAAGAGGGCCGTTCCCTCCACCAGGCCCTGGGGACAATGCCGCGCTCCTTCCCGCCGGTCTTTGTCCGCACCGTGGCGGTGGGTGAAGGTTCCGGGGCCCTGGAAGGGGTGCTGCGCCAGTTTGTCCAGCACATGGAGCGGGAGATAGCGGTGGTGCAGCAGCTCCGCAAGGCCATGACCTACCCCGCCGTTGTGGTGCTAGTGGGCCTGGTGGTGGTGGGAGTCCTGGTCACGGTCGTACTGCCCACCTTTGCCGAGCTCTTGTCCACCTTCAACGCTCGCCTGCCCCTCATAACACGGCTGATGGTCTCCTTCAGCACCTTCGTTCAGGCGTGGAAGCTCCCGGTCCTGATGGCCCTGGTTGCCACCGGGGCACTGGGCTGGTGGACCCTCGGGAGACCTGCGGCGCGCCGGTGGGTGGACTCTTTTCTCTTTCGGGCCCCCCTGGTGTCCCCCCTGATGGTCCAGCAGAGCCTGGCGCGGTTCAGCCGCACCATGGCCATGCTGATGAGGGCTGGTCTTCCTCTGCCGGAGTGCCTGTCCCTGGCCCGGGATAGCGCTGGCAACGGCGCCTTTCGAGGGGCCATCACTCAGGTAGGAGCTCAGGTAGTGGAGGGGAGGAGCCTGGCCCAAGCGCTGGGGGCCTTCCCTTTTGTCCCCCGGATGTACGCCCAGGTGCTCCGGGTGGGCGAGGAGACGGGCACTCTGGAGCACAGCCTCCAGACCATGGCCGAGTTCTACGAGCGCAAAGTGGAAGAGCGGCTTACGACGATGACAGGCCTCCTGGAGCCGGCGGTGACGGTGTTCATGGGCCTCCTGGTGGGTCTCGTCGCCCTGTCGGTGATGCTGCCCCTGCTCAGCGTGATGAAAAGCTTCCAATCACCGTAGGGCGGGGGCGGGTGAAAGGAAGGTCTGGTATGACCCTGGTAGAGCAGCTTGTCATCCTGGGCATCGTGGGCGTGGCTCTGGCCACAGCCCTCGTAGCCCTGGCCGCGGCCTCCAGAGCGTTGGGCACCAGCGGTGCGCGGGGACAGGCGGTGGCCCTGGCCGTGGGCCAGATGGAGCATGTCAAGGGGTTGGCCCTCGAACCCGGTGCCATCACCTACCCCCTGGGGGTCTCCCCGACAGAGGGCCTCTCAGTCTCCACCATAGCTGGGCCCCTGGCCGGGGCTGATGACAACGTGCAAAAGGTCATCGTCACGGTGAACCAGAATGGCAGGGCCCTCCTGGTGCTGGAGGGGCTGAAAGTGAACCGCCCATGAAGACCCCGAGCCATATGGAGGCCCTACCGCACCCTTCATGGTGTGGCATCAGGTGGGCTCGTTGGATGCGGCGGCCTAGAGGCTGCGGCGGTGGGGAAGCTCCCAGGACCAGGGTGCCTGGACGTCCTGGGTTCACCCTGCTGGAGTTGGTGGTCAGCACCGGCGTCCTGGCCCTGGTGCTGCCCGTGGTGGGGGGCGGGTTGTTCCAGCTCACCCGCCTGGCCCAAAAGACCAACGCGGGGCACCAGGCCCAGGCGGCCACTCGGAACGCGGTCTCCTGGCTCGTACGCGACGTGCCCATGGCCCAGGGGAGCGACCTGGTTGAGGGCATTCCTTCGGCGCAGGCCACCTTCACCTGGGCCGACCACTACGAAGGGGCGGAGGAGCCCCACACGCTGACCTATGCCCTCTCAGGGGGCGACCTCGTGCGGACCTACGACGGCACCGCCACCGTGGTGGCACGGGGCGTCCAAGAGGTCAGCTTCCTGCTGGTAGGGCCCTACGTCACGGTGGACATACTGACGGCTGCGGCCCCTGGCCTGGCGGTCACTGACAGGCAGACGCTGAAGCTGGCCCGTCGGGCCAATAGCTAGGAGAGGCGCCCAAATGGGTGGGACCTGGGTGCTGGGGCTGGTGCTGCTGGCGGCTGTGTGGGCCCTGGCCCTGGCGCTGCCGCTCGCCAGCACCAACCTGCTGGGGGTCCGCCAGGAGGAGCAAGGGGTGATGGAGCTTTACGCGGCCGACGCGGGGGTGGAGCATGCCCTCTGGCGCGCCGGCTACGAGGTAGGGTTCACGGCCTCCCTGGCCACGCTGGTCGACTACACCCTCCAGACCAACGGCCGTCAGGTGGACATCAGGGTGGCCGCCGCCCCCACCCCCACGCCCGCACCCACCCCAACGCCCCATCCATCGCAAGGG